>NZ_JBXWQI010000029.1:0-30238 GCF_059612305.1 Ruegeria sp. CDSA033 | reverse complement strand
TGCTTAAACTTAATGTGCATTACGCCGTTTCCGCGCTGCCATCTTGCGGCAACCATCCTTGCAATACTTGGCGCCCACGCGCTTCCACTCAGGCATGAGTTCACAGCAGTATTCGCAATGCCAGCCCACTGAATAGATCTGCACCAGCTTGTTTGCCCGCCGTGCAATCTAGAGTGCGTTTTTCCAAAGGTTGTGGATAAAGCTGAGCCACACCTGAGGCGGGCATTGCTCCTCTATTGTTGGTAATGCAACCGGAGTCTCTAAAGCTTAGGAAGTTGGATGGTCGGGATCGCTCTCGAGCAACCTCCTTGACTCGCGACACAGAACTTTCTGGGCAATTCTGAGAACGGCCGGCAAGCGCGATCAGACGCCCGCTGCATGAACAAAGCTTTTATTGCGATGGGGGTCTGGTAAGGGCTCTTACTTCCAGTCGGAACACACCGCAGAGAATGCCCGGAGCGAGCCCAATTTGTGATTTCGGTTTTATCGCTGCGCGCGCTCGCAGCGTCGAGAATGCCGCGTGTGCGAGAAATCCGGTACCGCTGTGCAGCGGAAGGACCGGTCATTCATACGGGCCGCAGCGAGTATCAGGCTTCGAATTCATGGGTCGCACAACAAAGTGAGCTCTTGTCTCCAGGATCCCAATGGCAGCGTAGTGCAGGGAGCGAGATCGCAGTGGACCTTATCAGGTGCAACCAACTGACTTCCCAGTTGAAGCCGTTGTAACTTTATCTTTCCTCAACGTGATCTGAAATGCCTTGCCATATGATCTATCAACGCGCGAACCCGTGCGGTCAAATGACGGTTAGGTGGATAGAGCGCGTAGAGACCAAAATTTTCTGTTTCGTATTCCGCAAAGAGCTGTTCTAGGGTTCCGTTTTGCAAGCATGACGCCACGGCGTAGTGAGGGCAACGCGCAATGCCGAGGCCCGCAATGGCCATATTAGCGATTGCTGCCGGCGCATTGGCATGGAAGGCACCAGCGACTTTCACGACAAAATCCCTGGCACCAGTTCGGAACCTCCATGCCGTTGCGTTGACCAGGTTGTCATCTACCAGGCATTTGTGGGTGGCGAGCGCCGTAGGGTCACCCGGCCGCCCTCGCGCTGTCAGATAGTCCGGAGATGCGCAGACGATAAGTGGCATATCCGCAAGTTTTTTTGCAATGAGTGTCGAATCCCTTAGTACGCCCACTCGGACGGCGAGGTCGAACCCTTCCTCAACCAAAGCCACTCTGGAATCCGAAAGTTTGAGCTCGATATCGACTTTCGGATGCGCCTGCATGAATGGCGCCAGGACTTGCGTCAGGTTGTTGCTCCCGAACCCAGTTGGTGCAGTAATGCGGATCGGACCCGACAAGGCAGACTGCCTTTCCTGCACCAGATCATCCAGCTCATCGATCTGTTCGACAAGCGGTTGGCACCGTTTGAGATAGGCGACCCCAACGTCCGTGAGAGAAACGCTTCTCGTTGTTCGGTTAAAAAGCTGGGTTGAAAGTCTACTTTCCAACTGCGCCACATATTTGCTGACAAGCCTGGTCGAAATACCAAGACGCTTCCCTGCCGCTGTGAACGACCCTTCTTGAGCCACGGCCAGGAAAGCACGCATCGTGTCAACCGTGTCCATTGTAACGCTCCTTTGGTACTTCGAAGATGGTTATTATGCTCAATACGTTCTTAGTTATTGAATAAAATATGTGATTATCACCAATGCAGTCACTTGTCATGTTTTATCCAGTGATCGCTGGTGAACCCCATCAGCTCTCGCTCAGGAAAACTCCTCCGAAAGGAAAAATCATGCCCAACGCCATCCGCATTCATCGACATCCGCTATCCGGCCACTCCCACCGGATCGAACTTTTCGCCAAGCTTGGCGGAATCAACCATGAACTGGTTGATGTCGATCTCTTGGCCGGCGAGCACAAAAAGGAACCCTTTTTGTCACTCAATCCGGCTGGTCAGGTGCCGGTCATCGAGGACGGAGATACCGTCGTGGCGGATTCTAACGCCATTCTCGTCTATCTCGCTCGCAAATACGCCCCTGACTGGCTGCCAACCGATCCCATCCACGAGGCCGAGGTTCAGAAATTCCTGTCTCTGGCCGCCGGGGATATAGCACACGGTGCCGCAACCGCTCGGCTTGTCACCGTCTTTGGCGCCCAACTGGATGCCGAGCGGCCCAAGGCAGTGGCCAGATCTGCATTCGAACGTCTCGAATCTCATCTGGATGGGCGAAACTGGTTGGTTGGTTCCACCCCGACAATCGCCGACGTCGCTATATACAGCTACACGGCGCATGCGCCCGAGGGGAACGTCTCACTTGACGATTTCCCCAATATCCGGGGCCTGCTGGGTCGTGTCGAGGCACTACCGGGCTTTGTGTCTATGCAAAGCACCAAGGTTGGCCTGGCCGCCTGATGAAACTTGGCGCCCAGGGCAGATGCCCGGGCGCCATTTTGCCAAGGAGAAATCCCATGTCCAGCACTGAACTTCGTGATCGCGACGCGTCCCCGTTTCACCGCGGCGAACACTTGGCGCAAGCGCGGCTGGGCGTCCGCGACATCGAAGAGTGGGCACGGCAAGTTGTCCGCGACCACTTACCGGAACAGCACCGCGACTTTCATACCGCCCTTCCATTCCTGGTGGTCGCAGCCCGGGACGGACAGAACAGGCCTTGGGTTACACTGTTGGAAGGGACCGAAGGTACTGTTACCTCGCCTGACAACAAAACGCTCTCTATCGACGCGTTGCCCGGCCAAGGTGACGCATTGCACAGTGCCATCCAGCCAGAAAGCGATATCGGCATTCTCGGCATCGAACTGGCAACCCGACGCCGTAACCGCGTCAATGGCCGTGCGGCCAATGTCACATCCGCAGGGTTTAACTTTCGCGTCGAGCAGACCTTTGGCAATTGTCCGCAATATATTCGGGAAAGAAAATGGCATCGGTTGAATGGCTCCGATCCTGGCCTTTCAACCAGAGGCCAGCGCCTCACCAAAGGGCAGATACAGTGGATTTCCTCCGCAGACACCTTCTTTATCGCAAGTGGTTATCGCGGAGAGGGTACGAGCCCGACATACGGGATGGATGCGTCGCATCGTGGCGGCGACCATGGCTTCGTTAAAGTTCTGGATGACGGGCGGCTGCAGTTCCCGGATTACGCCGGTAACAATCACTTCAACACAATTGGCAACATTCTCCTCGATCCGAGGGCCGGCTTGCTATTTGTTGATTTCGAAAGCGGCAGCTTTCTTCAGTTAACCGGCAAAGCCTCCATCGATTGGGACAGCGACGAGATTGCAAAGTTTCCCGGCGCTCGGCGGCTGATTACATTGGAGATTGATGAAGTTGTTGAGACGCGCTCTGCGGTCAGCCTCAGATGGAGCTCGGATGCGGACTCGGTTCGCTCGCTCCGCCTTGTCGAGAAAACGCCCGAAAGCGCTGATGTCACCTCATTCGTCTTCGCAGCACGGGACGGAGGAGCTCTGGCTAGTTTTGAACCTGGCCAGCATCTTCCGATCGAGCTTGAAATTCCGGGAATAAGCGAGCCTGTCAGTCGAACATACTCGCTCTCTAATGGACCCAATGAGCATCGCTATCGTATTTCCGTGAAACGTGAACCGAAAGGCATCACTTCGCAGTTTCTTCATGATCACCTCGAACCCGGCGCAATTATAAATAGCCGTCGGCCATCCGGGGATTTCGTAATGACCTGCAACAAGTGCCCATTAGTGCTGGTCAGCGCCGGTATCGGTGTCACACCGATGATGAGCATTCTTCACGCGGTCGCTAAAGAACCCGGCAACCGCCCGGTCTGGTTTGTCCACGGTGCGAGAGACGGTAAACACCACCCATTGGCTCAAGAGGTTCTGGAATTGGCATCCGCACGGTCAGGTGTCAGCGTGCATGTCGCCTATAGCCAACCCACTGGGGATGACCAGTTGGCCAATGCGTTTGACAGCCTTGGCCGCGTAGACGGCGCGTTGCTGGCGCAACTGGTTGATAACATCGACGCCCATTACTTCATTTGTGGGCCGGTGAAATTCATGGGTGAGCTGCAGGTCGATCTTGAGGCCCAGGGCATATCCCAGGAGCACATTCATACCGAAACCTTCGGTCCCGCCGGGTAATCTATACCGATCCGCCTCGATCGCGACCAAGGTACCAATTCTAGGAGTGAAGACATGCGTGATTCATATGATGTTGTAATAATTGGTGGCGGCAATGCCGGGTTCGGAGTGTCAGCTATTGCTCACGAAGCCGGAAAATCGATCGCATTTGTAGAAGCGCGTGAGTTTGGTGGGACCTGTCCCAACCGTGGCTGCACGCCCAAGAAAGTGTTGGTCGCAGCAGCTCACGCGATGCATGAAATTGAGCAAGCTTCGGTGCACGGGATCGAAGTGAGCAAGCCGAAGCTCGATTGGGCCAAACTGATCGAACGGGAAAAAGACCTTATCAGCTTTATTCCAGATGCCATGCTCGGTCTGGCGGAAAAGCGGGGCGACGTCTTTCGCGGCCATGCAACTTTCGTGGGGCCCAACAGTGTTGAAGTTAATGGTCAGGTCGTCCACGGCAAAAACATCGTCATTGCAACCGGATCAAGGCCAAGACCACTGCCTATTCCCGGCGCCGAGCACATGATCACGTCGGACGATGTCTTGTCGGACCCGGCATTGCCGAAAGAGGTTGTGTTCATCGGTGGCGGTGTCATCGCGATGGAGTTCAGTCACGTCTATGCACGGGCAGGTGTCCGGGTAACAATACTAGAAGCGCTGCCGCAGCTTCTGCCACGCCTTGACGGGGATGCGGTCAGCGCGCTGCGAGCGGAAACCGAACGTCTTGGCGTGGTCGTCAAAACCGGGGTTTCGGTAACAACCATCGAGAAATCAGGCAAGAAACTCAGGGTGCGGTTCGCGTATGAAGGCCGCGACCTAAGCGTCGTGGCCGAACGTGTTGTCAACGGAGCCGGCCGCATCGCCAATATCGAAGGCCTTAACCTTGCGACCGCCGGTATCGAGCATGACGGGCGAAGTATTTTGGTCGACGACACGTTGCGCTCCACCTCCAACCCGTCGGTGTGGGTCGCCGGCGACGCGTTGGAGCAATCCGCCCAATTGTCCCCGATAGCAACCTACGAAGGTCAGATTGTAGGCCAAAACATTGTGAACGGGTCAACCGAACAGCCAGACTACAGTGTTATCCCCAGTGCCGTTTACACTGTCCCCGCTCTCAGCACAGTCGGTCTGAGCGAGGCCGAGGCAAAGAAGCAGGGCTTCGACGTCTCTGTCATCATCTCGGACATGTCTGGTTGGATTTCTACCAAAACTTATGCCGAGACTGCAGCCTGGTCGAAGGTTCTGATCGACAAGAACACCGACCAGATCGTGGGCGCCCATATCCTGGGGCATCACGGCGACGAATTAATCCATCTCTTCGCCATGGCCATGCGTCACCGCATTTCCGCCAGTGACCTCAAGAACTCGCTCTATGCCTTCCCAACCTTCGCAGCGGACATCAAGTCCCTGATCTAGCAGCGTTGTCATCGAACCAACCATTGAAGAAGGAGTACTCCCATGGAACAGAAAGTCTGTTTGATCACAGGTGTCGGAGATGGAACCGGTACCTCAGTCGCCCGTCGGTTTGCTCGGGATGGATATCGCGTCGCCTTGTTGGCGCGCAACCGTGAGCGTTTGGCGGAACTTGAAAAGGAACTCCCAGGTTCGAGGGCCTTCGCATTCGATTTGCAGGACATTGAGCATCTGGTCGATGTTTGCCGTCAGGTGAAGGACGAAATGGGAACGCCGGAAGTGATTGTGCACAACGCCGTTCGGGCCACTTTCAAACCTTTTATGGAGGCAGATCCCGGCGAACTGGAGCGCAATTTTCGCGTCAACACCACTAGCCTGTTGTACTTGGCGCGCGAACTGACACCGGCAATGGTCGAGCGAGGCAGCGGTGCAATCATCGTCACGGGCAACACTGCAGCACTCCGTGGTGTTCCCAATTATGCACTCTTTGCCCCTACAAAGGCCGCGCAACGGATATTTGCGCAGTCCCTAGCCCGCGAATTGGGGCCAAAGGGCATCCATGTGGCTTATGTCGTGATCGATGCAGCGATCGACACACCATGGACCCGCGTGCCTTTCAATCCGGATATGCCCGAAGAGTTTTTCAGCAAGCCCAACGCCATCGCTGACGAAGTGTTCCATACCGCCCATCAAGACCGATCTACCTGGTCGTTTGACGTAGAACTGCGACCCTATGGAGAAAAATGGTGAGCAATCTTTGAAATGTCGGATGACCTATGAAGCCACAGGAGTTGACTAATTCGCTTTTGGAAGACGCCTCCGTGGTCTCGAGTACGCGCGCCATCGTAAAAATACCTAATCAACAGAGGCACAGTATGACTTGCGAAAAATTACAGCCTTACTTGACGGATGCCAATCTTCTCTTGGAAGCGGATCGTCGCGCCAACCGGTACCTAACTGAAATCGCTGACATGGATGCCATTCCGAAAGACTCGGCGCGCAATTCACTGTCTCGTTTTGAGGAAAACCTGCCAGAAAACGGGTTTGATGCTTTGGAAACTCTAAGACTTCTGGATGACGTGGGATCACCAGGCACTGTGGCATCCAATGGTCCGCATTATTTTGGATTCATTATTGGGGCGACTATCCCGGTCGCTGCAGCTGCTCAGCGAATGATGCTCGCATGGGATCAATGCGCCTCGACTTATACCAATTCCCCATCGGCGGATGTTATCGAAAAAGTTGCCGCACGCTGGATATTGGACATTCTTGACCTCCCTCGCGACAGCGGAGTTGCCTTTGGCACATCCGCAACTTCCTCAACCCTTGTTTGTCTGGCGACTGCGCGTCGGGAGTTGCTGTTGCGGAAGAACTGGAACCAGGACGTTCGCGGGCTGTGTGGGGCGCCCGAAATCCGAGTCGTCATATCGGAAAAGATACATGTGACAGTGCGCAAAGCGCTGCGTGTTCTCGGCTTTGGCGAACAAAATATACTTGTGGCGCCGGTTGATGAAAAAGGAAGCATCATTCCATCTAAGCTTCCCCAATTGGATGAAATGACCATCCTGTGCTTACAGGCTGGAGAAGTGAATACCGGAAGTTTTGATCCATTTCTACCATTGGTGACGGCGGCAAAAGCCGCCAAAGCTTGGGTACATATCGATGGTGCCTTCGGTCTTTGGGCGCGTGCTGCTCCGACAAAACACTATCTGACGGACGGGGTGGAAATGGCCGACAGCTGGACAACCGATGGACACAAATGGTTGAACACACCGTATGATGGAGCTGTGGGTATTTGTCGTGACCGTCATGCAATGGCCGCCGCCATGAATAGCGATGCAGACTATTCTTTGGCATCCGCAGACAGCCAGAAGAATCTCGGCATTGAATTCTCTAGAAGCGCCCGCGGCATTCCTTTTTGGGCCGTTTTGCGATCTCTGGGACGCACAGGGGTTGCGGCTATGATTGAACGGCACTGCGCATTGGCAGAATATGTAGCGGATGCGTTGGTTAAGGCCGGATATAATGTCTTAGTACCGCCCGTGCTAAACCAAGTTTTGTTCACCTTCGGAACTGGTGCAGAAACCGCGCAAATACAGTCTCTTGTCGCGGCCAATGCTAAGGTTTGGTTTGGTATGACTGTCTGGAACCAGGCACCAGCAATGCGGATAAGTATATCGTCCTGGCAAACTGATACTCACAATGTTGATCTGCTGATTTCTGAACTCACGGCTGCGGCACAGATCGTCCAATCAGCGACCAATGACAAACCGCGAAAATGTGTGGATTAAGAACGACAATGTCTGCGGATAGCGCCACTGACGTGGCGCAGGCAATTTTTCGCATCATACTTCAGAAAGCCCAAGGGGAGACATATGTTTAAAACCAATAGTCATGTGTGGCCTCGAGCGACATATCCATTCATGCCGAAGCCTCTTTCATCTGGGCGTTGAAAGAAACTGTGACGCCGAGACAGCTGACAAAAAACACCAGCCCGACCAGCATGATCAGCGTCCCTGCCGGGCCGGACAGGCCAAATGCACCCTAACCTGTTGGTAACACCATGGCTGTTGCGTCATTGCGATGTAGCAGAATCTTGTTCGATGGTGACCGCCGCAGCAATGGGCTCCCCGCCAAACACCAGATCCGAGTGATCGTTGGTGTTTAAACCGACTGATATTTCGTGTCGCCCGGGCGACAAGTCCGCCAGATGGTAGGCCGTTCCGTAGAGCCGGGTCACTTTTTCGCCGTCCACGTACAGATGTGCGTGCCCTTTATTGGGTGTATTGGGCTGATTAACGCTTTCTGCTGAGAACGCGAAATTTTCAATCGCCACAAAGACATTCCACCCGGCAATCGCGTCCTTCGCGACGCGGATTGAAACCTCTGGCACATTCTCGAGATCAACTTCGAATGTGCCATGCGCTTCTATGTGGTCATGGGTCAGATGGTTTGAATGATCTTCCGGTGGTGGCGACGCCACGAGCGGCGCCAACAGAATTCCCAGAAAGATACATATGATTGTCCAGTAGAGCCCATAGATCGGCCTGACTTGAATTGTGTCGAGAAACTTCATCGTAGTCGCCCTTCAAATATCGAGCATTTTCAGACGTGCAAATGACCGGTCACGCCATCTTCGTTGCCGCAGATCTCTAACGCCCTACCTTCAATCGCTGCCCGTATCCCAACAGAAGCAAGACAAGAGCCGTTGCGATGATCGGCAGGTGACCGATCAGCTCGGCCAATGCCTCGTCCTGCTTGTTCTGGATCAGGAAAACGATGTTGGACGTCAGCATCAAACCCGCCAGGGCAAGTGTGGCCAATCGCGTCACAACGCCGAGCACCAGGATGAGTCCGAAGACCACTTCCATGACTCCGGCAGACAGGACGAACAAGCGATCCTCGAACCAATCAAAACCGAGTTTGGGCATGAAGTTCCACTGATAATCCGCAATGAAGGCTTGACCGAGCGCCGCGCCATAGAGCTTTTCCGAGATACCAAGCGTAATCAAAGAAAGGCCGGTGAAGATCCGAAGCATATCCACTGAATAGGGCTTCAGTCGCGTCCGCGCACCCTCGGACGGGAAGTAGTTGAACAACAGGAATAGCGCGATTCCGACGACGTTCGCATACTCGAATGATCGGATCAGACCGAATTGGATCAGCATGCCGGCATACAAGATCAGCATCAGAATCGCGGCGTGGTGAAGGAAATGATTGCTGAGCAGCAGCACTCCGATCCCGGCCTGAAGAAACAGCAGAACCGTGCCGAGCCCGCCATAAGCCTGCAGGTGCGGCGCGACAAGCGCACCGTCATAGGCCGTCAGCAGAAAGGACATGCCCGTCAGAACGCGCATCAACTCCATAACATCGTGCCTGATCTTGGTACTTGCGATTGGCAGGTCTGGCAGTTTCCTGTCCAGAACGATCGCAATTCCCACCATGGCGGCCGCAATGGCTATCCATATCAGAACAGCCGGTTCTGACAGGGAATAGGGTTGGTACGTGGTGGCCCCGGGACTGTCGGCGGTCACGAACCAGTGCACATGGGCCTGCACCAAAGCTGGTGAAATCAAGACGATGCCAAGCAAGCCCCAAAAGAGAAGTGGCTTGGCCGTGACGCGGCTCTTTAGCAGGGATCCCTTCGCGTCTTGTTCTCTATTCAGTGCGGCGTAGGCATCAGTAAGTCGGTTGGCTTCAATCTTGGACATTTCTCTACCCCTTGATTGATCACGTTGCCCGTTGGTCATCCGGTTCCCGCAAACTTAGGCCGTTGGGGCTACATGTTTCTGGGGGCGGCGACGCGCAGACTTCAAATTGGATTGTAGAACGATGGTGGCGGTCACAACCAGAACGACCCCGGGCCACGTGGCAATAGGCGGCAGTGGTGCCCCGAACAGCACCCCAAGCAGTAGGACCAAAGCCGGGTTCAGAAATGTATAAGATACAACCCGTGTCGGCCCGATCTTTGTGGTGCTCCACTGGAAGATGACGAACGTGACGATCGTCGTGAAGACAGCAAGATAGGCGATGCCAGCAAAAACCTGTAGCGGTACGTCGCTCCAATCCATCTTGTCTAGACTGGGAAACGACAACAGAAACAGCCAGATCGAACCGGTCGCCATGGTCCAGAACGTCATCCTCGCCATGGGCTCGCCGCGATGAAGGACTTTGACCAAGGTGCTGTAGATGGCGAGCGAGATTGTCCCTGCCAGAAACAGAAGGTCGCCTTTTCCCATGCTTAGGGACAGCACTGCGGAAAAGTCACCGCGGAAGACCACCCAGATCGCGCCGGCAGCACCGATCGGCAGGGCGATCCGAGCCGACAGGCCAAGCGGTTCGCGCAGCAGGATGGCTGCGATGATCGACGTGACGACGGGCGTCAAAGCAAAGATCGCGGCGGTGTTCAATGGCGTTGTCTGGCGCAGGGAGGCGAACATGCACCAGAAGAAGAAGACCAGAAAAACGCTAAGCACGCTGTATCGGACCATATCACCCGGGCGCGGCAGCGATATCCCAAAGCGCCAGACAACGATCGGTGCAAACAGCATTGTTGCCAGGGCAAATCTTAGAAAGGTCAGCACAATACTGTCCAGACCATCGGCAATGGCATTCACCACGGGAAAAGACGTGGCAACCAGCAGCGTAGCGGTCAGCATCAAGGCGTGAACGTAA
The DNA here is from genome assembly GCF_059612305.1 of Ruegeria sp. CDSA033. NCBI lineage: Bacteria > Pseudomonadati > Pseudomonadota > Alphaproteobacteria > Rhodobacterales > Roseobacteraceae > Ruegeria > Ruegeria sp. CDSA033. The sequence continues at coordinate 19,536 of NZ_JBXWQI010000029.1, read as the reverse complement.
AACTGCGATCCGCCTCGGGCCTTCTTGTCGGATAACGCGGGGATGGAATAGCGCGGCATCTCAAGTCTCCCTATTCCGCTGCAATGGTAGTGGGCGCGGCAGGAAAGCACCCCTCGAAGGCAATCTGATCAAGTGGCATCCGGCCGCTTGGCTCCTCTTCGGCCCTGAGGTCGTCAGGCAGGCCTGCAGGATCGGCCCGTCGTCCAATGCTGATTGCAATCTCCAGCTTGTACCGGTCCGGAAAGCGCAGCACATTTGGTGCTTCGTCAAACATTAATCCGGCCATTGCATGCGCGGCATAGCCAAGCGCTGTCGCTTGCAATGCGATCTGCGCCCAGGCCGACCCGGCATCGAAACTGTTGTAGTGAGAAATTGCTTCCGGTCGGTCGCCATCACCTGGCATTACCGTGTCCGACAATAAAAAGATCAATGCGGATGCGTCGATTGCCCAACGGCTGTTCAAAGGGTCCAGGACCGAAAGAAATTTGGGCCAGAGATCGTCGTTGCGCCGGGCGTAGAGAAACCGCCAGGGCTGAACATTATAGGCAGAAGGCGCCCAGCGACCGGCCTCGAGAATGGTCATCAGGTCTGCATCAGGAAGGAGTGACGCATCATAAGCACGTGGCGACCAGCGTGACAGGAAAAGCGGGTCTACGGGGTGATCAGGGGTTCTTGCGAGTTGCATATCAGGTTCTCCTAGTCTTCAAATTCAGTCGGAAACCTCTTGTGAGGGACGACAGGTTCCGGAGTTTGTGTTGTGTGAATATGCATTATTACGAAATAGTTTATAACATGGTTGTTGGTGATTTAACTATTCACTGATAGTAAATAGTAATGGATCGTATGACCGCGCTGACCGTGTTCAGAAACGTCGTAGAGTTTGGCAGTTTTGCTGAGGCATCTCGCAAACTCGGCTTGTCGCCTGCCGCAGTCAGCAAAAATGTCAGTGAACTCGAGGCCCACCTCGCAACCCGTTTGATCAACCGTACGACGCGACGCATGAGCCTGACTGAGGCAGGCGCGCTCTACTTCGACCGGGTCGCCCAAATCCTTGAGGACCTCGAAGAGGCCGACGGTACGCTTCTGGCCATGCAGAGCGCGCCATCCGGCTTGTTGCGGGTCAGCGCGCCGATGACGGTCACGCTTGTCGGGCTGTCCGAGGCGATCCCCAGATTCCTCGACCGTTATCCCGAGCTTACTTTGGATCTGCGTCTTGAAGACCGCAGGGTTAACCTTGTTGAAGAAGGTTTTGATATTGCCTTGCGCGGGTCTGACAATCTTGAGGATTCTGCCCTTATCGCGCGTAAACTGACGACCATGGATCACGTGTTGTGCGCATCGCCCTCTTACTTCAAAACCTACGCCCGCCCGGAAAAGCCAGAGGAGCTGTCTCAGCATACTTGCGTACAATTCAGCCTGTCGGATCATGCCGCAGAATGGACATTTCGTAGAAACGGTCGCGCGGTGAAAGTGCCGATTCGGAGCCGCTACAAGGTGTCGTCCAGCCTGGCCGTACGCGATGCGTTGCGTGCGGGCTTTGGCCTCAGCCTCATTCCCAGAATGTACGTCGAAGACGACCTCGCGTCCGGTCGGCTTACGTCCGCCCTTGAGGACTGGACGCCGAACGAGACATTCCTCTACGCGGTTTACCCCTCCAGGCGCTATGTCGTTTCGAAAGTCCGCGTGTTCCTCGACTTCCTGATCGATGAATTCGGCCAATAGATCGGACTTGTTTTGGCGTCTCATTGCCGCCTCCACAATGCAAGGGCCAGGGATTGACGCGCATCCAAAAAAATGCGCGTTCATTGTTCTTGAGTGTCGTGTAATTTGATCCATCACCGAGCACGCTCCGCAGCCGATCGCGTGCCGAGTGCCATGTGCACCAGGCGGATGAGCATCATCGCGTGCGTCACAATGAGGACCGGGACAACAAAGGTCGGGATGTACCAGGCAGCTTGGAAGTGCGGCACGGCCTCAACTTGCTGAAGGGCGTTGGCCAGATCGTAGACGCCGATAATATTCAATGCCCACAGCAAAGGCAGCGCCACCGCCCAACCTCGCCATAGGGCGGTCAGCGTGAGTGTCGCCGCCAGAGCGGCGGACAAATCACCGTAACCAGCCTCGGCTGCGAACCCGCCGGGCATGGTTTCAGCCACCACGCCAGGCACGAGGAACACCAGTCCCAGATGTCGAAATGCATGCGGTACGGCCAACCAGAACATGGCATCCCGCCAAGCCAGTTGGTCTAGAACAGGCGTCACGCGAATGGCGACCAGAGTGCAGACAATCACGCTGAGGCCAAGCTGCAACATAAAAATCAGATCAATAGGCATAACAATTCCTCCTTTTGTGCAGATCAGGCCGCTTGGTCGTTGTTGGTCACCCGGACATCCAGCGCTTCCAATTTGGAGACACGCGCTTCCAGATTTCGGATGCGTGTCTGGAGCAATTCAGTTGGATCAAAGTGGATTGCTTCGTCCCAGGCCTTCAAAAAAGCGGTGATCCGGCCAAATCGAGTCTCGTTTTTGGGGGTGATGTCGATCATCTCTTCGTCCTTTCCGTTTCAGTTGAATTTCGATGAGGGAAAGGATGGCCGCAGCACACCAAGATCAGGAGTTTGTAACGGTTACACACGCACGTGTTTTTTGGTTAACGCGTTGATAAAATGTACTTTTATAAACTAACCTGCCGTAGCTGACGTGCGGTCCTTCAGGCACGCTGCTCCGACGGTTCCTTTGAGGCGGCTTTCTCCAAATTCAGTGCGTGTGACTTCGGCCATCAGGCTCCGCGCTTCGTGCGGCGAGGTCAGGGACGTTGCGGTCCGTTGGACGAAGCCGGTGTTGCCGCGTAATCTTGATCAGACTGGGGAGAGAGGTGGCCGAGATCGCAGAGATAGGCCGAGCCAACAATGTGCAAATTCGAGAGCAATTGGATCGTGTTCTCGGAAGTGAGACCTTTGTTCACGGCGAACGTCAAAGCCGTTTCCTTCGCTATGTCGTCGAACAATCTCTCTCTGGTAAACAGATGAATTTGAACCAATACAGCATCGGTATTGATGTCTATGACCGTGACGAAAGCTTCGATCCTGTGATTGATTCAATTGTCCGGGTCGAGGCAGGCCGCCTGCGGTCGAAGTTGACTGAGTTCTACGCGCATGACGGACGGAATGACGCTGTTATTATCGAGCTTCCGAAAGGCGGGTACGCACCGAAGTTCACCCTACGCGCAGAGCCTGTCACCCCCCCGACACTGACTGCACCATCGAATGAACGCACAGAATTGCCCCGCCGTTTGATCGTGGTTCTGGCTGCCGTTTGCGTTTCGGCTGTCGTTCTGTGGTTTATCGTTGGCTTTGGTGCAGGCGATCCAGGAGAACCGGATACGGTGCAATCGGACCAGGTTTCTATCGCTGTACTTCCGTTTGACAACATGAGCCCGGATCCGAATCAGGGATATTTCAGCGACGGTATTACGGAAGATATCATTACGGACCTGTCCGTCATCTCCGGCCTCCGAGTCATCGCCCGGCATTCGACGTTTGTTTACAAAGGCCAACAGGTTTCCATTAAAGAGATTGGGGAAGCTCTGGACGTCGGCCATGTCCTGGAGGGAAGTGTCCGGCGCGACGGCGACAGGCTGCGGATCACGGCGCAGCTGATCGATGTCACAACTGATGCTCACATATGGGCCGAGCGTTTTGACCGTAGTGCTGCAGACATCTTTGAAGTCCAGGACGAGGTCACACGCCGGATCGTCGAAGCACTGGAAGTCGCCCTGACCGATAGGGAAGCATACCGTCTCGACCATCGCGGCACGGCTGATCCCACGGCGCATGACCTTCTGCTTCGTGGTCAGGAGCAGTTCTATAGGTTTGACCGCACCAGCGTTCTCGCGTCCACCGATCTCTTCGGCCGCGCTATTGAAGTCGATCCGAACTATGCCGATGCTTATGCTTGGCAATCGCGCGCGTTGACGTTTTCATTTTTAGCCGGTCACAATCCTTCAAAGGGCGAAACCGTTGACGCAGCCATTCAGTTGGCGCGAAAAGCTCTGACGATTGATCCGGACCTTCCGGCGGGACACGCCAATCTTGCCTGGGCGCTCCGCTGGGACAAGGATCTGGACGGGGCTCTGGCTGCGGTCAATCAGGCCATCGCTCTTGACCCAAATTTCGCCGATGCGTTCTTATGGAGGTCGCTCATCCTTTCGACAAATGTCGACGGCGATGCCGCATTGCAATCTATCAACAAAGCCTTTCGTTTGAATCCGAACTACAGCGTCACCTACGTATTTGCGCTTGGACGCGCTCAATTCTTACTTGGTGATTATGAGGCTGCCTTGAGGCAGTTTCGTCGCGCACATGATCGCAATTCCAATTTCTTGCCGGGCAGAGTGTACGAAGCGTTTACATTGTCCAAACTCGATCGTGAGCAAGAAGCCAACCGGGCTTGGGCGGAACTCGCGAAAACACACCCAAACTATCCGCAAAGTCCCAGCTATCAGTCCATTCTTTTGGAGTGGGGAGCGTCGGAGTGAACTTTGCAGGAGTCGTGCCCGAAATAGGTCGACTTTTTAATGCGTCCAAAGGCTTAATCAGCTCACCAAACTCCAATAACACCCATCCGAATGTTGATGAGCGTTGTAAGGTACGATCTGGAAGTCGACGTTGGCGCAGGCTCGATGCGGGTCCGTTTTGTCTACTCCTTACTCGTCTGCCCGACGTACGGCGAAGGGTTGGTTCGGAATTTCTAGTTTTCGGCGTGCTTGAATGACTGCAAACGGGAAACGCGTCGTGTTGCAGAACTCTTGATGCTTCATGTGCACGGTGATGCTGCGCCAGCGAAGGTATTAAATCCAAGGTCGGGAAAGTCCGCTGCCCTGCCATCTGCGAAGCGCCTGGGAATGTCCGGTTTGCGCGATTTGCGACCTGCTGCAAGTGTGAAAGGCGGAAATGGGACCAAGGGCAGCTCCGGGCTCAAACCTACAATTTTTGGCAATGCGGCAAAGGTCTTCTTTTCTAATGCGAGCTGCTTGCTGAGACGGGAATTGTTTTTTAAGGTCTGAGCACACAGTCACAATCTACAACGGGAGGGCACAAGCTGAACATGCGTATCATCCGCCGACTTCAGCATGGTCCCCGTTTCGCCCTGTAAATGCGTTTGCAGGGCGGGCCCGAGAAATAGCCTTTCAATCGGTCTGCCCAAAGCCGCACCGCGGCACCTCTTTTTATGAGCAGAGACTCCGATGACTGTGATGAACATCAACGCTTTAAGCGTAATCCGTGGCGACCTCCTTTTCGATGAACTGAACCTGACAATTTCCAAGGGTGATCGTATTGGATTGGTTGCCGCCAATGGGCGCGGTAAGACAACACTTTTGGAATGCATGGCCGGTCAATCCGAACCGACCAACGGGAGTATCGTCCGGATGCGCGGTTTGCGAGCGGGATACGTGACCCAATACGTGCCGGAACGCGCCTATGCCAAAACGCTCTATGAGTGGGTGCTGGGTGTCCTTCCTGCCGAGCAGGCAGAATACGAAAGCTGGCGTGTGGATGTCGTGCTTGGTGATCTGAGTGTTCCGTATGAGTTGCAGCATCGTCTGCTCAACGAATTGAGCGGCGGGTGGCAAAGGACTGCATTGTTGGCTGCCGCCTGGATTCAGGAGCCAGATATCCTATTGCTGGATGAACCAACCAATCATTTGGATTTGCAGCGTATAGGCTTGCTCCAGCACTGGTTGTCTGCCTTGCCACGTGAAGTGTCCATTGTCGTGACGTCTCATGATCGAGCATTTCTTGATGCGACCACCAACAAAACGCTGTTTCTGCGCGCGAAAAGGTCACGTGTTTTTTCACTCCCGTTTTCGGCAGCGCGGGCGGCGCTTGATGAAGCTGATGCTGCTGACCAACGGCGGTTTGCCAATGACTTGAACAAAGCGCAGCAGCTGCGCAAGCAGGCCGCGAAGCTGAAGAACATAGGCATCAATTCTGGGTCTGACCTTTTGGTAACCAAAACCAAACAGCTAAATGATCGCGCGGCGCAGATTGAAGCGACCGCCAAACCTGCCCACTACGAGCGCAGCGCCGGTGATATCGGACTGGTCAACAGCGGAACTCATGCCAAGGCTCTGATCAAATTGGATGATGCACGGGTCGAAACGCCTGACGGTCGCTTGTTGTACAAGACCGGGCGGAAATGGATTCTGCCAGGAGACCGCATCGTGCTTTTGGGGGCCAATGGTACCGGCAAAACCCGATTGGTAAAGATGGTGCAAAGCGCACTTTCAGGGAATGGTAGGGCGGTCAAATGTGCCCCATCGGTTGTGCCAGCCTATTCAGACCAGCATCTGAGCCAGCTTTTGGAAAACGACACACCGATGGTCGCTGTTACAGGGCAGTTTGACATTGGTGATCAACGCGCGCGTGGCGTTTTGGCGGGTGCGGGTGTGAACATACAGATGCAAGACACCAAAATCGGTGCGTTGTCTGGTGGGCAAAAGGCGCGCTTGGCAATGCTGATCCTACGGCTTAGGAATCCGAATTTCTATTTGCTTGATGAGCCGACGAACCATCTCGACATTGAAGGACAAGAGGCTCTCGAGGATGAATTGATCACACACGGCGCTTCATGTTTGCTTGTTAGTCACGACCGCAGCTTTTTGCGCAATGTCGGCACTCGGTTTTGGCTGATCACAGATAAAGGTCTGGAAGAAACGGACAGCCCGGAGCCATTTTTGGCAAGAGAGATGGAGTCATAGTGATCATTTGGCTCAACATTTTGTGTAGGGCGGTCGGCATCGAAACGGACTTTCGTGTGTTTTCAGCGAAAGCCCGCTTCGTCCGCTCACCAGCCATCCGGCCCCGGATTGTAAACGACTGCTTTGTGCGGTTTGCAGTCCGCTGCATGTGCGAAAGGTGGAAATAGGATCAACGGCAGTTTGGGGCTCCTTGCGGCCATTCGAGGGGCAACGATGAGGAGCGCTTGCCGCCTGCGCGCGGTTAGCGCATATCGGTGTCATGCTATGGCCAACCAGAATCCCGTTCGACCTTCATAAAGAGCTTGAGTCCCGCCCGTTGACCGATTGGGAAGCCGCGCTGCGCGCCTGGGCGCGAACCCATGGCCTAAAGATCAAAATTCAATGGTATCACCAACTACAGCGCGCAATTGTGGATCTCCATTCTCGTCGGTACACGGCCAAGCCGCAGGATCATTGGGCCGCGATCAAGGATTGGCTGGAGAGCCACGATGTCCCCGCGCCGAAAAAGTTGCCAGGCTGGCCCGAACAGGATTCGGTTAGATACTGATAGCCGGGCGTTTTTCACCGCACGTTTCGCATATTTTACGCATCTCGTGACTTAGTGATATGGCAACAAACAGAAAAGAGAGTCCCACCGCCCGCACCAGCGCATTGTTAAGCTGGAAACCCAAGATCGTTGATCAGTTTCCACATTTCCCGGTTCGCCACTGAAAGTTGGTCGACCACCTTTTCGATTTCTTTCATCGCACCCTCGTCAACCGTATCCTGGCGGCCCAGTTTGATGTCCGTCTTCCGGTCTGCAATGCGCATCAGGATTGTCTTCGGATTGCCGCTGTCGGGGTCGAAGGAATAGATGCAATGGTTGTATCTGTTCCGAATTCCCGAAAGCTTGCTGAGACGCTGCGTGTGCTTAAGGATAGGGTCACGTATGTCTGGCGGGCGGCCTTCCATCTTGGCCAGCCGCTCGACCAGGTCAATTCTGGCGCGGGTCGTGTTCAGCGTCAGAAATATTATGACCGAGATATCCTTGTTGGTGCGGGTCAACCCGGCGATCAGATGAATCAACAGGCTTTCCGTGTTGGTCCACATGTAGTTCAACTTGCCGACCAGCAGGATCAGGCGGTCAAATCGGGCTTCGAAATCGTCAGTCAACGGGCAGTTCTCGCGCTTCGTCCGGCGCAACCTCGAAATAGAATTGCGCGGCTGCAGTCCGGTTGCTGACACCGATCTTGCCCGCCACATTGTGCATATGCAGTTTGACGGTGTGTTCGGTGATGCCCAGGTTCGATGCGATAATCTTGTTGCTTTGACCTTTCGACACCAGTTTCAGCACCTGCTTTTCCCGGCGCGTCAGCTTTGAGTATGTCGGGTGGAGGTCGCTGGGCTTTGATGTCGCTACCGGCGCACCATTCGACCGCGTGGGTGAATGCGCCACGCAATCCGCAAGGAAACACGGCAGGTACAGCTCTTCATGTAACAGCAGGCGCAAAATAGATCGCCATACATCCGGCGCGACGTTCATCGGCAGGTATCCGATGTCGCCGAATTTGCTGCGATCCCACTTTTCGAATGCAAGCCGGGCAGCTTCCTCCTTGCGGTAAGCAAAGGCCAAGCTGCCTGATCCCGCGATTTCCATATAGGCCTGCGGTCGGTTCAACAGGTCGTCCAGCATCATCTGGTCGACGACGACCACCTTTCCGGCCCCAACGTCCGAGCCGCTTGGCGCAGACAGCGCGTCAATTGTTTCGATCCGACGCGTGATCACGCCAAATTCGGATTGGACACCATGGATTGTTTGATCTGAATAGAAGAGTTCTTTGCCGACGAAATTGATCGAGAATTCTTCGGGATTGAAATCGTTTTGAACAGCATCTTCCTGAATCGGAATGCCCATTGCCACGCCCCCTTTTAATTAACCCACGCCGCGAAAAATAACGGCGAAATTGTAACCAGTACTCGTAGAACAGAATTAAAGTAACTTACGCTATTGAGGCGCGACTATAGCTGAAAGTACAAGTTTTATCAATGATGTGCGCCGTTCCGAAAATTCAGTTCTAATTCTTTCGTTTAGGTCGGCAGTACTTCCTCTCGCGTAAGTGGAGGAAAACAATGGGTTTCCCAAACTGTGAGTTTTGACCCGCGCGAATGGCCGATGCTGCGACTGCTATTCGGTCACACAAGCATTACAGCAATGAAATCAAAGCTTTGGACGTTCTAGTCCTTTAAGGTAGCTATTCACGACGCGCTTCGCCTGTAACCATGATCTCGCTTCTATTCTGAAGCCTTAATTCCTGATGTGTCCGCGAATCGCGCATTATCGCGAGCTACTTCCGCAGACACGGTGTCGGCTAAGCCGAGAAAGGAGGGTGGGTAAAATTCACTGAACGAAACCGCACACGCGCGTTTTGCGCATGAGTGCGGCCCTTATTATTCAACTGCGCCAGTAACCGTTTTAGAGATGAGTGACGGTCAGCGCGCTTCTTAAGTGGAGAACTATTATGAGTAGACGCAACCAACCGTACAACGACATTACTGCAATCGGTGAAGTTGAGGTCGAAGAGGCCCATGTTGATATCGATGCCGATATTACAGTCGAAGAAGCTCAGATTGACGCAAATCTGAATGAGCAAGAGCAAACCAACGACAACAGCGTAGATAACGATAACGATCAGGATCAGAAGCAAAAGCAAGATCAGGACCAGGATCAGGACCAGGATCAGGATCAAGACCAGGATCAGGACCAAGATCAGAACCAGCAGAACTATAATGGTGGTGATGACAGCAACGACAATTCCAACTCAGTTCACATCGATTTTGGTGGCGGCGAGTGGATTCCTCGCGATGATGATCAGGTCGATCTGGATCTGGGCGACGATGCGAGCGTAGGTGACGTGATCACTGCTGGTGGCGACATTGACTATGATCCCGGCGATGACATGAACCTGGATGTTGACATGAGCGGTACAACGACCGCTATGGCAGCAATCAACAATCAAGTTGCCGCACTGGAAGACAACGACGTTCTGGAAAGTGCAGAAGTTTCCAATGACGGCACTTTCGAGCAGAAGGGTGACGCCTATGGCGGAACCGCAAATGCTGCGGAAGGTATTGGTTCGCGTGCAGACGGCGGCAATTCCGGAGAAGGTGGCAATACAACTGGCGGCGATGCCAGAGGTGACACAGAAGGTGGCTGGGCTGATGCCGCTGGAGGAACATCCGGTGACGCCAATGGTGACGGCGAAGGCGGCGACGGCGGAGATTCCGGCGAAGCGACCAACTTCGGTCTGGGCGTTGGGCATTCTAACGCTGAATCGAATGGCAGCAGCAGTGCCGGTGACGGCGGTGACGCTGACAGCGACTCGGATGCTGACAATGACGGCAGCGCAGACTCGGATGTCGACAGCGACGGTGGTGAAGGCGGAAACGCTGGTTCCATCGGTCTTGGTCTGGGCTTTGGCTCGTCGGACGCCAGCAATGACGGAGAGTCAGCCGGCGGCGACAACGACTCGGACGCAGACAATGACGTAGACGTCGATACCGACAACGATTCCGAATCCGACGATGCAAACGGCGGTGGCGGTCTGGCTGGTAACCTTGGTCTCGCTGCAAACGAGAGTGACAGCGACACCGAAGCCAATGACGCGACATCTGGTGGCAACATTGGACTAGGTCTTGCAGCAGGTCTGGCCGGCGCGGATGCAGACGGCACCGGTGGTGACGGCGATGGCGGCGACGGCGACAGCGGCAACGCAGATGGCGGTAACGGCCCTGGCGGTGACGGTGACGGCGGAAACGGCGGCGACGGCGATGGCGGAAACGGTGATAGCGGCAACGCAGATGCTGGCAACGGCCCTGGCGGTGACGGCGGCGACGGTACTGGTGGCGACGGTACCGGTGGCGACGGCGGCAACCGCACTGGCGGTGACGGCGGTGACGGCAACGGTGCTCGCGGCGAAGGTGCTGGTGGCGGTGACGGTGACGGCGGCAACGCTGACAGCGGCAACGGCCCTGGCGGTGACGGCATGGGTGCTGCAGGTGCCGGCGGTGACGGTGGCGACGGTGACGGTGGCAACGCCGACAGCGGCAACGGCCCCGGCGGTGACGGAAGCGGTGCATCCGGCAACGGTGGTACGGCTGACGCGGCTGCCGATGCTCAGGGTGTAGGTGATCAGGACGCTACGGGTCCAGCGGTCACTCAAGCTCCGGGTGACGTGACCGGCGAAGCCGACAACAACCAGGATGCCCAAGTCAATGGCGGTGCTGGTGGGACCAATGACGTTGATGGTTCAGCGACGGGTACCGGAACCGGGACCGCGATGGCTGACGGCGTCGGCGGTGGCGGCGGAGCCGTTCAGCAAGACGCTGCATCCACAGGAACCGGTGAAGGTTCTGCTGACGCGACCAACAACGCAGGCGACGGCGGATTGTCCGAGGTCTTCTCGACTGCGGAAACCGACGGTTCGGCAGACAGCATGGCAGAGGCCATCGCTGGTTATGGCGGCGACGCTATGTCGGACAACGACGCTACCTCGACCGCAGCGGGCAGTGCCACTGGCACAGCAACGTCGGGCGTTGGCGGCGGCGGCGGTGCTGGTGCCGGATACGGCGGAACCTCTGGTGACGCTTCTGGTATGGCGACGCTTGGTGACACCAACGGTGCAAACGTCGACGGTGGCGATGCGTCGGGCGCCTATTCGGGTGCTGGCGGAGCTGGCGGCAATGCTGGATCGTGGGGTTCAGGCAACGGCGGTGATGGAATCGTTAACGGCGAGTCCTACGCTTCGGCAGCTGCCGTGGTCGATACATCGGCGTTCAACCAGTCGATCGTCATGGGTGCCAACGTTCTTGGCAACTCGGTCGATACGACCATGGTTGGTGGTTCGATGACCGCGACCCACAACAGCGACGACAACGACGTATAAGTCGCAGTCAGGGCCCGAATTGTCGGGCCCCGACCCATCTGACGAAACCGCCGAGGCCGCGACAAGTGGCCTCGGCACAACAAACCCAAAGCGGAAATTTTAGGCCGGGGCGGGGAAAAGGAAACCGATATGTCTCTCGACAGTATTACAGAAACGATAGCGCATTTTATTGGAACCTTTGAGCTAACGATTGAACAGGCCCGGCTGAGAGATCAGTACGAAGAATTTACGGCGCTTCGGCGCAAAGTCGAACTGGATGAACTCGACGATCCGATATCCATACGGATCGCTACTGAATTAGATCTTCCACCAGGCGAATATGATCCACTCCCTTATAAACTTCTGCCTCCTCCTGCGGATCTTCCATTGCCGCCCGTGCCCGATGGGCCGCTTGCATTGTCAGAGATATATGTCGGTCCCAGCTTCGGTCCCGATCCCTATATTCCGGATGTTCAGCTGGGAACGGCACAGACGGCAGTATTGATTCTAGATCCACAGGTCCCACCACTCATCATCGGCTCGGCCGTAACCTACACGTTCCAGGCGATTGTCCTGAACGACAACGATGTTATCGGTCATGGCGATTTTCGCGATATCGAAATCCAGATTGCGCAAGGCGAGCAGATGCTGGATGTCGCGTTGTCGATGCACGCAATTGCAACGCCATCTCTGAACATTGAAGACTATAAGTCTCTGGAATACCTCGAAAGCCTGGCTGAACAGATGCAGTCGCCGATGATATCTCAAATCGAAGGCGTGACCATTCACCAGTTCCACGGCGAGGACGCGCTGGGCGTTATTGTGAATGGCGAAATGGTCGAAGAAATTCCGGTCTGGGACGATCTTCTGCCCGCGCATCACCAGACAGAAGACGAGGAAGAAGACGATACGCCAGACATGACCCCGGACGAATGGGATCGCTCGGATGATGATGAGTTCGGCGAGGGCCATACGGTTATCGCGGGCGGAAACCTTGCGGTCAACGAGGTTAACATCACTGTGGCTTGGGTCGACGCGCCCGTCATCGCAGTGGGCGGCAAATCCGTTAACCTGACAGTGATCAGTCAGGTGGCGGTGGTGTCCGACATCGATCAGGGTGAACCCGGTGTTCAAAGTGACACCAATGTGGTTCAGGCGTCATTTATCGGGACCGAAGCCAGCGAAGAGTGGTGGCAGGACGACAATGTGGCAGAGCCGGGTGCGGATCCGATTGTCTCGGTCACGTGGATACAAGGCGATTTGTGGGTCACGAACTTCATCAAGCAGGTGATCGACGCCACAGATATCGACAAGATCAACACAGAAATCACAGCTTCGACCAGCCTGTTCACATTGGGTGACAACGTTTTGAGCAACGTCACCAATATCGTTCAGTTGGGTAACTTCTATGATCTGATAATGATCGGCGGAAACATGGTTTCGGTCGATATGCTGCACCAGACCATCGCGCTGTTGGACGATGACGTCTATGGTGCCGGCAAGCCGGAAGAGGGTGATGACAATCTGGTCATGAACCAGGCCTCTCTGACGACCACCGGGGAGGACACGGTGGAAGAATTGGACATGGCCCATGCCGAGGCTATGCCGTTGCAGCAGATTGATCGCGAGGCCTTTGAAGACGCTTTGATATCCAATCCGGACTACGCCGGCATGGAGTTGCTTCGCGTACTGAAGATCGACGGCGATCTTTTGCAGGTCAATTCGGTCGAACAGGTCACATTGTTGCAGGATCAGGACGATATTTCGCTTGAAGCAGCAGCTGCTGTTGATGCCGCGGTCAACGGAGCCGGAAACGCCCTGTTGAATGCAGCCAACATCACCAAGACTGGTGTCGACTCAACCATTATGGCAGCAGGCGGCGAATATTCGGACCTGCTGTTGCATCAGGCAGCACTGATTGACATCCCCGAAGTGCCAGACGCTTCGGAGTTGGCCAATGAAGTCATTGCCATAATAATGGAAGAGACGGCTGGGATTGGCGAAAACGCTATCGCACAGGCACAATCGAACCTTACGCCTTCTGAAAATGCTAGCAACGATGATGCGATGCAAACGATGCTGGCGTGAAATTTCTACCTGATTTGGTCAATTCGTGTTAGCGTAATGACTGTATTTGTTACGAGTGTTCCGAAAGTTATAAAATGTCGATTGTATTTTCGTCGCGTCGTTCTTCTGATGCCAGCCCGCTTGATATTGAGGGCGTTGGCACGCCCACGCAGCCGCATGGCAGCGATGAATCCCTACCAAAAGCAGCTAAGACGCCAAGTTTGCGTTTGAACAAAGAAATGCGTGTACCAGATCCAGAGGACAGTCCCAAGATGACTGCGAAAAAGGACGATGCGGTTGCCGCAAAAGCTGTGAAGCCCAAAAAGCAGGCGACCAAAACCAGGTCGGAACCACCAACTCGTGCCGCGGCTTCACCCCGGCGCGAACAGTCGCAGCCCGCTCAAGATCAGAATGCCCAGGGCCGCGACGCTGGGGTGGCCGAAGAAGCCCAAAGCCCCGATCCTAACACCGCCACAGAAACGACTGCGCGGGTGACCCCCCAAACGCGCTCGAAGGGCGGTGAACACTTAGGTGCCACTATCGAGGCTAAGGCGAACGAGCCGATGCAACTCCGACAAACGGGCGGAGGTGACGGCAACGGGCCACCCCAGACATTCCACAAACGCACGCCGCCAGAGGATTTCCAAAATACTCTGCGCACCTCGCTAAAGGCGATCTGGCGCAATCTCGCATTTGTTCTGGTTCTGACATGCGCAACCAACATCCTGATCCTTGCGATCCCGATCTACCTGTTTCAAATCAGTGACCGGGTGCTGACCAGCCGGTCTTTGGATACACTGATCATGCTGACCGCCATTGTTGCGGGGGCCGTGATCTTTCAGGCGGCATTTGACGCGGTCCGCCGTTTTATTCTGATGCGTACAGCGGTCGAGGTTGCCGCGCGATTGGGCGCGCCCGTTCTAAGTGCGGCAGCACATGCGTCGCTGCACGGCAACGGCCGGGAATACCAGACGCTGGGCGATCTTCAGCAAGTGCGCGGTTTTTTGGTGTCGGGGACGTTGATTTCATTCCTTGACGTTCCTTTCGCACCGCTGTTCATCCTGATGATTTTTCTGGTGCATCCGCAGCTGGGATCAATCGTTATCGTAACCGCGATGCTGCTGATGATTATCGCAGTGATTAACCAGAAAATGACTGCCAAGCCATTTGCCGAGGCGAACAGATCCCAATCAATGGCGAACCTGCACCTCGACTCGATGGCGCGTAACAGCCAGATCATCAACGCTTTGGCGATGATCCCCGAGGCGGTACGCATCTGGGGTCGCGACACGGCACAATCTCTGACATGGCAAGTACGGGCGCAGGACAGGAACGTGATCTTCGCGGCCATCTCGCGTGCGATACGCCTGCTGACACAAATTGCCATTCTGGGCTGGGGTGCATATCTGGCGCTGCAGGGCGAGATCACTGGCGGTATGGTCATCGCCGCTTCGATTATCGCCGGGCGCGCATTTGCACCTATCGAAGGATCAATCGAAGGCTGGAATGCATTCCTGCTGACGCGCGCCGCTTTTGGGCGCATCAAGAACCTTTTGTCCAATTCGGCCCTGCAATTTGAAAAGTTGCGCCTGCCGCGTCCCGAGGGGCGCATGGATGTGGAGCGCCTTCTTTATGTTCCGGGCGGCACCAAACGTGTTGTCCTGAACGGCATCAGTTTTTCGCTTAATCCCGGTGAAACACTTGCCGTTATTGGCAATTCCGGGGCGGGAAAAACCACGTTGGGCAAAACGCTGGTTGGGTCGATCCTGCCGACATCCGGCAGTGTTCGTCTGGATCTGATGGATATCCGCAACTGGGACCCACGTCAGTTTGGTGAGAGCATCGGTTATTTGCCGCAGGATGTTCAGCTGTTCCCAGGTACGATCAAGGACAATATCGGCCGGATGCGTGTCGATGCGACAGATGAACAAATCCACGACGCCGCTGTTCTGGCTGATGTCCACAACATGATCGCCACTTTGCCGCAAGGATACGAAACTGTGGTTTCCGCTGATGGATCTCCGCTGTCGGGCGGGCAAAAACAGCGGATAGCACTGGCGCGCGCTTTCTTTGGCAATCCGCGCATGGTGGTTCTGGACGAGCCGAACTCAAACCTGGACGTTGCAGGTGATCAGGCGCTGTCGCGGGCGATTGAACAGGCCAAGGAAAGCAAGATTACCGTCGTGGTGATCACTCAGAAACCGACGCTGTTGAGCGTTGTCGACAAAATCATGCTGCTGACAGATGGTCGTGTGGCGCTGTTTGGTCACCGTGAACAGGTGCTGCAACAGTTGAACGCCTCACGTGGAAATAAACCAGGCATTCAGTCGCAGCAGGGGGGGCCAACATGAACGAAATTGTACCCGTAAACAATGACCCGAAGGATCCGGCAGTTTGGTATGCCGAGGTGCCGCGGTCGATCCACCGCTTTGTTACTGTCGGCTTGATCTTGCTGGTTGTCTGCTTTGGCGGTTTTGGCGTCTGGTCCTTCAGTGCGCCATTGGCCGCGGCGGTAATCGCGCAGGGCAGCTTTGTTGCCACAGGCCGAAATAAGATTGTTCAGCACCTCGAAGGTGGGATCATTGAAGATATCAAAGTTATCGAGGGTCAGTCCGTTATCAAGGGACAGGTTCTTATGACCCTCGACCAGACCTCGGCCGAGTCAAATGAACGCGAACTGTTCATCCGCAAAATTCGTCTGCAAGCCATGTCCCAACGCTTGTCGGCTGAAAACAATGAGCGTGATCGGCTTGAGTTCTCGCCGGAACTGATTGAAGCGTCGAACGATGTCGAGGTGATGGCGATCCTTGACGGGCAAAAAATCAGCTTTGATGTATCCCGTAAGACGTTGCTGAACGACATCGCTTTGCTGGAACGCAACATGGAAGCGCTGAAAATTCGCTCAAGCGGGTTTGAGGCGCAGTTGGAAAGTATGGTTCGGCGTTCGGAAATTTTGCAGGAAGAGTTCGAAACCAAACAAGTACTGTTCAAAAAAGGGCTGGTGCGTAAGGGCGACATCAACACGATCCGCCGCGTGCAGGCCGAGGCCGAGGGCCAACTTGCGCGGTTGACGGCTGAAACGGCTGAAATCAACCAGATGCTTCTGAAATACGAAGAACAGATTTCCCGCACGCGATCGGCCTATCGCGAGGCTGCGTTGGATGAATTGAGCGTGATTGCAGCTGATCTGGAAAGCGTGCGCGAAAAATCCCGGCAGGCCCGAAGCGTTCTGGACCGTGCGGTTGTGCGCGCTCCGGTCACGGGAACCGTAGTGCGATTGCACTATCATACGGCTGGCGGCGTTATCGAAACTGGTGAACCAATCGCGGAAATCCTGCCTTCGGATGCGCCCCTGATTATCGAGGCGCAAATCCCCCGAACGGAAATCGACAGCGTCGTGATGGGGCAGCAAGCAACGGTTCGACTGGTCGGGCTAAACCAGCGTACCACTCCTGTGCTGAGCGGCGAAGTCTACTATGTCTCGGCGGACGCGCTAGTGGAAGATTCTGGAGGAATTCCGCAAGAGGTTTATCTGGCGCGCATCTCGCTAGAACCCGATGAGATGGACCGCGTGCGTGGGTTTGTTCCCACACCCGGAATGCCCGCCGAGATCATGATCCAGACCGAGGAACGCACCTTTGCGGCCTATATCGCAAAGCCTGTGACAGACAGCATGTCTCGCGCCTTCCGCGAACATTGATCGCCTTATCGGCCTGCTCTTTCCTGCGCCAGCGTGTTAGCCTCTGGTGAGATTCACCAGAGGGGACGCTTTATGCCATTGACCGTAGGCCAGATGATGGAGGCAGCAAACGCTGCCGTCGAACGGATTGACACAAACAAAGCAAAGGAATTGATGGGGCAGGGTGCCTTGTTGCTGGACGTGCGCGACGCGGTCGAGCTGCAGCAAACCGGCCGTGCGCAAGGCGCGCATCATATCCCGCGCGGTATGCTTGAATTCCGCGCTGACGACGCCCTGAAATCTCATGACCCCGAGCTGCGCAAGGACCGCGTAATCGTGCTGTATTGCGCGGCAGGTGGTCGTGCGGCGCTGGCAGGCAAGCTGTTGAAAGATATGGGGTATGAAAACGTCTATAACGTCGGCGGGTTGCCGGACTGGGTCAATGGCGGCGGCGAGGTGGCCTGATTTCTGACCTCTGTCCGTTGAAATCTGACGCAGATCAAGGCGTATAGCATACCAGTTGTCTAAAGCGATAATCGGGCTTCTGACAAAAGGACAACTGACGATGCTACGCCTTGCCTCTATACTGTATACTTTGATCGCAACCGCTCTGGCCGGGTCGGGCGTTATTGCCGTCCTGTCCGCGGGATTGGTGTCTACAGTTGCAATCGTTTCAGCAGCTGCGGCTGGCTGTGTGGCTGCCTTGCCAGTGTCCTGGTTGGTGGCGAAGAAACTGTACCAGAACGCAACCTGATCAGGCGTTCAGGTAGGTCCTGACCGCGGCTTCAAACTCACGAGGTTTCTCGGCGTGCAGCCAATGGCCTGCGCCGGGGATTTTCGCAAATCGTGCGGCGGGAAAATGGGCGCGGATGGTGCTGCGATGTTCGGGCAGGACGTAGTCGGAATCGCCACCGGACAAAAACAGGGCCGGACCGTCCCAGGATGCATCAGTTTCCGGAAAGCCCATGATTTTGGGCATCTCGGCCGCCAGCGTGTCAAGGTTCAGAAGCCAACGCTTCCCCTTGACGTCCAGAGATTGCGTGAAAAAGCTCTGCAAAGCTTTTTCGACACCCTGCGCCGCCAACTGTCCCTCGGCGTCCGAGCGTCTTTCAATCGTTGAAAAATCCACGGCGCGCATGGCTTCGATGAATTGGATTTGGCTGTGCGTATAAGTAACGGGCGCAATGTCCGCCACAACCAGCTTGTGCACCAATTCTCCGTGGCTCAGCGCCAGCATCATCGCAGCCTTACCACCCATCGAATGACCGACAATATCGGCTTTTCCGCCAAGTTGCAGGATCACCTCGGCCAGATCCTCGGCCAGATCGGGGTAACCATGCTGGTCGGTCCATTCGCTGTAGGCGTGGTTGCGCATATCGACTGCAACGACCTGCCTTTCGTCACATAGTCGGCGCGCAATAACCCCCCAGTTTCGGGCTGATCCATACAGCCCATGCGCAATCAGCAGAGGAGGGTTCGAGGTCGGTTCACCGTGAATGATCGTGTTCAGCATTCTGGTTTGATACCTGCGTGCGTTTGAAACGACCAGCCCCCATTGTCGCCCCTGCGGGCTGAGGTTAGATTGCGCTGGCAGGAGGCCACGTCATGACGCAAACCACAGATATCCAAAGCCAGATCGCGCAGACGGTGCAATTGCTGCGTGAAAAGCTGGGTGTAAAGGACCAGACGCTGACGGCTTCTGTCCGCAAGGCCAAGCGCCGATTGCCGCGCCGCGTATACAAGCAGGCCATGATGCTTGCCGGTGCCGAGCAGATGGCCTCGCACCCTAAATTGCGGTTGGTGCTGGACACTCCGAAACTGGCCAAGGCATCGGAAGAGGTTCAGACCCATCTGAGCGGTATAAACCTGGCCGATCGCCGCTGGGGCTGGTTTCTGAACTTTCTGGGGGCGGTTGCTTTGGGGTTTCTGGCGCTGGCGGCTTTGGCAGTTATTGTCCTGCGCTGGCGCGGCTATATTTAATCGCGTTTTTGGTATCCCAAACAAAAAAACGGCGCCCATTGGACGCCGTTCTGATTTGTGATCCCTGTGTGGATTACAGGTTTGGATAGATCGGGAATTTAGCGCAAAGCTCTGCAACCTCGGCTTTGACCTTGGCTTCAACCGCGCCAT
>NZ_JBXWQI010000028.1:0-33262 GCF_059612305.1 Ruegeria sp. CDSA033 | reverse complement strand
CGTTCATACTGCTCATGTTCGGAATATCCTTGAATACTGTGTTTCGTGTCTCATCGACGCGATGTCCGTCAGGAACGCAGTCGAACTTAGTTCTTCTAAACCTGCCAATTGCGCCTTTTCGGCGATATGAGCACATTGCGGTGTCAAATTACGGATCAGTTTCTGAGCGTCGGTTTGCCCCAGCGGCGCAAGACGCGTTGCGCAAGCGACCAAGTTGCTTGCGAATGCTTGTAAATACATCTTCGTCGTCAGTAGTAGGGGGAGGTTTTGCAGACGCGCGGCGTGGCCCACCGACACTGGGTAGGAAAGCTGTTGGATATCTAAATCCCAGACATCTCCTGTGACAGTCCCGAACGCCTGTCCCAGCAGTTCGGTTTCCATTTTCCTTTCGGATGACGCGCAGATAGCCCGTGCCTTGGCATCGATGCTGAAAAGTTCATCTTTGTCCCGCGCGTCGTATGCGGACACCACGAACAGAGCATCATTCCATCCAGATCCGTGTTCCAGCGCATCTGAAATCCAGGCTTCGGCGTCTTGGGAACTGGCGACCGCTCCTTCGTCAATTGCAGCTTCCAACCCATGAGAATAAGCAAAGCCCCCCACAGGGTATGCCGGAGACAACCACTGGGTCAGAGTCAGGATATCGGCGTCAGTGGGCGTGGCCATGTGTCCTGCCATGGCCATAGGCTCCGCCTTCGGGGTTGAACGGTTCGTGCACCTCGCGCACTGTGGCTCCGATTTTCAAAAGCATGTCTCGGATCACATGATCGACCTGGATCAGCAGACGATCCTTTTCGATCTGGCAGGGCGTGTGGCGATTGCCGATATGCCACGCGATGCGTGTCAGGTCCGGAGCGGAAACCTCTAGCAGTGCTTCGGGTGCAGCCTGTATTTCTACTTCGCGACCGTCGTCCAGAACCAACGTGCCACCGTGGTTCAACGAGGTGGTTTGCGACAGATCGACGAGAATTTGTTCGCCACTTTCACAGGTCAGAACCTTGCGACGCAAAAACCGATCGTCATAAGTCAGAGACAGGCAATCTGCGGACTCGCCGTGCATATGATCCGAGTAACGGCGTGCGGTGCAGAGCAGGGCGGTCATACCGTCGCCTCCTCTGGAGCAGAAATGGTCAGAGCCAGATTAAATCCGCAAACACCCGGTGCACGATCCGTTCGCGTGATAGGCCGCGTTTTTTCAACTCTTCGTCGCTGAGCGATTGCAGGAATTCGACTTGCCGAACGCGTGATTGAGCTTCGGCCACACTGATCAGAGCCCCGTAGACTGATGCTGCGATGGACGCGATCAGACCGGGCAGCGAAAAGCGTGCGTGAGATTGTGTTGCTGAGTGTGCCATTTGGACCCTCGTAAACGTTGGTCCTCCCTTGGGCATTAATATCTGTCATATCGGCCTCACTTTGAAGTGGGTGTTTGGTCATTTCTGGGTTGCGCGCGGTGCAATGCAGCATAATTTTTAGTCAGAACATAAAGTATCGCTGTGCCATTGGCAGCACTTCGGCGGGTTGGCAGGTCAGCAATTCGCCATCTGCCCGGACTTCGTAGGTTTCTGGATCAACTTCGACATGAGGTGTCGCGTTGTTGAGCAGAAGATCCTGTTTGCCAATCTCACGCGTGTTTTGGACAGCGACAGTCTGCTTTGCCAATCCAAGTGTATCACCGATCCCGTCCGCCAGCGCGGCTTGCGAAACAAAGGTGATGGCCGAGTTTTCAACGGATCGACCATAGGCACCGAACATTGGCCGACTATAAACCGGCTGCGGGGTAGGAATCGAAGCATTCGGATCACCCATCTGTGCACAAACGATTGTGCCGCCCAGCAAAACCATCTCAGGCTTCACTCCAAAAAAGGCTGGGTCCCATAGGACCAGGTCGGCGCGTTTTCCTTCCTCGATACTGCCAATCTCGTGGCTGAGGCCATGAGCAACGGCAGGGTTAATCGTGTACTTGGCGATGTAACGGCGAACGCGCAGGTTGTCGTTGTCACCGGATTCCTCCGGCAGACGGCCTCGTTGTTTCTTCATCTTGTCAGCGGTTTGCCATGTACGGATCAACACCTCGCCCACGCGGCCCATAGCCTGACTGTCGGACGCGATGATGCTGAACGCGCCCATGTCGTGCAGGATATCTTCAGCCGCGATGGTCTCACGCCGAATGCGGCTTTCAGCAAAGGCCACGTCCTCGGGGATGGATTTGTCGAGGTGATGGCAGACCATCAACATGTCGAGATGTTCTTCTACCGTGTTTACCGTAAAGGGCCGCGTCGGGTTGGTAGAGGAGGGTAGGACATGGTCCTCACCGCAGATTTTGATGATGTCGGGGGCGTGGCCGCCGCCCGCGCCTTCGGTATGGAAAGCGTGGATAGTACGGCCCTTTATCGCGGCAACTGTATTTTCAACAAACCCGGATTCGTTGAGCGTGTCGGTGTGGATCATCACCTGAACGTCCATCGCGTCAGCGACCGAAAGGCAGCAGTCGATGGCCGCAGGAGTCGTGCCCCAGTCCTCGTGCAGTTTCAGGGAACAAGCCCCGGCTCTTACCTGTTCCTCCAAAGCAGCGGGAAGCGAAGCATTTCCTTTGCCCGCAAAAGCAAGATTCATGGGAAAAGCATCCGCCGCCTGCAACATCCGGCCGATGTGCCATGGGCCCGGTGTGCATGTGGTCGCCAAAGTGCCATGTGCCGGGCCGGTGCCACCACCAAGCATGGTTGTCAGGCCAGAATGCAGCGCGTCCTCTATCTGTTGAGGGCAGATGAAGTGAATATGGCTGTCGAACCCGCCAGCCGTCAGGATGCGACCCTCGCCAGCGATGGCCTCTGTGCCGGGGCCGATGATGATGTCTACACCGGGCTGCGTATCCGGATTTCCGGCTTTGCCGATCTTGGCGATGCGCCCGTCCTTTAGGCCGACATCCGCCTTGTAAATACCCGAGTGATCCACGATCAGAGCATTGGTGATCACCGTGTCCACGGCGCCTTCGGCACGCGTGGCCTGTGACTGCCCCATCCCATCGCGAATGACTTTGCCACCACCGAATTTAACCTCTTCACCATAGACATCTTCGCGGTGGCCGGTCTCGCTGAAACGCGCAGTCGTTGCGCGCTCCACGATCAGGTCTTTTTCTACTTCGATGATCAGATCAGTATCTGCCAATCGTACTTTGTCGCCGACCGTGGGGCCGAACATGGAGGCATAGTCACTCCGACTGATCTTGCCCGGCATCTTTCAAAGCCCCCATGATATGCATATTGAAACCGTAGATGTGCCGGCGCCCGTCAAATGGCACCAGCATAACTTCGCGAGTTTGGCCTGGCTCAAATCGCACCGCAGTGCCCGCCGGGATGTCCAGCCGCATACCCAAAGCTACATACCGATCAAAATCCAGAGCCGGGTTTGCTTCGGAAAAATGGTAGTGGCTGCCGACCTGTATTGGTCGGTCGCCGGTATTGGCGACAATAACAAGACGGCTGCTGCGTCCTGCGTTCAGCGTCAGTGAGCCTTCGGCCGGAATGATCTCCCCCGGGATCATTTCGGCAGCTTCAAAATCATGGTAATGGCGATGACCGCAATCAAAGCCAACCCAACTGCGAGCGCGGCGTAATCACTCCCATGGGCGTGAACTTGGGTATCCGAATGGGCCATGGCCGGACCAGCCAGAATGAGAGCGGGAAACAGCATACGGTTCATGGAGAACTCCTTTGAAAATTAGCGAATGGGGTTGTGGACAGTCACGAGTTTTGTGCCATCCGGGAAAGTGGCTTCGACCTGTACCTCGTGGATCATCTCGGGCACGCCTTCCATGCATTGGTCACGGGAGATCACTTCAGCCCCGGCTTGCATCATGTCGGCGACCGAACGGCCGTCGCGCGCGCCTTCGACCACGGCGTCGGTGATCAAGGCGATAGCCTCGGGGTGGTTCAGCTTAACGCCGCGGGCCAGTCGTTTGCGAGCAACCTCGGCGGCCATGGCGACCAGCAGTTTGTCTTTTTCACGAGGGGTCAGGTTCATGTCAGAGCATCCAGCATCGGGGCAATGTGTCTTTGTTCAGTCGGCGTAGAACTGGTATCAGCGTTCGGCGCAGTGCAAAGCTGTTGTCCGCCAGAATGCGAATGACCAATAGGTCTTTCCGGATCAGGGTTGCCCCGGCGGTGTCCGGTAGCATTTCCCGGACAGGTTTCAGATGACCTTCGGCGGAACTCGACGCTAAGACGATTAGCGCCATCGCCCCTGCGCCGTTCGCAATATGCGGCTTGGACAAATGCGTATGCCAATCACCTGAGAACCTGATCGCCTCGAGAAACACTGGCGTGTCCTCGCGGCGAATCTCGATTCTATCGCGCAAGCGGATGCCGGTCAGCGTCTCGCCCATGGCAATGCGCCCAAAGACCAGCGGCTCGACCATCAGCATTTCAGCATCAAGCCCCATGTCGATCCTGAGGCGTCGGTCCAAAGCACTGCCGTTGTACAGGATGGTTTCCTGCGGCAGCCAGTTCAGCCGAGCGCCATCCTCAACCGTCAAATGGTTTGTAATCTGGCCCCATTCTTTGGGCTGGGCTTTGTAGGCGCGCTCGCAGGCTTGTGTCGTCAAAGTCAGCGCCGTGCATTTTGCTGCCTTGCAAGAAAATCGGAATGAATCGCCTCCGGTCACGCCGCCCGCCGTGTTCAGAAGAACCGCATCAAGATCAGGTGGGATCGTTCTGGGGAACAGGCATTTAAAGGACCCAGACTGGCGAAATCTGTCCAGCACAGTCCTGTTGCCCAATTGCTTGGTGCTTAAGCTGACAGTGCCTGCAGCACGTGGCGGTACCGCGCTGTGCGTGGGCAATATGGCTGCAACTTGTGTAATAGGGCACCTTTAGCGCGTCGTTTGGTGCCACCTGTTTCTCTATTGAAGTGTCGGAACACTAATCTGCAGTGTCGGAATCTGCTTATTTCCACATCGTGTGTCTAAATTTTAGACAGAAACCTCCGACTTAGATGAAAAAATATGCGCTTCTCGCCGATTTCCCAAATTGGGCTAAAGGTAAGTTGCCAACCTTGCTGCAATGCAGAAACCGTATGGGTGCCACCGCGGAGATGACCCGGGGGTGTGTGACGGCTGCGCGAATTGGACCTCGAACACAACCGCCACACGGAACGCAACAACAGTTGCGGGGATCAGGTAGAAGAAGAGTGTGCCTTTGCGCAAGCCCTCTCTCCCGGCCCCGCCAGGAGGATTACATGAAATCGCTCAAATCCACGCTCGCCGGATCGGTTGTCTTTGCTGCCATAGCCACCGCTGCCTTGTCTGCCGAAGACACGATCAAGGTTGGCGTGCTGCATTCGCTGTCGGGCACGATGGCAATCTCGGAGACTACTCTGAAAGACACCATGCTGATGCTGATCGACCAGCAAAACGCCAAAGGTGGTCTTTTGGGCAAGCAGCTTGAGGCCGTTGTTGTGGATCCCGCATCTGATTGGCCGCTGTTCGCGGAAAAAGCGCGTGAGCTGCTGACCGTCCACGAGGTGGATGTGATCTTTGGTAACTGGACTTCGGTCAGCCGCAAATCTGTACTGCCGGTGATCGAAGAGCTGAACGGTCTGCTGTTCTATCCGGTTCAGTATGAGGGCGAAGAAAGCTCTAAAAATGTCTTTTACACTGGTGCGGCCCCGAACCAGCAGGCGATCCCAGCGACCGATTATTTCCTGGAGGAACTGGGGGTCGAGAAATTCGCTCTGCTTGGCACGGACTATGTCTATCCCAGGACCACCAACAATATTCTGGAAAGCTACCTTAAGCAAAAGGATATCGCGGACGCGGATATCTTCGTCAACTACACCCCCTTTGGCCATTCTGACTGGTCCAAGATCGTATCTGACGTCGTTGCACTAGGCGAAGATGGTAAAAAGGTTGGTGTGATCTCGACCATCAACGGAGACGCCAACATTGGTTTCTATAAAGAACTGGCCGCAGCTGGTGTTTCGGCAGATGACATTCCTGTCGTGGCCTTTTCGGTTGGTGAGGAAGAACTGTCCGGTCTGGATACCGCGAACCTCGTCGGCCATTTGGCGGCTTGGAATTATTTCCAGTCGGCGGATACTGATGTGAACGCCGAATTTGTCGAAACCTGGAAAGCGACTATGGGTGACGAACGGGTGACCAACGATCCTATGGAGGCGCATTTTATCGGCTTCAACATGTGGGTGAATGCCGCGACCGAAGCCGGCTCGACCGAAGTAGACGCTGTGCGCGCCGCCATGTACGGGCAGGAATTCCCGAACCTGACCGGAGGTACTGCTGTGATGTTGCCGAACCACCATCTGGCTAAGCCGGTTCTGATTGGTGAGATTCAGGAAGACGGCCAGTTCGACATCATCAGCGAAACGGACGTTGTGCCGGGCGATGCATGGACCGACTTCCTGCCTGAATCGGCAGTGCTGAAATCGGATTGGAAAGATCTCGGCTGCGGTATGTACAACACCGAGACCGAGAGCTGCGTTCAGACTTTGTCGAACTACTAAATCGTACGCAAGGCGGGTGTGATCGCCCGCCTTGCCCAAAGACACGCGGGTTTCACCACATGTTAAGACTATTCCTTGCGGGCCTGGCAATTCTCTTCGCCTGCCTGAACGCCAACGCGCAAGAGGGTGGCCTGCAGCCGATCTTGCAGGATCATCAGGAGATCATTGTCAAAAGTTCGCGCAAGACGATCAAACCGGCGATTGATGCGCTTGCCGCCAGTGGGCTGCCGCAAGCGCAGGTGATGCTTGAGACATGGGTCGCCAAAGACATGTGGATGCGTAAGTCTGACGGTCTGTTCTTTGCCGGAACAAAGGCCGAAGGGCGGTTGTACGAACTGACCGATTTCGACACGGGTGAAGTGGTCGGCACGTTTGAGAAATCCGACCTGAAGCAATTGAAACCCAACAGCGGTGTCCGCGCTATGATCGGGACAGCTCTGGTGCAGTTTCAGTTGACCGACCCGGATCGAAAGAAGCGCCTAGCCGCACTAAAGTCCATTCAACGTGATCCCGAGGGCGCACTGCTCGAACCTCTTCGTGCCTCGATCGAGGATGAGCCAGATGTGGATTTGAAGGCCCAGAAGCAACGGCTCGAACGGCTGCTGACGATTGGATATGACGAAGACGTTGCGGCCCGCGTGGCTGCAATTGAAGAAATGTCGAACGATCTGGGTGTCGACGTCCGCGCGGCGCTGAACCCGTTACTCGTGACCTCACGAAAGACCGCTGCGGACCTGCCATCGGATGTTAACGTCGCCATCATTTTGGAACCCGGATCAGACGCTTTGTCGCGGGATGACGCATACCACCTGTTGGTCGCGAGTGACTTGGCTGCGCCCCATGTGTTGCCTGACGACATCCGCCTGGCTTTGGCTGCGAACATCGACGGTGGTCGCGTACGGGGTGTCCCGGTCGCGCAACTGAACAACAACACTGCGCGCACGCAAGCCTACAGCATTTTGGCTGAAGCCGGACTTGTTCCTGCGCTGGTTACTGAGGCCGATATCGACACGGCGCTGGGTGCGCATGTGTTCTTTGAGACTTATGCCGAGCCGTCCATCGAAGTAACCGCCGCTGCCGAAAAAGCGCTAAAGAAGATCGAACTAAAAGTTGGCCTAAACCAGACGCTCGACCTGACGTTGGACGCGGTCTCTCTGGCCTCGATTTATTTCCTAGCCGCAATTGGTTTGGCCATCACTTTCGGAGTGATGGGTGTAATCAACATGGCCCATGGCGAATTCATCATGATGGGCGCTTATACGGGGTACGTCGTTCAGCAGTTCGTCCCCGACCATACGGTATCGATCATCGTTGCCATCCCAATGGCCTTTGCCGTCACGTTTGCCATGGGCGTCGCCATGGAGCGCCTGGTGATCCGCTGGCTTTATGCCCGCCCGTTGGAAACACTGCTGGCGACTTTTGGTATCTCGATTGCCTTGCAGCAACTTGCCAAGAACATCTTTGGCACACAGGCCCGCCCTCTGACTGCTCCGGGTTGGCTGGACGGGGCGTGGGTGATGAACGATGTGGTTTCGATCAGCTATATCCGTATTGCGATCTTCGTACTGGCGCTGATCTTTCTGGCGCTGTTCCTTTACATCATGAAACGTACAAGGTTGGGGCTTGAGATGCGTGCGGTCACGCAGAACCCTCGCATGGCGGGGTCGATGGGTATCAACCCGGGGCGGGTGAATATGCTGACATTCGGTCTCGGCTCCGGCATTGCTGGGATCGCGGGTGTGGCCATTGGCCTTTTTGCCAAAGTCACATCGGATCTGGGCAACGACTACATCGTGCAAAGTTTCATGACCGTGGTTGTCGGTGGTGTCGGCAACATCTGGGGCGCGCTGGCAGGCGCCGGGATGATCGGGTTCCTGCAAAAAGGGATCGAGTGGATGAACCCGTCGAATACCCTCGCGGCGCAAACCTACATGATCATCTTCATCATCATTTTCATCCAATTCCGACCACGAGGCATTATTGCCCTCAAAGGTCGCGCGGCGGGGGATTGAGCCATGGAACGTAGTTTTGTCGTCAAGAACCCATCTGTACTGGTCTTTCTGGCCATCCTGTCGCTGTTCACGCTGTGTGTAACTGTCCTGTCCGAAGGGTTCGGGCTCGGTGTGATCTCAACCAGTTTCGTCAAAACGCTGGGCAAGACCCTGTGCCTGTGTTTGATCGCTGTCGCGATGGATCTGGTTTGGGGTTTCACCGGCATTCTATCACTAGGCCATTTCGCTTTCTTCGGGCTCGGTGGCTATATGATCGGCATGTGGCTGATGTACGAACGCACTCGGCTGATCGTGGTCGAGTCATTGTCACAAGCCGACATCCCGCCAACGCCTGCCGAAGTTGTGGACGCCATCGGCACGCAGATTTTCGGCGTAGTCGGATCATCCGAATTCCCGCTGATCTGGGCGTTTTCGCACAGCTTGACTCTGCAGTTGATACTGGTCGTTGTGGTGCCTGGCCTGCTGGCACTGATCTTTGGTTGGCTGGCCTTCCGCAGTCGAGTGACCGGCGTCTATCTGTCGATCCTGACGCAAGCAATGACGCTGGCTCTGGCTTTGTATCTGTTTCAGAACGACAGCGGTTTGCGCGGCAATAATGGCTTGTCCGGCTTGCAGAACCTGCCCGGTGTCACTGTCTCTCAAGACGTTGTTTCGCTCTGGTTCCTATGGGCTTCGGCTTTGGCGTTGGGACTGGGTTACATGCTTGCGGCATGGATCGTGTCGGGCAAGTTCGGCTCAGTCCTGCGCGGCATTCGAGACAACGAGGCGCGGGTTCGGTTCCTCGGCTATTCGGTCGAAGCCTACAAGTTGGCTGTCTTCACCCTGACGGCTTGCATCGCCGCAATCGCGGGTGCGCTATATTATCCGCAGGCTGGCATTATCAACCCCGAAGAGATGGCCCCCATCGCCTCAATCTATCTGGCCGTCTGGGTCGCTATCGGCGGGCGGGGCCGGCTGTATGGTGCGGTCATCGGCGCGGCTTTTGTCAGCCTACTGAGCACCTGGTTCACCGGCGGGCAGGCCCCGGATATTCCGCTTGGCTTTTACACGATCAAATGGGTCGACTGGTGGCAAGTGCTGCTGGGTGTTTCGTTTGTGCTGGTCACGCTGTTTGCTCCACAAGGTATCGGAGGTTTGTTCGACTTGTATACCAACCAGCGTCATCCCGATCGGCATGGTGCCAATCTGGGACCCGATGAAGGCGCTTTGCGTGAGAAAGAGGCTAGCCTATGAGCACCTTGTTAGAGGTAAGTGGCGTATCGGTTACCTTCGACGGGTTCCGCGCCATCAACAACCTGTCCTTCCAGATTGGTGACGCAGAGCTACGTTCCGTGATTGGCCCGAATGGGGCTGGCAAGACTACGTTTATGGACATCATCACCGGCAAAACCCGACCAGATGAGGGGCGGGTCATATGGGGTGAAAAGTCCGTATCTTTGTTGGATATGACCGAGGCAAAAATCGCGCAGGCGGGAATCGGGCGGAAGTTTCAGAAGCCTACGGTTTTTGAGGATCAGTCCGTGCGCGATAATCTACTAATGGCGCTAAAGAAAAATCGTGGCTGGGTTGGCGTACTGCTTTACCGTCCGTCCAAAAGTGATTTGCAGAAGGTCGAAGACCTGGCCACCGAAATTGGGCTGTATCAGGAACTGAGCCGGAAGTCAGGTGAACTGAGCCACGGGCAAAAGCAATGGTTGGAAATTGGCATGCTGCTTGCGCAGGACCCACGTCTGCTGTTGGTCGACGAACCCGCCGCTGGCATGACCCCGCAAGAGCGCGAACATACCACAGACTTGCTGGTTCAAGCTGCAAAGACCCGCGCGGTTGTGGTCGTTGAACATGATATGGAATTTGTCAGGCGCCTGAACTGCAAAGTCACGGTTTTGCATGAAGGATCCGTGTTAGCCGAGGGCAGTCTTGATCACGTGACATCAAATCAGGACGTCATCGACGTCTATCTGGGGCGCTAGAAAATGTTGAAGCTGACCGATCTGACTTTGCATTATGGGCACTCGAAAATTCTCAACGGGATTTCCATGGAAGCTTTACAGGGTGAAGTAACGTGTGTCATGGGGACCAACGGTGTCGGAAAAACCAGCCTGATGAAGGCAATCTCAGGAGCGCATCCCCGTTCCGGTGGCGAACTGGAGCTTGACGGAAAGCAGATGGGTATCTTGCCTGCTCATCAGATGGCCTGGAAAGGTGTGGCATATGTCCCTCAAGGTCGCGAAATATTCCCATTGCTCACGGTTCGAGAAAATCTGGAAACAGGCTTCTCCTGTCTGCCTGCCAGCGAACATTTCGTTCCAGATGATATTTTTGATATGTTCCCGGTCCTCAAAAAAATGCAAAACCGGCGCGGGGGCGACCTTTCAGGCGGGCAGCAGCAACAGTTGGCCATCGCGCGTGCACTAATCACAAGACCGCGCCTGCTGCTGCTGGATGAGCCAACCGAAGGGATTCAGCCGAACATAATCCAACAGATTGGCGAAGTGATCCGGCACCTCAGAAAGACGAGCGGAATGGCAATTGTCTTAGTCGAGCAGTATTTCGACTTCGCCTTTGATCTTGCTGACAGGTTTGTCGTGTTGCGACGTGGAGAAGTCCTGGTCAAAGGAACACGAGATACCCTGACGCGTGATCAAGTGTTGCAGGCCGTAACTGTTTAGCACTGTTCTGTGTAGTTGGCTTCGGTATTGGTGCATCAAACCCAAATCATGTCCTGCATTAAAGCTCGGGACATGGTTTGATCCTCCAAAAACGTTCAAAAAGAGAAATGCTTATCTTTGAGATACTGTTGTTCGGGTCTTGTAAGAAGAACTTTGCTTGAGTGGGGCAGGGTGGTTGCGTAGCTTTTGACCGTGACCAGACCTGCCTCTTTTATGTACTTCAAAACCAGTCCCGAGATCATCCGCCTTGCGGTGATGCTGTACATCCGGTTACCGCTCTCGCTTCGGAATGTCGAGGATCTGCTGCATGAACGCGGGATCGATGTCAGCCATGAAACTGTCCGATATTGGTGGAACAGGTTTGGTCCAATGTTCGCTGCTGAGATACGGCGGAAGCGTGTTCAGCAGCTGCGCGCGTTCTCCAAATGGAAGTGGCACGTGGACGAGGTTTTCGTGAAGGTGAATGGCAAGCGTCAATATCTGTGGCGAGCTGTGGATCACGAAGGCGAGGTGCTGGAAGCGGTCGTCACAAAACGCCGAAACAAAGCTGCGGCACTGAAATTCCTCAGGAAATTGATGAAGCGGCACGGCAATGCCAAAAAGATCGTCACCGACCGCTTCGCTTCCTACAAGGCTGCTCTAAGAGAATTGGGTGCTCTCGAAAAACAAAGGACGGGCAGGTGGCTCAACAACCGCGTTGAGAATTCGCACCTGCCGTTCCGACGAAGAGAACGCGCAATGCAGCGTTTCAGGCGTATGCGAAGTTTGCAGAAATTCGCCTCCGTCCATTCTTCCGTCTACAACCACTTCAATCAGGAAAGATCGCTAGCCAGCCGAGACACCTTCAAGCTGACGCGCACCGCCGCTCTTGCCGAGTGGCGCGAACTTGGTGCGGCATAAAGGGCAGCTATGCTGGCCTAGCTGAGACTGGTTCGAATTCGTCTGACAGCACCGACCGAAGAACCCATGATCGAGTTGCGGAACAAACCCACAGTTCGCGCGCACGTCTGTCACCAAGGTAGTTTAGGCTCTGCCACTTTGCAGCCAAACTAGCCAAATATGCATTTAAGGCTGTGGAACGACCTGACATCCGATGCCATACGAAGTCACCGGTTGGCATCCCCACTCCGGCAGCGAACGTCCCATCAAAAAAGAGTACGATACGAGATGACTGGGCGGAGAAACCAAGCAAATATTCGCACCTAAAGAACACAATCTGTATGGGCGTGAACTAAGGTCAACTCAAATGAACCTATTGCACCGAAATACGGCTTTCAAAGAGATAAGCCTCTAGCGCGCTTTCGACCGACGCTGCAGCCGACCGGCTATTCTCCGGTATTTTGACATCAACACGCAATCCCCGCGGCCCTCCCGCAAAGACGCTTACATCGGCGTCAGGCAAATCAAACTCTTCGCGCAAGAGTTTGGACACCACCATCTTAGCCGCATTACAACGCAGACTGGGTTTGAAAATCTTACCGACCGAGGTCAGGGGAATTTCATTGATGATCTCGATGACCCTAGGCCACGCGGGGCGTTCATCGATCGTGGCTTCCGCATGTGCTTTGAGGTCATCGAGGTCGGCATCCGCTCCTTGCTGAAGTTGCACATAACAGATCGGCAATTCGCCAGCGTAGGCATCTGGCATTCCAACTGCCGCTGCGAGCGCGACGGCAGGATGCGTGGTCATTGCGTTTTCGATCATCACCGGATCAATGTTATGGCCACTGCGAATGATCAGGTCCTTGGAGCGCCCCGCGACGTATAGGCAGCCCTTAGCATCTTTGTACCCCAAGTCGCCCGAGTTCAGGACCCCGTTCGTATATACGCCATCATTACTTGCCGGATTGCGATAGCCCGGTGAAACGTGTTCGCCTTCGATGGCGATGACGCCTATCTCCCCGACGTCGCAGACGGCCCCAAGGCTGCCATCGCTGCCCAGTTTTCGAACTTCCGTTGTCGTATAGGGCAAGGACCAGCCCACGGACCCGGCGTTGCCCGGCCCATTGATCGGATCGATGCTGATCAGCCCGGAGGCTTCGGTCATACCCAGCACTTCGTGGAGTGTGGCCCCCGTGACCTCCTTGAATCTCCGGCTGACAGAGGGAGGCAGCAAGGACGCTCCGGTGATGCCCGCACGGACGGCACTGATATCGTGATCTCCCACCGGGTTTTGCAGGACCGCGCCAATCGCTGTCGGCACCCCGCCGACGAGGGTGACCTTGTGATCGGCAACCAGCCGCCAGAAGTCCTCAATCACGACAGGGTTGCGCATCCCAGAGGGCGTGACTATCACCTGTTCGGCACCCGCCATGAACACGCAAATTCCGCTAGCGATTGTGCCGGCAACGTGGAAGAGCGGAAAAGTGGCGGTCATCACGTCATCTGGCTGATAGCCAAGCATAATTGCTCCGCCAAGGCCTGCGACCAGTTGACTGCGATGGGTATGGGCCACCAGCTTGGGTGTACCGGTTGTGCCACCAGTGTGAAAATAGGCGGCCACATCGTCACCCTGCCGGGGGGGGCCAAAGGTTAGGCGATCATCCGGTTGGACCGACAGTGCCTCTACCAAGTCAATCACGTATTCTTCCGCAGGCGTACCTGGTGCCGCGACGCGCACCAGTTTCAGCTCAGGGATCTCTGCGCTTGCGGCAAGCGCCTTCTCCCAGATGTCCAACTGAGGATGGGGCCCAAGCGCCACGAGAATCTTCACATCCGCCGCCTTGAGCAGTTCGGTAACGCTATCAGGCTGCAACAGAAAGTTGATGGGCACCGCATATCCCGCCGTTTCCGCGCCCCACAAGGTGGCGTGTGTTTCCACCAAGTTGGGCAACATATAGGCAACGCCCGGTGCCGGACCACCAATCTCGGCAAAAAGATTGGCCGCTTGTCGGATCAACCGAAGCAATTGCTCATAGCTTACGCGCCGGGGTTGCTCATCCGGAGCGCCTGTCATCAGCATGGTGATGGCAGTGGCATCAGGCGTGCGGGCGGCGGAGTTGACGAATACGTCAAGGATGCTCGTCTCCGGCAACCTTTCGTTCAGAGACATCTCAGCTTCACAGTTTCTGACGTCACTCTCGGATCTGATTTGAAACGCGCCCAGTTCGGCCATTGCATTACCTCAAGTTCCTAATTGAAACTTCGTGATGATCTATGGCGAACCCTGTTCATGCAATAGAAACTTCGGACTAGGCTACGTTCAGCTTGGTCTCGTCCTAAAAAAGTCAAGGCAGGCATCATTCTGAAAGGTTGATTTGCGGCAGCGACTAGCAAACCGACTAGGTACTTATCTTGCAACGTCTCTTTTAGCACCCACCGACGACGACCGAGCGGCTGATGTGGGTTTTTCTCCTGTAGCTTTGTCCCGCAACTGAGACTTAGGACAACATAGCAGCGAACGGCCGGATTGGCTTTTTGCGATTTGGGAGGCTGCGAGCGTCCGGTTTGGGGAAATTGCGTTGCAGTGCCGCGCAACTATCGTGCTCTTGGTCGGTCGAGTCCGACAAAATGTGCCGCACGTGCATCAGGCCGGTTCGTCCGCGTCACCGCCATCTGCGTACCACTCAGAGAATGTCCGGTTTAAGTAGTTCTCGACCTGCCGCATGAGCGAAAGACCGAGGTGTGATCAAGGTCCGGTAAGGGCTCATTTCGACATTTCGACATTTCGACATTTCGCTTTTGCTTTACTTGTATGCTGGGTGAATAGTCAGCGTATTCGAGTGTTGAAAGATATCTTTCGTCGTGAAGTGTTCCCAAGACAAGTGTGACATGGACCAGATAGAGGCTTGCGGAAGGACCAGTGTTTCTGCTGAAGTCTGGACTAGAAGAGAGGCATTGGAAGGAGATTGTTTCCTAAGATTACTGGATACTTTTTCGGGGAAGTAGAGCGTTACGTCAACTTAAAGGGAGACCATCACCTTTCAGGTAAAAAGACGTAAGATGTACGTAACGAGAAAAAAATTTCCATGTAAGTTGTTGATTTTATTGACGTCAGAATCCGTGTGGGGCACCATTTAATCTTCAAAATCTAAAATGTTCTAGCTTGCCGGAACGACCGTGTGAACAGATCGAATCTGTTCCAGTCGGATGGGGACACTATCTCGGCGCTTGCCCTTGTTTCTTTTTCGCCGCGGAAATGTCGACATCAAAATTTTACTTCGAATAGCACGCACCAAGCTTAGCCACGGTAGTTAGCACCGATCAGCCGATCGTCGGTACTTAAAGTCCCCGGGTTCACCAAACCACCCTAGGCATCGACGGGCGGGGGGCATCAAAGTACTTGTGTCGAGCTTTGAGTTCTTTCAGGACCACTTCGCATGTAAAGACGACCTGTTCAGCCTTTGATTGTCAGCTTAAGCCGATTGTAATGCCAAAGACGTAAAGGCTGGAGGGCTCGGTAATCTTTTGCATGAACTCAACCCAGTCCTCACTATACATTCGTTCGAATTGAACGGGGTAAGCCCAAACCAGATTGTGGAACGTGAAAGTTGTCAACAATACCCCAACTGTGCTGGCACTTGCGAACTCTTTTTGCTTGTCCCTGAGAAACATCGAAATGACCATACCCGCCAGGCTGGCCATCGCGATGCCGATAAAGTCCTGTGTATTTGCTTTGCCAGCTTCCGGCACGCCCACCATTTGAAACTGAATGAAACGGGTCAGAAAAACCACCGTGGAGCCAAGCGTAAATGCGCCCAAGAATGCCCCCGGATAGGCGAGGCGTTTCCAGATGTTATCGGTTTTGGGTGTGGGATTTTTCCGGGCTGTTTCTTCCGTGCGTTTATTGATTTGGGCGATACGATCCTCAAAGGACTTTTGCTCGGTGCTCACACTTAACTCAATTGCTTTTCTGCTCTGCAGCATAGTTTAACTACAAGTGGAGGTTAAGCAAGCGACATGCAGCCCAAGAGAAAGTGATTGAAGTGCCGCGGCGATGGAAGGGCTGGGAAAAAGCGGGGGATACCGCGACGTTTTGATGCCAAATTTTCCCAGGCGAAACGCATTGAAATCGTGATCTGATGGCCTTACTGAGTTCCTGAGGTCCAACAGAGGCTTGGCACGCTGAGCGGGCGTGATGGAATGGTAGACATATCAGACTTAAAATCCTTCGCTTCCGCCCGTAAAACGCATTGTATTCATGGCCTTGTGGCCTTACTGGTTTTTTCGGGCCCGAAATAGGCCCGACACGCTCGCCCGCGTGGTGGAATGGTAGACACAGGAGACTTAAAATCTCCAGGCGGAAACGCCGTGCCGGTTCGAGTCCGGCCGCGGGTACCAAAAACTGATTGGATTTGAATGAAGTACGAAGAGCAGGAAATCGGGAGCGTCGCAGATTTGTTGGCAAGCTTGAGCGATCAAGTTCCAAGCGGAGAGCCTGTTTGGTATCGGGGGCAGGGCGACGCGGCTTGGAATTTAAGTTGTTCACTTGAGCGGTTTGGTGGCCTTGAAAAAGAGTTGCCGCTGATAAAGCGTTTCAAACAAAATGCTCTTCCGCTGATGAGTTCCCGCCCAGAAAGTGAATGGGAGTGGCTATTCGTAATGCAGCACCATGGGCTGCCGACAAGACTGTTGGACTGGACCGAAAGTGCGCTCGTTGCCCTTTATTTTGCCATTAATGGAAGTGGTTCCAAACACGATGATGTTGATGGTTGTCTTTGGGGGTTGTTGCCTCTCGCCTTAAACCGATTTGCAATACCCGGCGACACGACCACTGACATCCCAGGGTTGGGGGACGATGAGCATCTGAACGACTATTTGCCCAGCCGGATGGAGGCGCAACGCTTACCACATAAACCGCTCGCAGCAATTGCACTGAGAAACAACGCACGTATTCAGATGCAGCAAGGAGTATTCACGGTCTTTCACAAGGATCTCTCGCCTCTGGATTCAGTAGAGGACAACCAGTACCTTTGGAAGCTGAAGATTCCTAAGGGCGCAAAGACAGACCTTAGAAGGGAACTGCAGCTGTTAAATGTGAGCGAGCTTTCGCTATTCCCTGAGTTGAGCAACGTCTCTGAGCATGCGAAGGGCTTGGCGTAATGGCTTCTTTCGAAATTAGTGCAATGGCCGACTCTTCGGTTCTAGGGCTGGTAGATATGCGAGATGCCGTTCAGATCGACCCTGATTACCAGCGACCCGGCGGCGTCTGGTCGCTGAACAAAAAACAACTGTTCATAGACTCACTCATCAATCGCTATGACATTCCAAAGTTCTACTTCCATCATCTGATTGGGTCTCATGCTCAACCTAATATGCGATATGCCATTATTGATGGGCGCCAGAGGCTTGAGGCGATCTGGGAGTTTTTCGATGGCAAATTCGCATTGGGAAAGGACTTTGTTTATGCGGACGATCCAAGTGTTACCGCTGGAAACATGAAATACGGTGAACTGTCCGAACAATATCCCAGGCTTCTGTCGAGGTTACACGCTCGGACGCTTTCAGTTCAGACTGTATTGGCTGATGATCTGGATTTCATTGAAGACATGTTCTCTAGGCTGAATGAAGCGGTGCCACTTGCTGCAGCTGAAAAGCGGAATGCTTTTGGAGGGCCTTTGCCGCTAGTCTTTAGAGACTTAGCAGAACATGAATTTTTCAAAACCAAATCAAGGGTGTCCGCGTCGAGATACCGGCATCACGATTTGGCTGCCAAATTGGTCTATCTCCAAGAAAGTCACGACTTTGTTGACACAAAAAAAGCGTCACTAGACTATTTTGTGAAATCAGCAAAAGAGGACGGAAAAAGCCTGCGGGATTTTGAAGGTGTTGTAAGCGCTGTCGTTGACGCACTCGACGAAATGGCGGATATTTTCGCTGATAGAGACGAACTCTTGCGGTCCACCGGTATGATAGTGATTTACTACCTATTGGTGTCACGTTTGTTGGCCGAAGGTCGGCCTATTAGCTTCGGGCGTGCAGAGCTCACGCAGTTTGAGGATCTACGGAAGGCCAACCGAGAACTGTTTGCAGCAGAAAAAGATGGGGTGGACTTCAAGCTTATCGAGTTTGATGAACTCGCGCAGTCGTCCAATGACGGTTCCGCGATCCAGAGACGCTACGAGGTATTGCGAGATCATGTTGTTTAGTGTGTACGCGCATCGCGTACACACTTGACTGGATTTGGACTTGGCTCTAATCTGTGTACTTCATCTATGTACACAGGATTAACTGCATGAAAAACTCGCAACTAGCTTCCTTGACCGAGCTTGCTTCAATCGCAAACGTCTCGCGCCAAGCTGTTTGGAACTGGTCTAACCGTAAACCTGATTTTCCAAAAGCGGTCTCCGAGGGACCGACGGGACCGCTATATTGTGTCGAGGCGTTTAAAGCTTGGCTTGAGAAGGATGGAAAGGTAGTCAGCGGGGCACTTTCTGGCTCTAATTCAGTGGCGCAAGATCTACTAACCGCTGATCTGGATAAAGTAAGGGCAGCGGTCGAAGGCTTGAGTGCGCTGAAAAAGAAACAACTGCGGCAAGAGCTAGTTGCAAAAATGGAAGTGCTTCGTGAATTGGAAGCCGAACTGGATGCCGTAAAGCAGCCAGATTACATTTTTGATCTTTCGAACCCAAGCTATATGGGTCGGTTCGCGGCAGCCGCGCTATTGGTGCAACCTAAATACCCTTTGTCTAATGTAGATCGGTTTTACGGTTCGGGCGTTTATGCGATTTACTACAATGGAAAATTTCAAGCGTATAAGAAGATTTCTGGAACGGAAACTCCTCTATACACTGGAAAAAGCGACCCAAAAGATCGAAACGCAAAAAGTCCTACAGAACAAGGCGAGAAGCTATGGGGGCGGATCAATGACCATCGAAAGAGTATTGCGGCCGTGTCGGGTAAAAAGGGACTGGATGTAGAGGACTTTGAAGTACGCTATCTAGTTACGTCGAGTGGTTTCGAGGTGGCGGCAGAAAACCTTCTAATCGAGTACTTCAAGCCGATTTGGAACAAAGAAACAAAAATCTGTTTTGGGATTGGAAGGCACGGTGACGACAACAAAACACGGACTCATCGTAAAACACCTTGGGATACTTTACACCCGGGCCGAAAGTGGGCACTTGACTGCGTGGAGGACAAAACACCCAAACGAATTACGGCTGAAATCTCCGGTCATCTCGACGCCTATCCGCCAATTGATGTTGTGGACTTACAATCGTTGCTGTTGAGGGGACTCAACTAGAACCTAATTTGTCCTTCACGCTTTTCGCGACAATTCTGCCGAGTTCGACTGGGACAGCGTTTCCGAGTTGGCGCATGGTTTCACTCCAGGAGCCGTGGAACACCATCTTGTCTGGAAATGTTTGGAGGCGCGCGGACTCTCTAACGGTGAAATACCTTACGCTTCCATCGGGACGCCTTAGCATGTTCTCGCCACCGGGAACTCCGTGCACGCCAGCTTTAAGTGTCTTTGCTGGCTCGTCCAATGGGCTTCCCGTGTGCCCGGGGTAACTTTTTGCGCCGGGCTGGAATTTATGATCCCTGAATGTCGCCGATCGCTTCGGTGATTTTTCAGGATCAGGTAAATCGGCGATTGCATCTCTTACAGTTCTCCAACGTTCAGCTTCTGGGCGCACATCCAAGCGATGTGCGCGCCGCCATTGGCGCTCGTCGCTGGGGCGGTCTCTTCTTGAAACCTTGAAACGATCCCAATAGTCACCGGAGCGCCACTTGTCCCAAAGCAAGGCGTCTTGCGAATGTGTCGGGTCTGGGAAATGCCAATCTATTGAAGTATCAGACCTAAAGCCCACAATAAAGACACGCTCACGCTTCTGCGGTACGCCATAGTTCGCAGAGTTGAGAACCCTCAACGCAACCCTATACTCTAGGCCTCGGTATCGCCCTCTGGTTTCATATTCTTCCAGACGCGCCAAGTGATCTAGCCACTTTTCGTTCTCTGCTTCAACGAACTCGGGGTGCCTTAGCTGCAATCGAATGTATTCAAGATAATTTGCAAACGTTGTTCGTGTGAGTCCTTTTACATTTTCGAAGACAAATGCACGCGGTTTTAACGTTCTTATGGCGCGGATCGCTTGGGGAAACATGTCGCGCTGGTCAAGGTGAGCCCTGTGTCTTCCACCTAGCGAAAACGGCTGGCATGGTGGGCCACCGGTCACTAAATCAACTTCGTTTCCAATGTTTGAAAAATCAAACTCTCGGACATCAACTTCGTACAATGGCCAGTCGGTCAGGTGTTTCAGACCCAACTCTTGGTTTTGGCGAATAGTATCGCAGGCCCATTTGTCCCAATCCACGACTGCTGCAGGTGTAAACCCGGCTTGGCTGACACCTAGTCCGAGGCCGCCGGCGCCAACGAATAGCTCAACTGATTTCATTTCGATTTGCCGCTCATAGTCTACTTCAAAGGGAAGACGAAGTTTTTTAACATCTAGCTAATCTATGGCCAGATAGCCCCTATCACTCAAGATATAGATTGTGGTGCAGCTCTCGTACATACCCTTTGTGCTGCGCCGACAAATTTGAGCTTCGCCAATCGAGAAACAAATCTACCATTTTGCTGGTTTAGCAATTCCATAGTCATGTTAAGCTGGTTTCAGGCGCAAAGTCCTTTGCCCTTAGCAATTGATGCACATTGCGCATGATTTTGCCGTTCGTAGAACTTACGTCAAAGTTGCCAGCCTAAATTTTTAGTAGGTCTGACGTGTCTACATCAAGCGCCTTACACCAGTGGACAAATTCAATGACGTCCAGGCGCCTCTCGTATCCCTCTACCTTTGCGATGAATGACTGCGGCTTCCCCAAGGCGTCAGCGAGGGCCTGCTGGGTCATGCCGACTGAAATGCGATGATCGCGCAGTCGCTTGATGAGCGACCTGTACTCGTCGTCGTAGATGCTCTTGGCCACCCGCACGTTCCATTTGACTGCCCGTACAGGTCGCGGTGATCCCGAAACAGAAGTATCCCAAAATAGGATAAATTATGGGACAGAACGGCGGGCTGACCTCGACCCAGAGGGGCAAGATCGCGGAACTGCACGTGGCTACGGCACTGATGTCGCAGTCCTCGGGCCGCCTCTCTCCGTTCGAGCCGCTCTCGGACGACCACGGCATCGACCTAGTGATCCTGGGCAAGGAGAGCGGACGCGCGCTCCCCATTCAGGTTAAGGCTTGGCTACTAGATTCCGAGAAGCCGGTCAGAACTGTCCAATTCGATGTGCAGAAGACTACTTTCGGCAAGGGCAAGCCTGGCGTGCTGATATGCGTCGTGGTGAAGAAGGATACGTTGGAGATAGCCATGTCCTGGCTCATACGCATGGCGGAGATACCGTCCATTGCGACCGACAAGCCCAACAAGTTCGGCCTGGCTCCGAGCATCGCCGAAGGTTCAAGAGACAAGTACGTACCCTACAGGCACATGACCATCGCATCACTGACGGGGGCGGTAGAAGCCGTTCTGCGGGACGACTGCTGATACCGTTCCCGCAGAGGGAGTAGCCCCGGCGCACGGTTAAAACGCCGGGGCCACGTTTTCGCGGGTCGGTAGTGGTGCGGGAGGAGGCCGCAGCAGGAACGCGCCCTGTACACCGCGAATACGCCTCTAGGTTCGTCTGCCTCGGATGATCTCGATCGCATCCGGAAGGCTCAGCAGGCGGCCGCGTCTCGCGCTGCGGACCTGCTCTTCCTGGGCGCGCCGCAACATCTCCCGATCCGCTGCCCGGTCTTCTACGCTGGACTTCAGGGCGCTCGTCTCATCGCTGTTTCTGACGGCCAGGTCGAAGTCGAACTCCTCGTGGCTCAGCGGCAGCAATTCGGGTCGCAGATATGTCGTTCCATTTATCGCACGTTCCGTGAGATCTGGGTGCGCATCACACACGGCCTCGTAGGCTTTTAGGAAGGTCTCGTCAGTCCTTTCGACCCTAGCCTTAGCGAGCCGGTCCAACTCGTCATTGGCCCCTTCGGCGATCGCCTGCGTCGCTTTGCTGAGGCCGTCCAGGACCTGCTTTCTTGTCTGTGGCTGGTATTCCATGATCAGTTCATCTCCTCTGATTTTCGAAGATCTCGGTATTCTGGAGCGCAGCGCCGAAAAGTGGCCGTCGGCGCCCAAACGCGAATGCGTCTCCGCGCTTTTCGATCCTGCCCTCAGCGTCTCTCTGCGGGATAGACGGATGCGAGCGGCTTGATGTTATTGTTCGTCCCAGGCACCGCGCGAAGGCCGATCCGCTTTGCGAGCGGTCGCGCCCGGTCCCAGAAGGCAGCAACCAGCGCTCCTGTTCTCGCGTGACTGACGATCACTGGTCTCTTACCGCTGCCGTCGCCGGTGAGCTTCTCGAGTCTCGCGACCTCCACCGAAAGCTCCTCGAG
Organism: Ruegeria sp. CDSA033; assembly: GCF_059612305.1. NCBI lineage: Bacteria > Pseudomonadati > Pseudomonadota > Alphaproteobacteria > Rhodobacterales > Roseobacteraceae > Ruegeria > Ruegeria sp. CDSA033. Next base: position 10,745 of record NZ_JBXWQI010000028.1, on the reverse strand, counting down.
CGCCTCAAATGCTTTGCAGGTATCCGAGAGCGCCTCGTCGAACGAAACTGCCCATCGGTGCTGGCTAATTCTGGCATCCGTGAGCTTTTTCCGGACGTCCGTGAGAGCCTGTGCCTCTCGCGCTCGCGCTTTTTCGCGCTCGACCCGGTCGGCCTCCTCACGCTCTATGACGTCGAGCTCCGCTTCGACCGATCGGCGCTCGTCCTCGGCCATCTCCTTAAGCAGTGTCTCTCGCGCCGCGTTCCGATCACTTAGAATTAAGCCTCTTGTCCGTTCGAACATCTCGTTTGCCTCCTCATAGCATGCACTCACTGTGCTGGGTGTCGTCGCGGAAGTAGACCAGCAGTTCGACTCGAGCCGCAAATTGCTTCAGGAAGCAGCCACTGGCGTCCTGGCAATACGCTCGCAGATTGTTCGCCGCTGGCCGCGCGAGAGACGATGATCGCTGGCAATACGTCGAATGGCCTCTTCACGCTGGGTCTCGTCTGCGAACCGAGCGGCACAGCATCCAACGGCAGCGCCGTCATCGGTCCGAGTGGTCGTGGCAGTCAGCAGCGGAGAGGGTGCGCTGTCCAGCCAGGCGTCGTCGGCCAGTGCCTCGACGACCTGCCAATCCGGTGGCTCGACGAACTCGACGGAGATGACCGGGTGGACCACGGGGGACGAGAGCACCGGCGTGTCCGTCACATGTTCCAGCAGGCGGCGGCGATCCGCTACGGTAAGCGAGCCGTCGGATGCAAGGCGACGGGCCTGACCCAGTCGCGCCGCCGCGTCACGGTAGGGCAACCTGGGTTCGGATCCGTCGATCTCCTCGAACAGGTGCTGAGCGTCCGCTGCAGCCCTGCAGGTAAGACCTTCGTCGTTAAGCAGCACCGTACCGTCGTCGAACAGCACCTCGACCGATACCACAGGTCCCTGTTCTGCGACCCTATTCGTCATCGGTGCCCAGGTCCTCGTACTCGGCGAGTATCGCATCCACGTCTATCGGGGCACCCGAGACCAGCTTGGGCGCGGACGGGGCCACGACGTTGTTCTGGATGGCGACTGTAGCCGCCTCGTTCACGCCGCTTATCCTCAGGCCGATGAGGCGCACCGCAATCCTCGGGTCCACGTTCGAACAGTCGAAACGCATCACCGGCTCGAAGTCCTCGTCAAGTTCCGCCTCGCCCGTGTCGGGGTCTATGGCGGGGACCCAGCGGCCTGTGCCCATGTGGAGCGCCGTCGCGATCACCCTCTGCGTCAGCGTCTCCTCGAAGGTGTCGATGGCCTCGTCCCACTTGGCTGCAAATTCGGGGTCACGTCGCCGCCGCTCGTAGAGGGAGCGCCGCGCCATGCCGGAGACGTTCGCGGCGTAGGTGACCTGGCCGAACTCAGACAGCGCCGACAGGAACCGCTCGTCCACGTCTGAAGGTATCTCGGAGCGTGTCCGGTACCGGCTCGGCGCATCGGCCCTTGCGGCGGGCCTGATCTGTATTGCAGCATTACCCATAGTTCACCTGTTTCGGGCCCATGGCAGGGCCTAGAAATTTACCACGTACAAGGCCTTGTTTTTGTTGGGCTTTTTGGCACTCCAGACGGGATGAGAGATCTGGTGTCCTTAGGTCCTCGGCGAAAACAATATGGCCGGTTCGTCTCATCCGTCTCGAACAGATATGCCAAGTGTTTCGGGCAAACGATGCCAACGTTGCACAAGGGGCGAGAAGTACTTCCCAAACCAATTGCGCTATCCCCTCAGCCTTTGTGGCGTTAAGTGACACTGCCACATGACGCATAAGGCCTTGTTTTTATTTGTTCATGCTCCCTCTGTTAGGCGTCAATTGACAGTTTGGAAAAGGAACGATCATATTCCGATCGCTTCAATCGGAAAGTGCAACAAGATCATTCGCAAGCGCATTTTGGTCCAGTTCCATGTGGCGCCTGGGATTGGTTTTTGTGCATTAACATCAACCCTATAAGTGTAATGTGACGCTTAGCACTGCCAAGTGACGCTTAGTCTAGTCGTCGAAATCCTCCGTATCAATCACGGTTTTGACGCCTACTAGGCAGTAGGTTGGCTTTCCAGCTTTGCCCACGCGTGACTTGAGACGTCGCTGTCTGTAATTGACCGCAGGGAGCGCTGCTCTCAGGTCGGAGGCAAGATCGGTTTGATTGCGAACCTCACCGCCTGATAGTCCTTCGTGGAATGCCCAGTCCCGATACGCCAAGTAGACCTCACGCATTGCGACAGCATCGGCTTGGTCCCCGGTGACCTCGAGCCTGTTCTGGGCAAAGCGGAGAGCGGGCGATTGGCTCATTTGCGAAGTCGTCGCCTCGATATGACCCGCTTCACCTATTGTGAATTTAAGCCCGTTCGATCGTAGGCGCTCCAACCCATCTAGGGCCCAGTTTGCGATGCCAGGCATTTCGTCGATTAGCTTCCGCCCGAGGTTGCGGTCCTCCCGGCCCAAGAACGATTGATCGAAGCGGACGATCAGAGTTCTTGCTGCCAACGCTCCACTTTCATCAATGAACTTCGGCAGTTTGTTTGCAACCACCATGAGCTTGGTCGGCAATGTGACTTGGACGACGGCTTTGTGTTTACGGTTGACGTCGACTTCGTCGCCACCCGTCACCATCTTGATACGCTCCAGCGCAAGTGTGCGTCCTGATCCAGAAACGTCGTGGGCGTCAGGTACCACCAGCAAACGCTTGTCTAAGCAGGGCTCCAGACCGAAGCTCTCGCCTAGTCCAGATAGCGCTGATGAATGAGCGTGTTGTTTCCCGACGAGTGCACGACAGACGTGAGCCGCCGTCGATTTGCCGCCGCGCTTTACGCCTACAAGGTTCATGAAGCAGTGGGCTCGAGTGTCCGCAGTCATGAGATATCCCATCCACTCTTGGAGTGTCGGGTGGTAGGACTCGTCTAAGGTTTCGCCAAGCCACTGCAGCCATGCTGAGCAGCCTGCCGTTGGGTCGTACGCGTGATCTGGCAGGCCGGTGGCGAAGTAGTTGCCATCGAGCGGATATAGTTGCCGCGACTTAACATCAAGTAGACCGTTTCTGAACAGCGCAATATCTGCAGGATCTGTGTCGAGTAGCGGCTCATCAATCCACTCAAATGGGCGCGCGCTTGTTGCTCGTAAGTCCGAGATGCCCTTCACGATTTTTCTGACGTGTTCGACGTCGAGGACATCGGTGGGATCAGTCTTCCTGATCTCCGCTTTCAGCATAGCCTCTTCGAGCGTCTTCCATATCCCCTCCCGCAATTCGTAGAAGGTGCCATCCGAACATAACACACGATCCGGCCGGTGACCTAGGAAGAGGCGCGCGTTTTTGGCTCCGTGTTTGACTTCGTAAGTCAACTTGTTTGGCCATTGGCATGCCACCAATTCACCTCTTTCTTCTATCTCGATCTCTTCAAAGTCATCGCATGGATCGGGGCGAGGTATGACATCGGCGCGGCCCATGTCGCACAGCGCCTTGTACAATGTAAGGTAGGTTATGCCTCCCGCCTTTTCAGTGTCGAGGCTGTCCCAGCGTGCGCCGATCATAACCTGGTGGTCCGCGTAGATTGGGTCCGAGGTCGACCATGCAATGAACTCCTCGCGGCCACTTCCTTCTGTGGCGTGATGGCAAGCCATCATGATTTCGAGCCAGTCCGATTGATCTCGAAATGCCTCGGGGTCTAACGCCTCTAACATCTCGGCAACTTCCTCAGCCGTATGTAATCCCGAATTCGAACTAATTGTCTCTTTCCTCATTGACCTCTGGGCCGCTTCCAGCAATGACTGAGGTGCCATTGGGACTCCATCGATCCACAAGTCTTCTGGGAATTCGATCCACCTGTACATCTTTCCTTCGGGGTGGATTGATCCGGGTGCGACTACCTGGTGGCCTCTCGATTTGATCTCGATGCCAGGGAAGTCCTTTAGACGGTCTACGACCGAGAGGTCGGCTGGCTTTTTCAGATAGTGGTGTAGACCACCAGAGCCCGTTCGAACCGTGGGCCAATCTGTGGGATCAAGACCATTTTGCAGGATGAACTCAACGTAGTCGGAGACGCCCCATCGACCGCTGTCATGACGTGGATCGTAATCGATCACAAGGTCCTTGTCCCCGAGCCTCACTCCTGTATTTCCTTCTCCTCGGCCCATTCGAGACAGAGTTGCGGCATTATCGCACGGGCGATTTGTCCAGTCCTTTTGCACAGGCACTTTACCAAGATCGCGGATATTGTCGGCCTTGTCTTTCGCTTTCCGATTCCACCGATTCACGGGAATCAAGTCATAGTCCGCTTCGAGAAGCGGGATAGCCTGGCTTACATCGGGTTTGATCTCAGTCACGATGGCGCCCCCTGGAAGATTGAAGTTGGCGTACAGATCTTTACCAAGGCCTTGGAAAGCCGAAGATGCAACCATGGCCTGACCATTTGGTTGGGTGAGGTGTGTGGCTGTCGACAATTGGAATGGCCGCCATGATTTGGGACTACAAAGCTGCCGATCAATTCCGATCCATCAAAGGCCGATTGTCGGGGGGTGAGGTTTCCAAGTGTGGGTTTCACGACGTTCGACGTCGTGACAGGATAGCTTTCAAGCATGTGTTCGCCTCCAAAACGGGTACGTGTTTTTCCTGATCATCCGGCCCGTTGCGCCCTCAAGACGCGACGGGCTAATTCGCTCATCGAAGAGGATCGTAACCCTCGACAACGAGTCATTACGCCAACGGATACCGCCGGGTATATAAACACTTGGTACACTGGCTTGCGCGGCTGGAATGCGGCTTTTTCATATGAATCAGATACATGAGTGGAAGGGCGGAGGGTCAAAGCTTCCGGCGCTCGCCCCGATTTGCCAAAAATTGCAGTTAACCCCTCGCCTCTAGGCGAGGGGTTCTCTCCGGTGCTCGTCCATGAACGCCCGCAGATCAGAGATTGAATAGAGCACGCGCCGTCCGACACGATGGACTGCAGGACCCTTCGCTTCCATTCGCCACCTGTCTAGGGTCTGGCGGCTCACTCCAATGAACTCCGCCGCCTCGTCTATGTTGAGGTACTCTCGCTGAAACAGCGGGTCCGTTTGTGGCCTCAGCAACTCTTCAATGCGCGCGAGCCTTTCGACAATCTGTTCCAATCTACCGCCTCGCTGACTTGGTTCAATATTATTATGGATGTCTAAAGAGTTGTGTTGACCATTAATGTGATTTTGATTCAGCCCAATCCAACAAATAAAGAAAAAGCGTGCGATAATTCTATCGTAGAATTGTATGTGTGAACCTAATGCGCACCATCAGATATTCAGTTAACAGAATGTAATATTGCGCTCAGAACTTTTCTCTCGGTTCATAACGTTGTAGAATAGGCAAGAAGCGAGGATTATTCGCCATCGCAGCGAAAATTATTGGATCGCCAAAGGCAAAGAATTTTTCGTCGGAACCATTGCTTTGCTGAACCTGCAACGGTGATTATTCTAGGAGTTTGGACAGATAATTTGGAGTGATTTTGTGGTTATCAAAAACTGGTTTGTAATTCTTGCTTTCCTTATTATTGGGATCGGGCTTTTGTCCTTCTGGTTTTCGTTGCCCTCTGTACCAGAAGGTGTAACGCCGCAAGGCGGGGAAGACAGCGCGTTCAAATCGATTGCAGCACTCGCCGGTGCCGTCACGACACTTGCAACGGCTGTTTTTGGTGCCCTGGGAAAACTGAACGACTACAGAGCGAAGCGAATTGCTATAGCGACCGCAGAGATCGAACTGGAGCAGAAGCGACGCGAGCTTGATGCGCCATGAGATCAAAGCTCTTTGCTCTTCTACTCGCTCTAGCTTCTCCTCTCAGCGCGGAGGGAATAGACAAGCCATTCGTCAAGCCAAATCAGCAGTCGCCTGTGGATAAGTTGTTGCTTAGGGCTGGGTTCACTGAAATCCAGAGGAGTTTTGCTCTCGTCATAGGGGTGCATGAATTTGACGATTTTGATCCGCTTCCGACGAAGCAAGACCCAATCAGAATGCGCGATTATCTCTTCAATGAAGCAGGTTTTGATCACGTCCACGTTTTGACTGGTGACAAAGTCACAAAAAGACGTGTGGAAGAACTAATGCTTGATTTCTTTGCTGACAATGTCCAAGAAAATGATCGTTTCTTGTTCTATTGGTCCGGCCATGGCCACACTATTGGGCCGGGTGAGCAAGAAAGAGGATTTCTAGCGTTGGAAAAAAGCCTTCGCGTGAAGAGATCCAGTATGATCTCGATGGAAAATATTAGATTCTGGGACAGTTATATCAAAGCGCGACATGTACTTTACCTAATGGACGCTTGCTATTCCGGTCTGATTGGTGCCGCACCACAATCTGATCTTGCTCGGATCACCCGAGAACAACTCGAGGGTCCATCGCGTCATGTTATTACTGCGGGGAAACGCAACGAACAAACCATCGCTATTGATGCGTTGGGGGGGTCCATATTTACGCACGCGCTCCTTAAAGGGCTACGCGGGGAAGCGGACTCTGGGAATGTTAGAGGTAAGGACGGCCTTGTTACCGTCGGCGAACTTCGCAAGTACCTCGGTGAAGAAATCACCGAACTACGCGAGTTTTATCGTTGGGAAAGGACAATTACACCGCTTATTCGGGACTTGCGTGGGTCAGAAGGTGCCTTTTTCTTTCCAGTGCCCGCCTCATTCCCTGTCAATCCACCGAAACCAAAACCAGTTCAAACGCAAATTGAAGAGGTACAGGAAGCCTTGCAAGACCTTGGTTATGACCCTGGTCCCATATCCGGAAAAATATCACTTAGAACCCGCAGTGCTCTTATTTCTTTTCAGAGAGACCAAGGGCTTCTAGAGACCGGCGAGCCAGATCAGCAGACCCTTGCCGCTCTCCCATTCGCACTGGCAATTCTTGTAACACCGCAAGGCGATGGTGATGCTCAGATCGACAAATCTTTGCCTTCAAACCCAGTTTTCTTGAGCGAAGAGGAACTAGTCAAAGAAATGCAACGGGAACTGGAGCGATTGGGTTGTTCACCTGGAACTGTAGACGGGCTTTGGGGTCCGAGTACATATGGTGCTTTGAAGAGCTTTTTTGCAACACAAGGATCAGATGAAGTAGCACGTTTTCTGAACCCAGAACATCTAGATCTACTAAGAACAGGACGGACCAATGTGTGTTCAGATTGGTGTGGCAGTGAATATGTTTTGATCAACGGAAGTTGTCAGCCAGAGACATGCCCATCTGGTACTAGTCGGTCGCGTGACGGAAGCTGTGCAAGAGTTGCAGGTGGAAATCCACCACCGAGGAGTAACCGCCCATCATCATCGTGTGTTTGGTTTAACGAACAGTGGAGATGCTGATTTGACTGTGATTCGGACTATTAGGGCGCTCTCTTTGGTTGCTTTCTTACTAGCAACCATGCTCCCAAGCACCGCGCTGCCACAAGCCGGAAGCCGCGTGACAACCATTGTAGTCGACACCCTATACAAAGGACGATTTCTTGGCCAAAGGTCAACATGTCGAACTCGATCAATAATTCGGGTCGTTCGAGACGAACTGCTACTCTCAGGCTCACAACTGGAATGCAATGGTCTACAGGTAGAATTTAATTCGAATGTTGGCGATATTATTCCAATTGGTGGAAATTTTGAGATCAAGCGAACCTGTGATGTCCAAAATCAACGCATGGTTTGTTCTGATGGTACAAAAGGCAACCAATCATCGTTTCCAAAAGGGATGTCCGTTCAAATGTTTCAGCAAGGATCTGGTGGTAATCAGTATCGTGAGGGCGACTTTCTTGAACTTTGGACCAATGCATTCGGCAATAGCAACGGTACAGTGCCAGGGTTTGGCCAATTCTCACAAGAAGAAAACCTCTCAAGCTATCTGTATCTCGATTTGAAAAACGGCAACTGCAGGGTTGTCGATTTGGATGCTTCGATTACTGGCGAAGGATCGCTTGGAAAGACCAGACTGAAATCACGCGGTTCGGGCTGTATTGTGCAGTAAAAACGAAACGCGTTAACCAATGCGCTTCAACCCAACGAGGCAGTCCTATTAGTGACCGGCAATGGCTTGAATAAACATGCTCGCACCGGCGCTCGGAGACTGAGAGGGTTTTTGAGCTGTCTGGGTCCGGGACAAGAATAAAACGTGGCTGCTTTTCAATCTACTTATCACAAAGCACCCATACTATTCAAAATGACGCGTGGCATCGCTTTATGAAAGCACCGACAACGCCTAACGTCTTGGTAGAAGTTAACGTACCGCGTATCTATGTGATTGCAATCGATTGGAAATACGTTCTTGGCACTCCCGCAGATGAACAGTCAGATGGGCGCGGGTGACATAGTTGAACGAGACGTGGGCGTTGGCGTGGTCCATCAGCATCGTAACCGACTGGAAATCCACGCCCGCCTCAAGCGCGTGGGTGCGATATGTGTGGCGCATCTGATGCGGCGCGTAGGGGAAAGACTTAAGTCGAACCATCTGTTCGATGTGACCCGACTTAGAAGTCGCTGACGGAAAGATGAACTGGCTCTCAAGCGGCTTCGTAAGTTCGCGCACCTCACTGAGTTCCTGGATCATGAGGAGTGGCAACGGTAGGTGGAAATTACGTCCCGACTTGGCGCGGGGTATGAACAGCACCCCATCGTCCTCAAGATGTTCCCACCTCGCCGAGCGTGCGTTCGTAGAGCGAAGGCCCGTGGTCAGCATTAGCAGCCAGCAGGCGCGACGAACACGGTCCTCCATCGCATCCAATCCGTGCCAGAGCTGAGGCATCTCATCAGGGCCGACCGCCCAGTCACGCGCATGCTCCTTGTTCATTCGCACGCCGCGCGTGACCGGATTTGGAGGAAGATCATGGGTGCGAGCAACGTCGTTCAACAGCAGCTTGAGCACTCGCATCGCGCCGTTAGCGCAATAGGGTCCAGATTTCTTGGTCAGCCTCTCGTGAAGTGACCTTACGGTTTCGCGGTCGATTCGATCTGCCGGCAGCCTCCGCAGACCACCGAGCGAACCGTCGACCTTCTGGCGGTACCATGAGACTGTCCGTTCGCTAAGGTCAGGTCGCCCGTCGAGGTAGCGCTCAAGTGCCTCCGCAATGGTCGGCACCGCAACCTTCTTGGCTCTCGGGTCATCGCCTCGCCGTAGCGCCAGCCGAAGTTCCGCAGAGCGCTCCCTGGCACTGCGTAGTGATACCTCATCAATCCTGCCGATCACGACGGAAACGTAACGGTCGGTGCCATCGTTGATGCGCCCGACGTGCTTGTAAGAAATTCCGCGCTTGCCCACGACGAGGCGCAAACCCTTCGCCTCGCTGTCGTAGATCTGAGCGCCAGGTGGATGATCCTCAGCCAGTCCGTACACTATTGCCTGTGTGAGTTTCATCGTCATCTTCGTTCGCCTCCGTAGGCCATGTTTCAGGCCATGTTTCGGTTAAGTCCTGAGAGGTCTCAGGACGTGCTATGAGACGATGATGTCTTGTTTTCTTGGGCTCGCGGACCCTCAATAGGTGCTATTAGGTCACAAAATATCTCGGACTCAGTAACTTAAAATCTGAAGGGCGTATGCCCGTGTGGGTTCGAGTCCCACCGCCCGCACCAGCAATTCCCCCACTATGCGACAGGATGCGCTCAAGTAGATGCAAAATAAGGGTTTTGCGGATTGGTGCGTTAGGTAGTGCTTGCCATTGTGCGTAGTTTTGCGCGATGAATTACGCATATTTTCCGCATGGTGCGTAATTCATGGCCTCAATACGAAAGCTGAAATCAGGATACAGAGTGGAGATCGCGCGTAAAGGTGTGCGTAAATCGAAGGTCTGCCCAACCCGGCAAGAAGCCAAGGATTGGGCTGCGCGGCAGGAATACTTGATTTTGAATAGTGAAAAAGTCGCCGCAAAGTTGACGATTGGCGAACTGTTCGACCGCTACGCACGTGAGGAATCTCCCAAGAAGCGAGGCGCGCGATGGGAAACAATCCGATTGGAGAAGCTGAAGCGCGACAAGATCGCTAAAGTAACTCTGGGAAACGTTGCTCCGAAGGACTTTGCTGACTGGCGTGATCGTCGCCTGCGTGAGGTTGCGCCCGCCAGCGTAATTCGGGAAATGCAGCTCATGTCTACCGTGATGAATACGGCGCGCAAAGAGTGGGGTCTCATAGCGCAGAACCCGCTGGCCGATGTGCGGAAGCCGTCCAAACCGCCAGCGCGAGACCGATTACCGACCAAAGATGAGATCGACCGATTGCGCCATTGCGCTGGCGAGGATCTGTCCAAGGCCACGGCGAGGGCTGTTCACGCATTTTTATTTGCGATGGAATCAGGGATGCGAGCGGGCGAAATCGCGGGCCTTCTATGGGACAGGGTTGATCTTAACCGGCGTGTCGCTCGCCTAAACCATACTAAAAACGGTAGACCGCGCGATGTTCCGCTTTCATCGGAGGCCGTTCGATTGCTGGAGGCTCTTCCAGAGCAAAACCCAGTTTTTGGACTAAGCAGTCGTCAATTGGATGTTCTGTTCCGAAAATCCCGCGACAAGGCGAACATCGAGGGGCTAACGTTTCATGACTCGCGCCATGCGGCCATTACCACCTTGTCAAAAAAACTGGATGTCCTTGCCCTGGCGAAAATGGTTGGCCACACAGACATAAAGATGTTGATGGTCTACTACGACGAAAGCGCTGAAGAATTGGCTCGACGCCTAGATTAGGGTCAGGACCCATTGATTTCCGCTTGGCTGCGTGATTCACGGTTCGAAAATAGAGCGGTGACCATGTCTGAT
>NZ_JBXWQI010000027.1:0-33953 GCF_059612305.1 Ruegeria sp. CDSA033 | reverse complement strand
GCATCCGAAAATCCAGCCGCAGCACCAGCACCCTTCTCAATCAGACATTCATAGCCCAACTTCTGAAGCTGCAACGCAGACTCCGGCGTCATCCCAACACGGTTCTCACCGTCATAAGTCTCTCTCGGTGTGCCTATCTTCATCGCCATGATCCTAGCTGCGTTTCTTGGGCGGGATGAGATCGGTGATTGTGCCCTCGAACATCTCGGCCGCGAAGTTCACTGTCTCGCTGAGCGTCGGGTGGGGGTGGATCGTGTGACCAAGATCGACCGCATCCGCCCCCATTTCGATGGCCAGAGCAGTCTCGGAGATCAGATCACCGGCGTTGGTGCCGACGATGCAGGCACCCACGATGCGCTGATCCTGTGGATCGAACAGCAGTTTGGTGATGCCTTCGGATCGGCCATTGGACAGAGATTTGCCCGACGCGGCCCATGGGAACACGCCTTTTTCGACCTTGATCCCCCTGGCCTTCGCGTCGGTCTCAGTCAAGCCACACCAAGCCACTTCCGGGTCGGTATAAGCGACCGAAGGGATCAGTTTCGCGTCGAAGAACCGCTTGTGACCGGCGGCAACCTCGGCTGCAACCTTGCCTTCGTGCACGGCCTTGTGCGCCAGCATCGGCTGGCCGACCAAATCGCCGATGGCGAAGATATGCGGCACGCCGGTGCGCAGTTGGTTGTCCACGGCGATAAAGCCACGCTCATCCACCGCGACCCCGGCTTTCTCGGCGTCGATCAGTTTGCCGTTGGGTTTGCGTCCTACGGCCACCAGAACCTTGTCGAACGTGTCGGTGAAGCTTTCGCCCTTGTCATCCTCGAACGTGACCTTGAGGCCCTTTTTCAACGGTTCAATCGCTGTGACCTTGGTCTTTAGGAAAATGTTTTCGTACCGGCCCTTGATGCGGGTCATCAGAGGTTTAACGATATCCTTGTCCGCACCAGGGATAATCTGATCCATCAACTCGACCACGGTGATGTCCGAGCCCAGCGCGTCATAAACGCAAGCCATTTCCAGACCAATGATGCCGCCGCCCAGAACCAGCATCCGCTTTGGAACATCCGCCAGTTCCAGCGCACCTGTCGAGTCGATCACGCGGTCATCGTCATGCGGAATAAAGGGCAGCTCAACCGGTTCAGATCCCGCCGCAATGATGCATTGGTCAAAGGAAACCGTTGTCATTCCGTCATCGCCCATGACCTCGATCATGTTCGGACCCGAGAAGCGACCGTAGCCACGCACGATCTGGACCTTGCGGCCCTTGGACAAACCGTCCAAACCGCCGGTCAGTTTGCCGACAACGCTGTTTTTGAAGGCGCGCAATTCGTCCAGGTCAATCTTAGGCTTGCCAAAGTTGACACCATGCGCGCCCATCTCTTCGGCCTCGGTGATAACCTTGGCCACGTGCAACAACGCCTTCGAAGGGATACAGCCCACGTTCAGGCAGACACCGCCCAGCGTCGGGTTGCGCTCGATCATGACAACCTTTTTGCCCAGATCGGCGGCGCGGAAGGCTGCGGTGTAACCACCGGGGCCCGAGCCCAGCACAACCACTTCGGCATGCACATCGCCCTGCCCGACTGAAGCGCCGGTGGCGGCCACAGCCTGAGGGGCGGCAGGTGCCTCGGCCGGGGCGGCCTCGGGTGTTGCGCCTTCGGCGGCTTCCAAAGTCAGGATCAGCGCGCCTTCCGAAACATTGTCACCTTCGGCAACGGCAATCGAGACGACCTTGCCATCGGCGGGGGACGGAACCTCCATTGTAGCCTTGTCGGATTCCAGTTCGATCAGCGGGTCTTCGGCGGCGACGGTGTCACCAACCGAGACAAGAATGCTGAGCACGGGCACATCGGAGAAATCGCCGATATCGGGTACATTGACGTCCATCTGTTCTCTCCTCACCACATCAACTTGCGCATGTCACCCAACAGCGTCTTGAGCGTGACGCAAAAGCGCGCGGCCAAGGCGCCATCAACGGCACGGTGGTCATAGCTGAGAGACAAGGGCTGCATCAGGCGCGGCACGAATTCTTCGCCATTCCAGACCGGAGCCATCTTCGACCGGGTCAGGCCTAGAATGGCCACCTCAGGCGCGTTGACAATCGGAGTGAAATGGGTGCCACCGATACCGCCCAGCGACGAGATCGTGAACGTCGCGCCCTGCATGTCGTTCGATTTCAGCTCACCTGCACGCGCCTTGCCCGACAATTCCATCAGATCCTTGGAGATCTCGACAATGCCCTTACGATCCGCATCTTTGATGACCGGCACAACCAGTCCGTTCGGCGTGTCCGCCGCAAAACCGATGTTGTAGTAGGATTTGCGGATCAGCTTGTCGCCATCCGGGTGGATCGACGAGTTAAATTCCCAATGCTGTTTCAGCGCATTGACCGAGGCCTTGACCACAAAGCTCAGCAATGTGACGCGATAGCCTTCTTCCTTGGCCATCGTGTCCATTTCCTTGCGGTATTTGTCCAGCTCGGTGATGTCGGCCTCATCATTATGGGTGACATGCGGGATGTTGAGCCACGACCGGTGTAACGCAGGTCCAGACAGCTTTTTGATCCGAGGCATTTCCACGTCTTCGACCGGGCCGAACTTTGAGAAATCGACAACCGGGATTGGTGGGATGCCCATGCCACCCGATGCACCCGCCGCAGCCGGAGCGGTCGCATTCGTGGATTTGAGGAACTTGGTGACGTCCTCGCGCAGGATACGACCCTTGCGGCCCGAGCCGTTGACCTTGGACAGGTCAATGTCCAGCTGACGGGCAAAGGCGCGCACCGATGGCGAGGCATGGGCCTTGCCGAACCCTTGGTCCATCACCGGCGCCGCCGGGGTGGCTGGCGCGGGGGCAGCTGCAGGTGCCGGTGCGGCGGCTGGCGCGGCCTCGGCCGGGGCGGCGGGTGTCCCCTCGCCTTCCAGCAGCAGGATCAGCGCGCCTTCAGAAACGTTGTCGCCCTCGGACACTTTGATTTCCTTGACGACACCTGCGGCGGGGGACGGAACCTCCATCGTTGCCTTGTCGCTTTCCAATTCGATCAGCGGGTCCTCGGCGGCGATGGTGTCACCGACCGAGACCAGGATGCCGATCACCGGGACCTCTGCAAAATCCCCGATATCCGGGACTGTTACTTCGATTGCCATTTCTACGTCTCCTCGTGCCCCGTGGGTTTAAACCAACCGGGGGTTCGGCTTGTCGCCGTCGATTTCATATGTCTTGAGCGCCTTCTCGAGCTCGGCCTTGGTCACCGCACCTTCGCGATACAGATCGACCATTGCCGCCGCCGCGATATGATTGGCATCGACCTCGAAGAACCGGCGCAGGTTCACGCGGCTGTCCGAACGGCCATACCCATCCGTGCCCAGCACCGTATAGCGGCCCGGCACAAAGGCGCGGATCTGCTCGGCGTAGTTCTTCATGTAGTCAGTCGCCGCGATGATCGGACCTTTGGCCTTTGAAAGCTGTTCGGTAACGTAAGGCACGCGTTCCTCTGCCAGCGGGTCCAGACGGTTGGCGCGTGCCGCATCCTGTCCGTCACGGGCCAATTCGTTGAAGGAGGTGGCCGACCAGATATCAGACGTCACGCCGAAATCTTTCTTCAGCAATTCCGCTGCTTTCATCGCCTGCACAAGAATGGTGCCCGAGCCCATCAGGTTGACGTGCTTCTTGCCTGGCTTCTTGGTTTCCTGAAACCGATACAGCCCCTTGATGATCCCCTCTTCCGCGCCCATCGGCATATCGGGGTGCGTATAGTTTTCGTTCATCAGGGTCAGGTAGAAATAGATATCTTCCTGATCGCCATACATGCGCTGCAGACCATTCTGGATGATCACTGCGACTTCATAGCTGAAGGTCGGATCGTAGGTGATGCAGTTCGGGATAGTGCCCGCAAGAATGTGGCTGTGGCCATCCTCGTGTTGAAGACCTTCACCGTTCAGCGTCGTCCGACCGGCCGTACCGCCCAGCATGAAGCCCCGCGCACGACTATCACCAGCCGCCCAGGCCAGATCACCGATGCGCTGGAAGCCAAACATCGAATAGTAGATGAAGAACGGGATCATCGGGACGCCGTGATTGGAATACGCAGTCGCTGCCGCAATCCAATCGGCCATGGCGCCAGCCTCGTTGATGCCTTCCTGCAGGACCTGACCGTTGGTCGTTTCCTTGTAGAACATCATCTGATCAGCATCTTCAGGGGTATAGTTCTGACCCGAGGGGTTGTAGATCCCGACCGAGCGGAACAGCCCCTCCATCCCAAAGGTCCGGCTTTCGTCCGGCACGATCGGCACCACGTTCTTGCCCATTCCCTTGTCACGCAACAGCGTGGTCAGGATGCGGACAAAGGCCATCGTCGTCGAGATCTCGCGATCACCGGTGCCCTTTAGTTGAGCTTCGAACTTGGAAAGTTCGGGGATCTCCAACGCCGGAGCGCTGCTGTCGCGTTTGGGGAACTCACCGCCCAAAGCCTTGCGTCGATCGGCCAGGTAAGCCTTTTGTGCGTTGTTCAACGACACAAACGGCGCGTTGGGCAGGTCTTCGTCACTGACCGGGATCTGGAACCGATCACGGAACGCACGCAACTGATCTTCGGCCAGTTTCTTTTGCTGGTGGGTGGTGTTCTGCCCCTCACCGGCCGAGCCCATGCCGTAGCCCTTGACGGTTTTCACCAGCAGGCAGGTCGGCGTGCCCTCGTTCTCGGTCGCGCGCTTGAATGCGGTATAGACTTTTTCTGGGTCATGTCCGCCCCGGCGCAATGCCCAGATCTGATCGTCGGTCCAGTCTTCGACCAAAGCAGCGGTTTCCGGGTATTTCCCAAAGAAATGTTCGCGGATATAAGCGCCGTCTTTCGACTTGAACGTTTGGTAGTCGCCATCGACGGTTTCATCCATCAACTGACGCAACCGCCCGCTCGTATCTTTTTCCAGCAGTTGATCCCAGCCCTTACCCCAAAGCAGCTTGATCACGTTCCAGCCCGCACCGCGGAAGTCGCCCTCAAGTTCTTGCACGATCTTGCCGTTGCCGCGAACCGGACCATCGAGCCGTTGCAGGTTGCAGTTGATCACGAAGATCAGGTTATCCAGGCCTTCTCGCACGGCCAGGTCAATTGCACCCCGGCTTTCGGGTTCGTCCATCTCGCCATCGCCGAGGAAGCACCACACTTTACGGTCGGCCATGTCGATATGACCCCGGTTGTGCATGTATTTCATGAACCGCGCCTGATAGATTGCCATCAGTGGACCCAAGCCCATCGAGACCGTCGGGAACTGCCAGTAATCCGGCATCAACCACGGGTGCGGATAGCTGGACAGCCCGCCGCCATCGACCTCGGAGCGGAAGTTTTCCAGCTGCTCTTCAGTGATGCGCCCTTCCATGAAGGACCGGGCATAGATGCCGGGGATCACATGGCCTTGAAAAAACACCAGGTCGCCACCGTGGATCGCCGATTTCGATCGCCAGAAGTGGTTCAGGCCCACGTCATACATAACAGCTGATGAGGCAAAGGAGGCAATGTGGCCGCCATATTCGCTGCTGACTTTGTTGCGTCGAACCACGGTTGCCATGGCGTTCCAGCGGTTGATCGTACGGATCCGCCACTCCATCTCAGGATCGCCGGGAAAGGCGTACTGATCATCGACCGGGATGGTATTCTGATAGGGCGTTGTAGCCGAAAACGGCAGCGTCGCCCCGGCGGCGCGGGCCTTCTGCACGGCCTTGTCCAACAGGAAATGCGCACGGTTCGCACCGTCTCGTTCAATCACGTCTTCAATGGCGTCCTGCCATTCCTGACTTTCTACCGGGTCGATATCGGGTTCGAGGTCTTTCATTGGGCAGGTTCCTTTCTCAAACTGTGTCCCGAGGAGTGTCAGACGAAGAATTGTGCGCCGTTGACAGAAATCGTTGAGCCGTTGACAAACCCGGCGTCATCCGAGGCCAAGAAGGCCACACAGCGGGCGATTTCCTCGGGTTCGCCCAGCCGTCCCGCCGGGATTTGGCCGATAATGGCCTCGCGGACCTTTTCAGGCACGGCCATGACCATCTCAGTGGCGATATAACCGGGGCAGATAGCGTTTGCGGTAATGCCTGCGCGCGCGCCTTCCTGTGCCAGAGATTTGACGATTCCCAGATCACCTGCCTTGGTGGCGGCATAGTTGGCTTGCGCAAACTGGCCTTTCTGGCCGTTGATAGAACTGATGACAATGACACGGCCGAACTTACGCTCGCGCATACCGGGCCAGATTGGGTGGATGGTGTTGAAAACGCCGGTCAGGTTGGTGTCTATGACATCTTTCCACTGCTGGGGCGTCATCTTGTGGAACGGCGCGTCGCGGGTAATCCCGGCGTTGGCGACCACAATATCGATCGATCCAATCTCGGCCTCGACCTGCGCGATCCCAGCGGCCGAGGCTTCGTAATCTGCGACATTCCATTTATAGGTTTTGATGCCGGTCTCGGCGGTAAAAGCAGCCGCCTTTTCGTCATTGCCGGCATAGGTCGCGGCAACAGTATATCCTTCAGCTTTCAACTTTCTGGAAATCGCTTCGCCGATACCCCGGCTACCACCGGTTACAAGTGCAGTTCGTGTCATCTCTAATCCCTCCAATTAGTCAGTGACTTTGACCTAACTTGCAGTGTTACGTAGCGTAATTTTTTACCACCGGATAGGCCTGAGCGGAATAGCGGCTATGCGTTTCAGGAAAGGTTTAGTATTAAACTACTTGAAATTTTAATCTTAAAATTATTTTCTTACAGAGAGTTATCGGAGTGTTTATGCAACCGCTCACGGTCAACACGCAAAGGACGGCACGCGATTGCGACCACGGTCACCGGGGCTTGTCACCGACGTAATCCCGGAACTTCGACATTTTACCGATCCCGGGGTTAAAGGAATTAGTTGGATCGCAGCGCCTGTAATGCGCCGCGAGATCCGGCTTGGCCTTGTAGAGGTGGCCGACATTGTGCTCGGCCGGATATTCGGCCCCGCGCTCATCAAGTATTCGAAGCATCGCAGTCTTGATCGCCCTTGGATCGCATCCCTTTTTGATGATGTAATCCTGGTGCATCACGTGGCACATCAAGTGGCCGTAATAGACTTTGCCAACCAACTGATCGGTGATCTCAGGCGGCAGCGTTTCGAACCAATCACGATCATTGCGACGCAGCGCGATATCCAGCGCCAGTATCTCTTCGACTTCGTCGGAATGGACATGGCCATACCGCACAGCGGCACCCGCAGCAGCAAATCGATGCAACCCGGCGATCTTGGCGTCACGCGGGGTGCAGGTGACAAATTCGGCGCTGCGGGAACCAAAGAATTCGGGAAGAAACACCGCCGCCTCTTCGATACCGCTGTCATGCACTTTCAAGATGAGGTGGTGTTCATACCTGTCACGATACTCATACAGGAACTCCGGCAGATGCTCGGGCCAAAGCTTTGCAACAACCTGCATGAACTTGTCGGTGAAACCCCGGGTCAACGAAAACTTGTTCAGACGCGAGTCCACCGCGCCTTTTAAGGCAAAGAACAACGGCAGCCGGTCGGTCCCCAGCTTGTCGATCATAACCAGAGTGTCCTTACCGTATTTCGCAGCGATGTCGAAACACTCGCGATGAACGTATTCGGCTGAAACTGGCAGTGTTTTGAAGTGCGTCAGGATGTGGCGACGTAGGTCGGTAAGGTCAGCAGGGTCGTTTGTACCGATGTAAAAGACCTGCTCACGCTCATAGGTCGGGAAGGTATCAAGCCGCACTGCGAATACCGCCAGTTTGCCCGCACAGCCGGACACTTCGTACAACAGCCGTTCGTCATTGTTGTAACGCGAGGGCGTGTCCGCATCGACATCGCGCAGGATCGCAGTGTAATCCGGGTCCGACGCATTGCGACCCTGAGGTGTCGGGGCATCCTTGTCGAAATCCCCGGCTTCAACACGGGTCAGGATTTCCTCTGGAGTGTCGCCCAAATCCAGTCCCAGATGGTTCACCAGTTTCAGCGTCCCATCCGCGGCGATCTGGGCGAAAAGGGCAAGCTCTGTATAGCTGGGCCCACGCTCGCAAAGCGACCCGCCGGAATTGTTGCAAACCCCACCCACGATCGAGGCCCCAATGCTGGAGGACCCGATTACCGAATGCGGTGTTCGCCCCAGTGGCCTTAGCTGCTTCTCCAACTCAAACAGAGACGCGCCCGGCAGGCTAAGAACCTGCTGACCGTCTTGCAAAAGGTGCAGGGCTTTCATCCGACTGACATTAATCAGCACAACGTCACGATCGTAACCGCCTTTGGGCGCAGACCCTTCGGTCAGGCCAGTATTGGACGCCTGCATGATGACGATCTTGTCGGCGGCGACACAGGCCTGCAATACGTTCCACTGTTCCAGCAGGGTGCCGGGCTGAACTACGCAGAGTGCCTCGCCCTCACCCGATCTGAACCCGCGGCGGAACCGCTCGGTCGCGCGTGCGCCTTTTAGCACATTACGGGGACCGACGATGGCGCGAAATTTGGTTATGAGGGCTTCGTTGGTCATGCCGCGTTCCGATGTGCATCGCTCGGGCTGCTCGTCGGATCACGGAAGCGCAGGTTGGCGCGCGACAGTTCGTCGATCCGCGTAACGCCCATCAGCTTCATGTCGCGCTCAATCTCAGCCCGCATCAATCCCAGCGCCCGTTCGACGCCCGGCTGACCAGCGGCAGCCAATGGATACAGATAGTGCCGCCCTACCCCGACCGCCTTGGCACCCAAAGACAACGCCTTGAGCACATGGGTTCCGCGCTGAATTCCGCTGTCCATCATCACGTCCAGCTTGTCGCCGACGGCATCCACAATCTCGGCCAACTGATCAAACGGCGTACGCGAGCCGTCCAACTGGCGACCGCCGTGGTTCGACAGGATGATGCCGGTACACCCGATCTCAACCGCACGGCGTGCGTCCTCGACTGTCATGATACCTTTGAGGCAGAACTGGCCATCCCACTCACGCACCATCTCGGCCACATCATCCCAGTCCATCGACGGGTCCAACATGTCAGTGAAGTAGCCACCGATCGAACTGGCGCCGCCGCCCATATCCACATGTTCGTCCAATTGCGGCAGGCGGAACCTTTCATGCGTGACATAGTTGATGCCCCACATCGGCTTGATCGCGAATTGGATCATGCCGCCCAAAGTCAGGCGAAACGGGATTGAAAAGCCTGTGCGCAGGTCCCGTTCGCGATTGCCGCCGGTGATGCTGTCGACGGTCAGCATCATCACCTCGACACCCGCCTCTTTGGCGCGCTGCATCATGGCAGAGTTCAGCCCGCGATCTTTGTGGAAGTAGAACTGATAGACCTGCGGGTTCTTATGCTTCTGGCGCAATTCTTCCATGGACACGGTGCCCAGCGACGACACACCGAACATGGTGCCATATTTCTCGGCGGCCGCTGCCACAGCACGTTCCCCTTGATGGTGGAAAAGGCGCTGCAAAGCCGTCGGCGAGCAATAAATCGGCATATCCAGCTTTTGCCCCATCACGGTGACCGACATGTCCACGTCCGTCACCCCACGCAGGACCGATGGCAGCAGATCACACCGATCAAACGTCCGTGTGTTTTCGCGGTAAGTCACCTCATCATCCGCGCCGCCGTCAATATAGTTGAAGATCGGCCCCGGCAGGCGGCGCTTGGCCAATCTGCGGAAATCCTGAAAGTTATGACAGTCCTTCAGACGCATGACTCTTCCTCCTTAATAGGCGACGGATGGCAACCAGGTGGCAAGTGTGGGCCACAGGAATACAAGCGCCAGTCCGGTCAATTGCAGCAGGACAAAGGGGATGATGCCCTTGTAGATATGCGTCAGTTTGATCTCGGGCGGGCAGACGCCCTTGAGATAGAACAAGGCAAAACCAACGGGTGGGGTTAGGAAGCTGGTTTGCAGCGTAACCGCCACCAGGATCACAAACCACACAAGCGCCGGTTCATCCAGTACTCCAAATCCGGGAATATCGATGCCCAGACCGTTCACGATGGGGCGCATCAGCGGCAGCACGATCAGCGTGATTTCGATCCAGTCCAGAACAAAACCCAGCAGGAAGACGATAAACAGGATGAAGAGGATCGTGCCGTTCGCACCAAAGCCGGTGGACTGCACAACGTGTTCGATCAGCTCATCTCCACCCAGTTCTCGTAGGACATACGAAAACACGGTCGCGCCTAGGAAGATCGCGAAGATGTAAGCAGTGGTGTTGAAGGTCGAGACCAGCACATTCCACAGCTTGGCGAATGTCAACTTGCGATAACCCAGCGCGAGCAGCGTGGCACCCAGTGCACCGATGCCCGAAGCCTCGGTTGGCGTCGTCAGCCCGGCAAAGATCGAACCCAGTACCGCAAGGATCAGCAACAGCGTTGGGATAACGGCAAACAGCACGTCCTTGACGGCGGCCCAATCGGGGGCTTTTGCACCCTCGGGCACTGGTGCCGCATCGCGTTTCACCAAGGCGAGGATGAAGATGTAGGTCAGGTACAGACCACCGATGATGACACCCGGAAAGACCGCGGCCATGAACAGATCACCTACCGACAAAGCCATCTGGTCGGCCATGATCACCAGCATGATCGACGGTGGGATCAGGATGCCCAGCGTGCCTGAGGCCGAAACCACTCCAGCCGCCAGCGTCGGTTGGTACTTTTGCTGCATCATTGACGGCAGCGACAGCACACCCAGCAGAACCACGGACGCACCGATGATGCCGGTCGAAGCCGCCAGAATGATGCCGATCAGGGTTACGGTGATAGCCAATCCCCCGCGCACCGTACCAAATAGGCGCTGCATCGAGGACATCAGACGCTCGGCCACACCGCTTTCGTCCAGCATCAGGCCCATAAAGATGAACATCGGCAGCGCAACCAGAACCGCGTTGGACATGGTCGCGTAGACCCGGTTCACCACAGCGCCAAGGGTCAGGTAATCGAGCCCGGTAAAGGTACTCTCGAGCCCGGTCCACAGCATCAGATCGTTGTCAAACAGGTAGGCCAGCCCACAATAGGCAACGCCCACACCCGCCAGAACCCAGGCTACCGGATACCCGGTGAAAAGCAGCGCAATGAATGTCAGGAACATCGCGATGACCAGCTTTTCCTCAGTCGTTTCAACCAGGAAGGTCAGGCCAATACAGACCGCGGCAAATACGGCCAGCACCAACAGGATCCGACGCAAAGGCGCACCTTCGCGCTCTGACGCCGGCCCGTACATCAGCGCATGCCCGTCATGGATCAATCGCGCCACCGCGGCCAAGCCCAACAGAACAAAACTGATCGGAATGACCGCCTTGAAGGCCCAGCGCGCAGGCAGACCTGTGGGGCTGTCCGAGCGCTCGCTGACGCGGAAGCTCTCGTAGAAGTAATCATACCCTTGATCGATCATCAGATAGATGAACGGGGTCAGCAGGGTCAGAATGCCGATCACTTCGATCACACGCTGCGCGCGACGGGACAGTTGCATGTGCAGAACGTCGACGCGCACATGGCTGTCTGTGATCAAGGCATAAGAAATACCGATCATCGTGACGATGCCATAAAAGTGCCACTGGATCTCGTCCAATTTGGGATAGTTCTGGCTGAACAGATAGCGCAGCGAGACCTGGCTGAAGATCGCGGCCATCAAGAGGACATTGGCCCACATCACTACGTGCCCGACGGCTTTGACACCTGTATCAATAGCAACGGCGATCTTCTGACGGTCAGTGTCAGGATGTTCCAGGATGCCTTCATAGGCTTCGACTGGGTCACTTAAGTTCTTTTGCGTGGCCATGGGTAATCCTCGCTCAGCTGACCGGCGCGAGCGCGGTCAAGGGAATGCAGGTCTAAAATCCTGATAATGTCCGAGGCGGAGTTGCCCCTGCCCCGGACGCGTCAGCAAGTCGGGTTACTGACGGGGGAGGAACGCGTTGGTTTTCCACAGGACATAGCCGTCGCGGAATTCGTTCATGTCGGCCAGAACCTTGGCAAAGAAGGCATCGTTGGCGGCCTCTTCGGCAGCAACCTCATCCCAGGTGGCACGGAAGGTGTCCAGCATCTCGGGCGACCATTGCTTGATGGTGACGCCGTTGTTTTCAACGTTGTCGATCAGGGCCGCGTGCTGGATGGCCTCACCTTCGGCAAAACTGTCAGCCATCGAAGCCTTACAGGCGTTTTCGATGATCGCCTTGTGCTGCTCGCTGGTTTCGTTCCAGACGTCCTTGTTGATCATCAGCTCGAACACGGTCGCCTGCTGGTGCCAACCGGGGAAATAGTTGAACTTAACCAGTTTGTGAAAGCCCAGACGCGCGTCGATGGCAGGCATCGAAAACTCGGTTGCGTCGATGGCGCCTTTTTCAAGCGCGGGGAAAATCTCACCGCCCGGCAGCAACGAGGTTGCCACGCCCAGTTTCTGCATGACTTTTCCACCCAGACCGAAGAAGCGCATCTTGAGGCCACTCAGATCTTCAGGGGTGTTGATCTCGGTCGCGAACCAGCCCGACGTTTCAGGGGCGATAACCGCGCAGGGGATTACATGAACGTTGTATCCCGCCTGATCATACATCTCTTGGTACAGCGACATTCCGTTGCCGTAATACAGCCACGCCATGTATTCGCCCGCCTCAGGGCCAAACGGAACCGCCGAGAACAGCGGCGCAGCCGGGATTTTACCCGCCCAGTAACCAGCGGTGGTGTAGCCCGAGTTAATCTTGCCAGTCGATACGGCATCCAGAATTTCGAACGGCGGGACCAATTTGCCCGGCTCGTAAACCTTCATCTTCAGCGTACCGCCAGACATCAGGTCAAGCTGCTCGGCAACACGAGGGATCGGGGAACCCAACCCTGGAAGCTCGGTCGAGAAAGCAATCGGGGTTTTCAGCAGCAGTTTGTCAGCAGCAACCGCAGGTGCCGCCATCAGGCTGGCAGCCACGGCAAGGCTCGTCAGGGTCTTTTTCATGAAATCTCCTCCAGGGTCGGTCGGACTTGGCGTCCGATGAATTTGTGACGCGAGATCTTCCTGCGCCACACTGGTAAATAAAGTTGACCAAACATTTCAGTCAACAACTTTATTTACCAATGGCTCGATTGCCATTTGCCTAGAAATGACCCAGATCGCCTAAACTTAAGAGGGCCGCCGCCAACGATGCCTAAGCAAGTGTTTCGGACTTTTTTGTTTACTGGTAACCAGTTGCGCTCTAAATTTTCCGAGAGGTTACCCCATGAAATCAGGCATTGAAAAACACACACTCAAAGGTTACTTTTATTTACCAAATGGGTTCTGAATCTTCTTCAGAAGGGTAAACCACGATGAACACGACAGCGATTTTCGAACCAATCGGGCACGAATCACTCTCGGATGCAGTGGTGGCTCAGATTGAAGACCTGATTGCTTCGGGCATCCTCAAGCAGGGTCGCAAACTGCCATCAGAACGCGATCTGGCGGAAACCCTTCGCGTATCTCGCCCCAAACTACGTGAGGCGCTGGCGGTTCTTGAAGAGCGGGGCCTGGTGACGACACAGCATGGTGAAGGCACTTTCGTAGCTGCGTTGACAGGCAGCGCCATGCTCCCCGCCCTGTTGGCGCTTTACGAACGCCATGAGCCCGCTTTTTTTGACTATCTCGAATACAGGCGCGAACAGGAAGGCTTTGCCGCTAAGCTCGCCGCGCGGCGGGCGACCAAAGCGGATAAGGAACGGATCACGAATATCTTGGCCGAGGATGAACGCGCCTGGCGCGAGAAGGATGCATTGGCCTCGCGTGAAGCTGATTTTGCACTGCACGCCGCAATTGTGGACGCCAGCCAAAACGCGACGCTCATCCACATGATGGCTTCGATCTATGAGCTCACACGGCAAGGCGTGTTCTACAATCGTGATTTTCTGAAGACCATCGACGGCACGGGCAAGCTGCTGATGGAGCAGCATCGCGAACTGGGAATGGCGGTCATCGCAGGCGACGAAGCACGCGCGGAAAAAGCTGCGTATGACCACATCGACTTTGTAGAAGAGTCCTTCAAGCTTGGCATTGAAAGACGCCGCCGTGAGGCAATGGCCGAAAAGCGCCGCCTTCTGTCTGATTCAAAACTCTGATCGGGCAGCGCAAGTCGTTCTTACTTTCCAACGATCTCAATCATGTAATCACGACGGGCTGCGGCAGGTGGTGGCTGAAACGGCGCTGCCGCGCGTACTTGCGCAAGTGCCACCTGATCCAGTCGTTTCGACCCCGAGCCGCGCTTGACGGTGACACTTACAAGCGCCCCATTGTCGCCAATCCGAAAACTCACCAACACTGCACCACGAATATTGACGTTCTTACGTCGGGCACGAGTTATCTTGCGCATTACGTGCCCTCTGTAATTGCTGACCTCAGCGTTACCCTGCCCGGCCGCTATGGAACTTGTCTTTTTGGCCGTCGCAGCGCCTTTGCTGGTTTTTCCCGATGCGTTGCCTTTTCTGGCGCTTTTTTCAGAATTTCCTGCCTGCGACGCAACCTGATCGACCTTTTGTTTGGTCGGATCCGTTGGTTTCATGGCCGGGGTTTTCGCAACGGCTTCGGTCTCTGACGGCACTGCTTCTTGCGCTTCGGCGGATGCTTGTCGATGGGTCACCGCGACAGCCGCTGTGCTGTCGGCGACGGTATGCTTGATCGCCCCTGGAACCGACGCCTGGGCCTGAGAGGTTGGGCTAACCGCCGTTTGTTGCTGTGTCGGTGCGACTGTCGGTTGATGCGCAGTAGCGGGTGCCGAGGCGGTGGCCCCCGTCACATAGTCCTTGAAGGCATCCCCCAGCGCAGCAACTTCGCCCGACCCGCCACCTTCGACAAGCACCGGTTCACCTGCGGAAAAGTCATGCAGGGCAAGAACATGGGTGGCTGCGGCCAGCGCCAAAGCCGCAACAGCTATGCCACGAGATCTGGGTATCATTGCAAACCCCTTTCTGTGACCACGTACACCCTTTTTGCACCCAGCGCACGCAAGGTATCACTGACCTCTTTCAGCCGAACAGCAGGCAAAGCCCGGTCCGGCACGACGCGAACATCATCCAGCGGCAGGTTGATCGACGCGCGTTCCACATACGCCTCAATTCCAGTCAGTTCGGCGCCCCGGTATTCCAGTGAACCATCGCTACGAATGACCATAGCATCGGGTGGCTCGCGACCGTCCAGATCACTGGTTTCCACCAGCTTCACCGATTGGCTCAGCGGCGGCGCAAGGGTGCCTGCAATCATGAAAAAGATGAGCATCAGAAAGACGACATTGATCAGCGCAATCGTCGGCTCACGGCCATGTTTTTCCTTGGACTTCAGTTGAATCATCCGATCACCTGCGCGCGCAACTGCTCGACACCGCTCAGTTCGGAAAGCAGATCGATCAACTGTTGTGAGGTGGCACTCCGTCCAAGACTGATCAGCGCGATCTGAGGCTTACCAGCTGCCATCACCGCGGCCACATCTTCGAACGTGGCGGGAGAGCCATCCACCAAAATGCGGTTGGCTTCGAGTTTGACAAAACGGATTGTCCGGTCTGTTTCTGTGCCTCCGGCGGCAGCGGTGGCAAATTCGATTTCGCCATATTTGGAGAACGTCGACGTCAGCATGAAGAACAGCAACAGCAGAAAGATGACGTCAATCAAGGACGTCATCGACAAGCGCTTGCGCCGTCTTCTGCGGACGTTAAGTGCCATGGGCGAAAACCTGTTGCGGGGTTTGATCAGCCACCGGCGCGTCCTCAGCATAGCCCGGTGCAAACACAGTTCTCAAAGCGCGGTTGGCAAAACTACGCTCTCGGTTCATGCGCGCCTCGAACCACGTCAGAACCATCGAAGTCGGCATCGCAACCGCAAGGCCGGCAGCGGTCGTCAACAGGGCCACCCAAATACCACCAGCAAGAAGCGATGGATCAACAGAATTGCCCGCGCCCTGAAGGGTTTGGAACGCCTCGATCATGCCCAATACGGTCCCGAAAAGCCCCAGAAGCGGCGCAAGTTGGGCGACCATATCCAAGACGTTGAGCCCTTGCTCAAGTTGGGCAAACCGCGCTTCGGCCTCGGCGTCGGTACGTTCTGACAAGGTGCGATCCTCTCCAGACAAAGCCATCGCGATCACCGGCGCCAAGTAGCTGCGGCTATTGCCCAGATGCGCCCTTGTCTCGGCAAAGTCCCTGCGATCCCAGGCCTGAATGGCGCGCGAAAGCTCAATATGACGCCCGACACCTGCGGCCCGAAACTGCCACAGCTTGTACAGAACCAACGAAAGTGTTGCGATTGAAGTCACGATCAGGATGGCAACAACCGGCCCGCCCAATTCCAGAATTTCCATTATTTTTCTTATAACTGCGTCCATAACCTCACCCGACCACTTCCGTTTCAAGACGACTTTTGAGCGTAAGCCCGGACATGCAGGCATCGGCCATGTCAGATTGTGTCACGCATTCCTGCACACCGTTGATCAGTATTCGGCTGATCTGATCGCAAGCCATGTCGTCGAACTGGAACTGCCGCACACGGGGCTTGCCCGCAGGCAATTCGGCAAAATCAAGTAGTGTCAGAAGGGCCACCTGACCTTCTGCGCCGAAAAGAACGGTCTCATAAACCGCGCCATCGATATCGATGTCATAGGCGTTTTCAGCGACAAAGCTCAGCAAACAGCTTTCGCCCTTTGCCTCGGCACTGCTGAGTTCGATTGCTACGCCGCTGGGCTTTTGCGTTTCCTCTGCGCTGGCAATCCCTGCCCCCAAAATTGGGAGCAGGGCCAGCAGGACCACCCGAGCATTTCTTTTGATTGTTGTCTGCATGACTGGTCCTTTCGTGTGGATCAGAAGGTTTTGGCCAGGGTCAGCTTGAAGTTCCGGCCCGGTGAGTTGCGGGTCGAAAGGTTCGGCAGATAGTTCTTGTCAAAGATGTTCTCGACGCCTGCGCGAACTTCGAAACCTTGAAACGCGCCTTCCTGCGGCAGATAGGTCGCGCGCAGGGTGTTCACGCCGTAGCCAGCAACCGGATCTCCGCTTGAGTCGGTGCCGGATTTGGCGCCGAACAGCTCCCAGCTGACGTCCAGAGTTTCGCCAAAGCGTTTGCCGACTGTTACCCGGGCCGAGTCTGTCGGCTCGTTCCGCCATGGTGAGTCCACGCCAAGCGAGCTGGTTTCAGTCCCTTTGACGATGTTTGCATTGAAGTCGACATAGTACCCAGCCGCGCTGGCATAAGATGCCTCGATTTCAACGCCCTTGGTTTCAACTTCCTGCAGCGGGCGGGAAGGACTGCCCGATACATAAGACGTGATGTCCCAAAGATCTGTCTTATAGAAATTGACCTTGGCACGAACCACATCACCCGCAGCAAAAATATCGCCACGGTTATACGAGAAGCCCGCTTCCCATGTGCGCGACTTTTCAGGTTGGGTCATGTATGCTGGTGTGCCCAGATCGTCGATGATTGGCAGGTTTTCCGTGTATGCCCCACTGCCGAACACGGCAAAGCCGCTGGCAAATTCGTACCTTGCAGACAAACCGCCCATCAGCGCGTTGTTGTCATAGCTTTCATTGCGCGGAGCCGATGCATCACCGTCGCCTTTGATGTCCTGCGTCTCGTACCGGATCGCCGGAGTGATGGTCAGCTGATCGCCGATCTGGATATCGTCCACGGCAAACAGTGCGACACGTCGGTCGGTGCCACCGGGGGCCGAGGGCGCGTCCAGACGCTCGCGATTGATGAATTCGATCCCGGCGCGCAGGTCGTGCGAGGCGACGCCGGTTTGGAAGTACGACGTATTCTTGATCGTCAGCTTCGTGGTTTCATAGTTGTGCGTCGCGTCAGCCAGCCCACGAATGCTTGGGAAGAATGGCGTTCCTTCCAGGCTTGAGGACCCGGGCACGTAAGAGCTGTCAATCTCCTGCTCCGAGTAGCTAAGGTTTACGTCCAGATCGATCAGGTCGTTGCCCGCCGGACGGTACTGATACCGCAGAATGCCGATTTTCGTTTCGATATCGCGGTCTACGTTGCCAAATGAATCCGACGTCGTGCCGAACGAGTCATACGGAACATCGCGTTCTTCCGACGTCGACTGATTATAGGACGCGGTGATCGAGTGTTCGAGGTCGTCACCAAAGCTGTATTTACCCTTTGCCAGAAGCGACGGCAGCGTGAAGGCGCTGTTACCGATCGTATCGCCATTGCCGTCCTTCTGATCGTCCTGATCACGATAGGTGTAGTTGAACAGGAATTCGGTCTGGCGGTTTGGCTGCCAGGCCAGGATGGACGACGAAGCAAAGCCGTTCCCGTTGGAATACCCTTCCAGCGTTTGGCGGAACCGGAAGCCGGGCTCACCACCGGTAAAATCTGAAGCGTCTTTGGTTTCCAACTGAACCACGCCGCCTACGACACCCGAACCGTATTCGAACGAGCCTACTGTGCCGCGAATGACTGAGACGCTTTTGTATAGCTGCGGATCAGTGAACAACTGATTGCCGATCCGATACAACTCCTCCGCGCCGGTTGTAGCCCCATCGACAAGGATCAGCACTTTCTGGTCGGTCCCAAAGGTGCCGTTGGCACCGAACCCACGGATATTGATCCCCGACCCTTGCGGTGTCGAGCCATTGACCAGCGTCACACCGGGCACCGTGTCAATCAGTTCTGCGACGGTGTTGGCCTGACGGTCGTTGATCTCTTCCTGATCGATATTGGTGACCGGCACGGCGGTATCCGTTTGGATTTCCCGTTTGCTTTCACCCAGTTCCAGCGTACCCAGGAAGCCTTCATCCTGTTCCTGCGCCGAAGCACCAGCCGCAACCATGCTCAGGCACGACACCGTACCAAGCAACCCCATCTTTTGAATACGCGAACGCATTTCTGTCCCTTCGAAATTTTAAGAGGACCGGAAATGCTTGCTCCGCGCTGGCTTGGTCAGTCTTTTATGATTTTTGGAATCGCCTTTTTTGGCGACTTGTGCTCGTTAATAAAGTTGACTAAAACAGTCAACATAAATTCCTGGTCGTCCGTACGACCGCCGCCAGCAGTACACCGCGTTCAACGGTGGCCGTGCCAGCCCGACACCCATGACAATCGAAGATGGAAAAACCCATGACGGAACAGGTGCTTCTGGCCCCGGATCAAATTCGTGCAGCCTATGCTAAAAACACCGGAAAACGTGACCGCGACTTGGCGGAATCACTTGGAATAACCGAAGGTCAACTCGTTGCGGCGTTTGCGGGTATCGACGTAACGCGGCTTTCGGCAAGCTTTGATGACATCTTCCCGATGCTCAACGGGCTGGGTGAGGTCATGGCGCTGACGCGCAACCTCTCCTGCGTCATTGAAAAGGTCGGGCAATACGACAACTACCACTCAGGTGCGCATGCTTCGATGGTTCTGACAGAAGAGATTGACCTGCGCATGTTCCCCGGCCATTGGGTCCACGCCTTTGCCATCGAACGTGAAACGGACAAAGGGACAAAGCGATCCCTTCAGGTTTTTGATGCCGCCGGGGATGCGGTGCACAAGATCTTTCTGCGCGATGGCTCTGACCTGAACCACTGGGACGAACTTGTCAGCAACTTGCAGGCAGATGACCAATCCCAAACGCTGAATGTCGAGCCGCGCAAGCCAACCGAGGCCGCCAAGGTGAACACCGACAAGGTCGAACTTCTGCGATCGGAATGGGCCAAGATGACGGATACACACCAGTTCCTGCGCCTGACCTCAAAGCTGAAGATGAACCGATTGGGCGCCTACCGCGTCGCTGGTGAACCGCTGGTTCGCGCGCTAGAACCGGTAACGGTTTCCCAGATGTTCGAACAGGTCCGGGACCAAGGGCTTGAGATCATGGTCTTCGTCGGCAACCGTGGATGCATCGAAATTCACGGTGGGTCGGTTGAGACGCTTAAACAGATGGGTCCGTGGTTCAACGTGCTTGATCCGCGCTTCAATTTGCACCTGCGCTCAGACCATATTGCCGAGGTTTGGGCCGTGATCAAACCCACCCAACGCGGTCCCGCCGTGTCAGTTGAGGCGTTCGATGCCGAAGGTGGTCTTATTCTGCAGATATTTGGTCGCCGTTCAGGCGAAAACGATCACCGCCCGGTCTGGGATCAACTGGTGGCAGGCCTGCAATCCAAAAAAGAAACCGAGGTGGCGTGATGAGCCCCCTTTGCAGGTTTTCATCGGTCGTCGCGCTTGCCGGCGCGGTGATCGGAACAGCGGCCATCGCAGCAGATGAGCCAGAACCCAACCGCATCATCGCCATCGGCAGTTCCGTGACCGAGATCGTCTATGCCCTGGGTCAGCAGGATCGCCTAGTTGGGCGGGACCGGACCTCGACCTACCCGGTTGATGTGCTGGACCTGCCCGATGTCGGCTATATACGTGCACTGTCCCCCGAAGGGGTCTTGTCGGTGAAACCCGACCTGATCGTGGCGCTGGAAGGATCAGGCCCACCCGAAGCGGTAGAGGTCCTCAAAGAGGCCGGTGTGCCCTTCGTCTCGATCAGTGAAGACTATTCACGCGACGGCGTGGTGGAAAAAATCCGGGCTGTCGGGGTCGCCCTGGGTGTCGAAGATGCCGCCGAAAAACTTGCCATTCAGACCGGTGCCAAGATTGACGGGGCTCATTCGAATGCAGTTGATGCTTCGGTGGGCGGCACACCCCGGGTTCTGTTTGTCCTGTCGGCTCAGGATAATCGCATCATGGTTGGCGGCGCGGACACACAGGCAGACAGTATCATTCGTCTGGCTGGTGGCGTGAACGCGGCCGGGAACGTGTCGGGCTTTAAACCCATGACACCCGAAGCGATTGCCACAACCGCGCCAGACGTGATCCTGATGATGGATCGGCAAGGCAACCACATCACCGCCAATGAAGACCTGTTTGCCATGCCAGCCATCAAGCTGACGCCCGCTGGACAGAAAAAACGTCTGATCCGCATGCAGGGTGCCTATCTGCTGGGCTTTGGCCCCCGAACGGCCGAGGCGATTGCTGATCTGTCGGCGGAATTGCAGAGAATCAACGGCTCATGACCCTTGCAATGGATCACGATGGGCTCAACGTGGCTGCCCACGACCGACGAGTGACGGCGCGCCGGGTCACTCTGGCCCTTATGGCGCTGTTGGTCTTCACCAGCATCTGCAGCATCTCGGTCGGCGCGTCGGACGCATCCGTTCGCGCAGCATTCACGGACCTGATTGCAGGGCGGGACATGTCGGACCTCGACCGGATCGTCCTGTGGGATATCCGACTGCCCCGGCTGGCGATGGGAGTTCTTGTCGGCGCCGCTTTGGCGGCTTCCGGCGTGGTGATGCAGGGCCTGTTTCGCAACCCTTTGGCTGACCCCGGAATTGTGGGCGTCAGCGCAGGTGCCGGTCTGGGCGCGATTTCCGCGATAATCCTCGGTGCGTACCTGCCCGCCTCCATTCTGGCCTGGGTCGGCAATAGCTTGGTCGCCGTGGCGGCATTTCTGGGCGGGTGGACGTCCGTCTTGCTGCTCTATCGCGTTTCAACACGAGGCGGGCAGACATCGGTTGCAACCATGCTGTTGGCAGGGATCGCGTTGGGTGCGCTGTCGGGCGCTGTGTCCGGGGTTCTGGTCTACATGGCCGATGACCAACAGCTGCGCGACCTGACGTTCTGGGGCATGGGCTCGCTGGCCGGCGCAACATGGACCAAAGCAGCCACGGCCGCTCCGATCATCTTGATTTCCGTGTTCACGGCCCAGTTCCTTGCCCGTGCGCTGAACGGCA
Organism: Ruegeria sp. CDSA033; assembly: GCF_059612305.1. NCBI lineage: Bacteria > Pseudomonadati > Pseudomonadota > Alphaproteobacteria > Rhodobacterales > Roseobacteraceae > Ruegeria > Ruegeria sp. CDSA033. The sequence continues at coordinate 12,240 of NZ_JBXWQI010000027.1, read as the reverse complement.
TGGCGATGGGCGAAGCCGTGGCGCACCACATGGGAATCCCGGTTCAGCGCAGCAAAAACATCGCCATTCTGGCCGTGGCCGGCGCGACCGGAGCCGCCGTCGCAGTCTCCGGAGGCATTGGTTTCATCGGTATCGTTGTGCCACATCTGCTGCGGTTGGCGACCGGACCGGACCACCACCGCCTGTTGATGAACTCGGCCCTGTTAGGGGCTAGCTTACTGCTGTGTGCCGACATGATCAGTCGCCTGATCGTGGCACCGGCCGAACTGCCGATTGGCATCGTAACTGCAATCTTAGGCGCACCGGTCTTCCTGTGGATTCTGCTGCGGCGTCACGGAACAATGGGAATGTAAGTGATGAAGGGCGAAAACATACACGTCAAACTCGGCCGTAAAGAGATTCTCCACGGCGTGGACTTTGACGCAGAACCCGGAAAAGTCACAGCCATCATCGGCCCGAATGGCTCGGGGAAATCTACGTTACTCAAAGCCTTATCAGGCGAACTTGAATCTTGTGGAGAGATTTCTCTGAACGGGCACAGCATTTCCGAGCTGAAGCCTTGGCAACTGGCTGCAATGCGCGGGGTTCTACCGCAATCGTCAACCGTTGCCTTTCCCTTCACTGTGCTCGAGATCGTCCGACTGGGCCTTGCAAACGGGCTAGCTGCAGCGGATGACAGCCTGCCTTCCCGCGCGCTGGCTCATGTCGACCTCGCTGGGTTTGAGCACCGGTCTTACCAGAACCTTTCGGGTGGTGAGCAGCAACGAGTTCAGCTTGCCCGCGTTTTGACCCAAGTCTGGGACGCGACATACCACGATCAACCCAGATGGCTGTTGCTGGACGAACCCGTTGCAAGCCTGGACATTGCGCATCAGTTCACTGTGCTGGGTGTTGCAAGAAACTTCGCCACACAAGGCGGTGGCGTTGTTGTGGTTATGCACGACCTGAACCTGACGGCGCTGTTTGCCGATTATGTGTATGTCATGTCGGAAGGATCTGTTTGGGGCTCAGGCACACCAACTGCGATCCTGAACGACCAGACGATGCTGCAGGTCTATGGTATCGACCTGCCTATCAGCACCCTGCCTAAAGCTCAGGTTCCGTTCATCCTGCCGCAAGCCATGCGACAGGCCTTAACCGCGTAAAGGGCACACTCAGGGCGAGCAGTATTTCCGCCTGCCCTAATCACGCACCGAAACTAGACGCCGTAACGACTCAGTATCATCTCGACACTGCTGTCTATAGTCGCGGTCATTTCGACTTCGGTCAGAACATTGCCAGAGAAAACCATCGGCCAGAAAGCTCTGGACTTGATCAGGCCGATGAATTCCTGCCCTGCCTGTTCGGGATTCTCGATCCGCAACTGCCCGTCATCGGCTGCATCCTTCAGCATCTCAATAAAGATCGCTGTTTTGTCGAGTTTGCCCTGAGCAGCCGCAGCCAGATCGGGGTTGCGCAAGGTTTCGCTGATCACCATCCGCGCCATCGCCATCACTTCGGGCAGCATCAGAATGCGCCCCTCGGCCCAGGCCAGATTGGTCAGCTGCTGACGAATATCACGCCCTTTTTCATAGCGGATATCCCGCACGGCTGCGAACCGGTTGGACAGTTCTAACACGATGGATCGAAACAGGTTTTCCTTGCTTTCAAAGTACTTGTAGAGCGTGCGCTTGGACACCTCGGCCTGCGCTGAAATGCGGTCCATGCTGGCGGCGGCGAACCCCTTTTCCTGGAATTCAGCCACGGCCGCTTCGATGATTTGGGCTTGTTTGGACGCATTCGGCGCTGTGCATTCGTTCATGTCTAAAAGCTATAGACCTATTGACAGATTAAGGTCAAATTCTACGTAAACTCTCGAGTTTACATGTCTGGATTTCTCACCTAGTGTAAACGCGCCAGTTTACCACCTTAGGTACCAGCCAACACGGAGAGCCCCCTCATGGCATTGACTTTGAAACTGAACGGCGAGACCCACACGGTCGACGCCGAACCCGGCACGCCCCTGCTGTGGGTGATCCGGGATGAACTTAAGCTGACCGGAACCAAATTCGGTTGCGGCGTCGCATCCTGCGGCGCGTGCACAGTGCATTTGAATGGCGAACCCGTACGCTCGTGCCAAACCTATATCGAAGACGTCGAAGATGCCGAGATCACCACAATCGAGGCGGTTGGAGACGACAAAATCGGTGCGGCCATTCAACAAGCTTGGATCGAACTGGACGTGGTCCAGTGCGGCTATTGCCAGTCGGGTCAGGTGATGTCGGCGGTTGGACTATTGTCCGAAAACCCCAAACCCAGCGTCGAAGAGATTGACGATTACATGCATGGCAACGCCTGCCGTTGCGCCACCTATCAACGCATTCGCGCCGGCATCCAGCGCGCATCTGAAATTTTGGAGGCCTGATCCATGACCATCAACACCTCCCGCCGTGGATTTCTGAAAGGTGCCGCTGCTGCCGGTACCGTCTTGCTGGTTGGCGCACGCCCTGATGGGGCGCTGGCGGCTACTTCGTCAGAGACCGCTCAATTCAACCCGTTCGTGAAGATCGATGCAGATGGCACTGTAACAGCCATCGTAAAACACTTTGAAAAGGGCCAAGGTCCAGCTACCGGTCTGCCGACGCTGATCGCCGAGGAGATCGGCCTGACCATGGACCAGATCGAATACGAATTCGCGCCATCCAACCCGCAGGTCTATAACAACCTGTTGTTCGGCCCCTTCCAAGGCACTGGCGGATCAACCGCAATGGCGAATTCGTGGATGCAATACCGTCAGGCAGGTGCGGCGGCGCGTGAGATGCTGATCAATGCCGCCGCGCAAAGCTGGGGCCTGGACGCATCCGACATCACCATTGAGGAAGGTATCGTCAAGGCAGGCGACAAATCGGTCCCAATCGCTGAATTCGTGGCCGCGGCCTCTCAACTGGAGGCCCCGACCGAGCCGCGCCTAAAAGACCCGTCAGAGTTCCGTCTGATCGGCAACGAGACGGTGCGCCGCAAGGATTCGGCAATCAAAGGCAACGGTCAGGCATTGTACGCGATGGACGTCCATCTGCCGAACCAGATGGTCGCCATGATAAAACGGCCCGAATCGAAGGGTGGCATCGCAAGCGGCTTTGACGACAGCGCGTCAAAAGAGGTCAAAGGCTATATCAGTGCCGCCATCCTGCCCAATCAGGCGGGTGTAGCTGTCTATGCCGAAAACACCTGGGCCGCCATTCAGGCGCGCGACGCGCTTGAGGTAGACTGGGACATTTCCGGATCTGAGACCCGCGACTCGGACCAGATCAAGGCCGAAATCATGGCCGCCCTGAACGCCGAAGCCGCGTATAACGTGAACAAGGCGGATGTCGCAGCGGTGTCGGCGGCCATTGATGGCGCGAACACGGTCGTTGAAAAGACCTTCTATTTCCCGCTTTTGGCACATGCCCCGATGGAACCGTTGAACTGCACCATCGAGCAAACTGCCGAAGGTGACATTGTCCTGCACGATGGTGCCCAGATGCCGACCGGCCCGCATATGGCCTATCAGCAGATCTTCCAACTGCCTCCAGAAAAGATTCACATCAAAACAATGCTGGCCGGCGGATCCTTTGGACGGCGGGCGACGCCAGATGCGGATTATCAGGTTGAGGCTGCGCTGGCCTTTGTGATCACCGACCGCTCGCGCCCGGTCAAACTGGTGTGGACCCGCGAAGATGATATCCGCAGCGGCTACTACCGCCCCGCCTTTGGCCACAAGGTGCGCGTTGGTCTGGATGCCGATGGCAAAATCGTCGGCTGGCAGCATCAGGTCGCCGGTCAGTCGGTCATCAAGGGCACACCGTTTGAGGCCGTCGCAGTACATGACGGCGTCGACCACAGCTCTGTCGAGGGCATTGCCGACAGCCCATATGATATCCCCGGAATGGCATTGGGTCTGACCGACACCCCCAAGGCAACAACGGTTCTTTGGTGGCGCTCGGTGGGGCACACGCACACCGGTTATGTCATGGAGACGATGATGGATACCGTTGCCGAGGCCGCAGGTCGTGACCCGGTAGAATTCCGTCTGTCCCATCTGTCGGATACCAACAACGCGGATCAGCAACGCAAGGCAGAAGTTCTGAAACTGGCTGTTGAGAAGGCCGGTTGGGGCAATGCTCCTGCGGGTCGCGCACAAGGTATCGCGGTGCATAAGTCCTTTGGGTCTTATGCCGCACAGGTTGTTGAGGTGTCCGGTGATCCGGAAAACGGCATCAAGATCGAGAAGGTCACATGCGCCGTGGATTGCGGGATTGCCGTGAACCCGGACGTGGTGCGCGCGCAGATGGAGGGCGGTATCGGATATGGTATCGGCCACGTCATGCGTGATCAGATCACGCTGACCCAAGGCGCGGTGGATCAGTACAACTTCCCTGATTATGAACCGCTGCGCATCGGCGATATTGCCGAGATTGACGTTCATATCGTGCCTTCCGCCGAAGCCCCCACTGGTGTTGGAGAACCCGGCACACCGCCTTCGGCCCCCGCGCTGGCTAATGCGATCCGGGCGCTTTCCGGCGTGAAAGTCACCACTCTGCCGATGGTGGAAAACGGCGTCAGCTTCGTCTGACGACCAACCCCGCGCCTGTCCCAATGGACGAGCGCGGGGTTTTTCTCAGCCAAAGAAAATTTGATCAAATTTCGTGACAACAGGTCGCTCCTCTATTACACCTCGGGTAGCCAGAGTAATGGAGTCAGTGATGGATCTGAGCGCCCTGCACAGTTTTCGCGTTGCCGCATGTGACCTGAATGGTCAGATGCGAGGCAAGCGTGTGCCGCCCTCTTACGCCGACAAGCTGGACAAAGGCACGCTGCGCATGCCGTTTTCAGCGTTGAATGTCGACCTGTGGGGCGCGGATATCGACGGCAGCCCGCTGGTATTCGAATCCGGTGACGCAGATGGTGTCTTGCTTCCGACCGAGCGCGGCCCAGTGCCAGTGCCTTGGCTGGAAACGGAAACCGCCCTGGTCCCCATGTGCCTGTATGACGACGAAGGCACCCCGTTTGCTGGCGACCCCAGGCATGCACTTGCCTCTGTTCTTGATCGCTATGCACAGCGTGGCTGGTCGGTCATTGCGGCGACAGAGCTGGAGTTCACCTTGCTAGACGCCTCGGGTGCGCATCCGCAGCCGCCGGTCAATCCCGTGACCCAGCGACGACTGGAGGATGAGGCAGTCCTGTCGATGGCAGAAATGGATGCCTTCGATGCGTTCTTCACCGACCTTTATGACGGGTGCGCTGCGATGGGAGTTCCCGCGCAAACCGCCATCTCGGAAAGCGGTATTGGCCAGTTCGAAATCAACCTGAATCACCAAAACGCCATGCGCTGTGCCGATGATACATGGCTTTTCAAGGCCTTGGCGCGTGGCCTTGCCCGTAAACACGGGTTCACCGCAACCTTCATGGCGAAACCCTACGCCGATGACGCTGGCAACGGGATGCATGTCCATTTCTCGGTCGTGGATCAACAGGGCCGCAACGTGTTTGACAACGGTGGACCCGAAGGCACCGATTTTCTTCGGTGGGCGGTGGCGGGATGCCTGACGGCGATGCCCGGATGTACGCTTGTCTTTGCACCGCACGGGAATTCATACACGCGCCTGGTCCCGGGCGCGCACGCCCCAACTGGTGCGTGCTGGGCCTATGAAAACCGCACTGCCGCTGTGCGCATTCCTGGTGGCGCACCGGCTGCGCGGCGGATCGAACATCGCGTCGCCGGTGGGGACATCAACCCCTATCTGATGTTGGCCGCCGTTCTGGGGGCCGCCATGAACGGCATCGAAGATCAGTCGGATCCGCCCGCCCCGATTTCGGGCAATGCCTATGAGATCGACGGGCTTCCGCAATTGGCTGCCGACTGGACCCAAGCCATTGCAGCATTCGAAACAGACCCCAATGTCGCGCGCATCTTTCCGGCCGACCTGATCCGCTATTTCGCCATGACCAAGCGACAGGAAATCAGGCGGTTCGCCGAGCGTCCATCCGAAAACCATTGGCTGAGTTATGTCGAAGCCGTATGAGCCCTCTTGCCCGCCCGCATCCGCTGGGCTAGAATAAATTTGATCAAATTTGGTGACCCATGAAAATCGGCATCCTACTGACCGGCCATCCACCTGATGAACTGCAGGACCAATTCAGCGAATATGACGCGATGTTCGCCGCGCTGCTGGACGGCAACGGTTTTACCTACGAAACCTTCGCCGTTGTAGACGGCCAATTTCCCAAGGACGCGTTTCATGCTGATGGCTGGATCATCACCGGCTCGCGCCATGGCGCGTATGAGGATCATGCGTGGATACCACCGCTCGAAGATCTAATCCGCGCCATTCAACGCAGCGGTCGCCCGCTGATCGGTGTGTGCTTTGGCCACCAGATCATCGCGCAGGCGCTTGGTGGCAAAGTCGAAAAGTTTACCGGTGGCTGGGCCGTGGGGCGCACCGAATATGACTTGGAAGGCCAATCCGTCACCCTGAATGCCTGGCATCAGGATCAAGTGGTTGAGCTGCCCGAAGGTGCACGTGTGACAGGCACCAACGACTTTTGCCACAATGCGATGGTAAGTTATGGCGACAACATCTGGACCGTGCAGGCCCACCCGGAGTATGGCGATGCCTTTATCCAGGGCCTGATGGAAACGCGCGGCAAGGGTGTTGTTCCCGACGCGTTGATGGAAGCGGCCGCCAACCGCCTGCCCGGCCCCGACGACAACGCGACCATCGGACGGCACATGGCAGAATTTCTGAAGAAAGAGAGGGCCTGATGGCCGACTGGACAGACCAGCTGCCAGAAGCAGCAAAAACCTATATCTCCGGCCACCGGTTGGATGAGGTCGAATGCATCATCTCGGACCTGCCGGGCATCGCACGCGGCAAGGCCGTACCTGCCAGCAAATTCGCGCGGCAGACTTATTTCCACCTGCCCGACAGCATCTTTTATCAAACCATCACAGGCGATTGGGGCGAAGCAGCGGGTGAGGACGGGTTCATCGAACGGGACATGATCCTGAAACCTGATTTTTCAACCGTATCTGCCGCGCCGTGGACGGGTGACTGGACATTGCAGGTTATTCACGACGCCTATGACCGGGACGACAAGCCGATCCCTTTCAGCCCGCGAAATGTTCTGAAACGCGTCGTGCAACTGTATCACGACAAGGGATGGAAACCGGTCGTAGCACCGGAAATGGAGTTCTTTCTGGTCGCCCCCAATGTCGACCCGGCGCAGGGCATCAAACCGATGATGGGCCGTTCGGGCCGTCCGGCAGCCGCGCGGCAGGCCTATTCGATGACCGCGGTGGACGAGTTCGGGCCTGTGATCGACGACATCTATGATTTCGCCGAGCATCAAGGGTTCGAAATTGACGGCATCACGCAGGAAGGCGGCGCGGGTCAGCTGGAAATCAACCTGCGTCACGGCGACCCGGTCAAACTGGCCGACGAAGTGTTCTACTTCAAACGTCTGATCCGCGAGGCCGCGCTGCGCCACAACTGCTTTGCCACGTTCATGGCAAAACCGATCGAGGATGAGCCAGGCTCGGCCATGCACATCCACCACTCGATTATCGACATGGAAACAGGCCAGAACATCTTTTCGGGTCCTCAGGGTGGTGAAACGGACGCATTCTACAACTTTATCGCCGGTTTGCAGAACCACTTGCCTGCAGGTCTGGCCGTGATGGCGCCTTACGTGAACTCCTACCGCCGTTACGTGAAAGACCACGCCGCGCCGATCAATCTGGAATGGGCGCGTGACAATCGCACAACGGGCATTCGTGTGCCCCTGTCCGGCCCCGAGGCACGCCGCGTGGAAAACCGGATCGCAGGGATGGACTGCAACCCCTATCTGGGCATCGCGCTGTCTCTGGCCTGTGGTTATCTGGGCCTGACCCGGCAAGAACGCCCGCGCCGCCAATTCTATGGTGACGCATATGAGGGCGAAGGTGACATCCCGCAGGTGATGGGCAACGCTTTGGACCTGTTTGATGAGGCCACTGCCTTGCACGAAGTTCTGGGCCCTGAGTTCGCCCGCGTCTATGGCATCGTCAAACGGGCCGAGTACGAAGAGTTCCTGCAGGTCATCTCTCCGTGGGAGCGCGAACATCTGCTGATGAATGTCTGAGGCACCCGATGAACCTGCTTTATTCCAATGACCGCAAGGCCGAATACCCGGCCAGTTGGTACGCTGCGACGGCCAATTCGGTGGACCGCTTCCCTGCGCTGACCGGCGATGTGAAGGCTGATGTTTGCATCGTGGGCGGCGGGTATACCGGCCTGTCCGCCGCGTTGCATCTGGCCGAAGCAGGGTTCGACGTTGTCCTGCTTGAGGCTCACCGCGTTGGCTTTGGGGCCTCTGGCCGCAATGGCGGTCAGCTGGGCAGTGCACAGCGGATGGATCAGGAAGATCTCGAGCGACTGGTCGGCGATGATGACGCCGCCAAGCTGTGGGATCTGGCCGAGGACGCAAAAGAACTGGTCAAATCGCTGATTGCGAAGCACCAGATCGACTGTGACCTGAAACCCGGCGTGGCCGTTTTGGGCCTCAGCAATGGTGAGCAGCAAGAGCTTCATGATCACGCAGCGCATCTGTCCGACCGCTATGGTTATGACCAGATGGAGGTTCTGGACGAAGGCGCAGGTCAGGCATTGTGTCCTTCGCCCTCTTATCGGGGCGGCTATCTGGATATGGGCGCGGCGCATCTGCACCCGCTGAATTTTGCGTTGGGGCTGGCTCAAGCGGCGGCAAACGCAGGCGTGCGTATCTTTGAAGGTACCGAGGTTTTGGGCGTCGAAGAAACCGCCCCGGCGGTGGCGCGAACCTCACAGGGCACGGTAACGGCCGACCACGTTATTCTGGCCTGCAACGGATACCTCGGTGATCTGAACCGCAAAGTGGCCACAAAGGTCATGCCTATCAACAATTTCATCGTTGCGACCGAACCGTTGGGTGCGGAATCTGCCCGTGTTCTGACCCGCGACGTCGCCGTTGCTGACACCAAGTTCGTCGTGAACTATTTCCGCCTCAGCGCCGATGGGCGGTTGCTGTTTGGCGGTGGCGAAAGCTATGGCTACCGTTTCCCCAGCGACATTGCCGCGACGGTGCGAAAGCCAATGACCGAAATTTTCCCGCATTTGCAAGATGTTAAAATCGACTACGCTTGGGGCGGCACTCTGGCCATCACAATGCGCCGGATGCCGTATCTGGCGCGGATCGCGCCCAATATCCTGTCCGCATCGGGTTATTCCGGGCATGGGGTCGGAACAGCCACGCATGCGGGCCAACTGATGGCACTGGCCATCCAGGGGCAAGCCGAAGGGTTCGACACAATGGCCCGCGTCCCCGCCCTTCCCTTTCCAGGAGGCTCCGCCCTGCGCAGCCCTCTGCTGGTACTTGCGATGACATGGTTCGCGCTGCGGGACCGGTTGGGCTTCTAACATTTGGAAATTTCGACAGATCGGTAGAATTTCGCCTTAGGGGCGAATGAAGGCTTGGATTGCATTTTGTTTAGCTTTATCTTTCCCAAAGATAGAATTTGGGAAAATCAAATATGACGCTTCCGCCAAACGTTCATGCCGCCGAACCAATCCCCCCAGCAGCAAAAGAAGCAATCGACGCCTTAATGCAGTCAGGCGATCTGTTTCGCTATACCGCGCCGCAGGATGCGCCGGTTGCCTTGCTTGAGGCCGAGTTTGCCCGGCTGCTGGGCAGTAAATACGCGTTGGCCGTTTCGTCCTGCTCGGCTGCCCTGTTCCTGTCGCTCAAGGCGCTCGGTCTGCCGCGGGATGCGCGGGTTTTGATCCCCGGCTTCACTTTTGCCGCCGTTCCGTCCTCGGTCGTTCATGCGGACTGCATCCCGGTCCTGTGCGAAGTGGGTGAGAATTATCGCATCGACATGGCGGATTTCGAGGCCAAGCTGGACGGCGTTCAGGCTGTGATCATCAGCCATATGCGCGGCCACACCTCGGACATGGATGCCATCATGGCGCTGTGTGACGCACGCGACATCCCTGTGATCGAGGACGCGGCGCACTCGCTAGGCACAACTTGGCACGGGCGCAATATTGGCACGATCGGCAAGATCGGCTGTTTCTCGTTCCAGTCCTACAAGATGATTAACGCGGGCGAAGGCGGTATTCTGATCACCGATGATGCCGATCTGGTGGCGCAAGCCGTGATCATGTCGGGCGCGTACGAACATAACTGGAAGAAACACAAAGGGCCACAAGGCGACAACTCGCCCGAGTTGGAGCAGGCGTTTGCCCGCTGGCAGAACCAATTGCCGCTCTATAACTTGCGGATGAGCAATCTCAGCGCTGCAGTAATCCGGCCACAAATCCCGGAACTTGCGCGTCGTGTGCGTGACGGCCTGTCCAACCACGACTATGTTGCAGACCGGTTGAATACATCGCCCCATATCGACGTCCCTGCCCCTCTGGAGCCCGAACGCCGGGCACCGGATTCCATACAGTTCAACCTGGTGGATATGGACGACAACGATATCCGCGCCTTCGCTGCGGCGACTGAGGCGCGTGGCGTCAAGGTTCAGGTCTTTGGCCTGAGTCAGGATAACGCCCGCGCATTCTGGAATTGGCAATTCCTGCCGGAAAAGTTCGAGCTACCGCAAACCCGCGCAATGCTTATGAAAGCTTGCGACGTCCGGCTGCCTGTGCGCCTGACACGCGAAGAGCTGGACGTGATTTCGGATATCCTGCTGGCGTCTGTGGGCGAAGTTACGGGACCGGTTCCTGTCTACGGAACCTGACGACGGCTAAGGTCCATGGCGAAACAGATCGACCGGCAAAAACAGCGCTGTGATCCCCTTGGGGGTTGCAGCCACGCGGGATAGGATTCCGACAACCTGCAATTCGGTTTCCGTCCTAACCAACAAAGGCGCACCAGAATCGCCCATCATGACCGGACATGTCGCCAACAAAACTCCGCTTGAATGACGGTGCGGCTGACAGGTTTTTGTTTTGCTCAGCACATGAGGCCGGATACCGGGATACCCCGCAACAAACGTGCCAGTGGCGCTATCATCCCCCAGCGGCAGATAGCCGACTTGCTGCCCAATCGGCGCGCTGAGTTCCAGAACCGCCCAATCCAGGTCTGCTCTGTCATCAAACAGGCCTTCAACGCCCTGTTCGGGATGGAGCCGATACCCTTTCACGCCTGAAACCACAGCGGCTTCTCCGCGCTGATAACCGGCGGCAAAACGGATGCTTGAGGGTGGAATCCACCGCTGACGCGGTGTGTTGTACAGGCAATGCGCGGCGGTCAGGACAAGATTGTCCGAAACAAGAACACCGGTGCAGTGAGACTTTTGATCCCGACTGGCAAAATTAACACGTCCAATCGCGCGCCACGGGGGCTGATCAGCCGCAAGAATTTCGCGTGCACGAATTGCGTCACATCCGGCTTCGGCCCGTGTCCCCAATGTACAAACTTGGGTCCACTGGTCCGAGAAAACACCTTGTGACAGCGCGGGTTGCATCCAAAGTAGCGTGATACTCAGGATCAACCAGCGCATCTTTGGCCGCGTCAGTTAAGCTTGGACAGCTTTTGCTGCAGTTCCGCCAACTGTTTTTTGATGTCGTCCAAATCTTCCTTGGGCTCGGATTTGGCGTCATCGTCTTTGTCCGGGCCGGACCATCCGCCGGACAGACCACCAGTCATGGCTTTCAGGAATGCTTGCTGCTGCGCCTGCATTGCATCGAACCCCGGCATCTGAGACATCGGATTCATCGCACTCATGTTTTCCATCATCTTGCTCTGGTTTTCCCGCAGCATCTCGAATGAGCTTTGCAGGAATTGCGGCATCACACCGCCACCCGGCAGCATGTAGCTGCGCACAAGATCGTTCAGCACATTGACCGGCAGCACATTTTCGCCGCGGCTTTCGTGTTCAGCAATAATTTGCAGCAGATATTGCCGCGTCAGATCATCACCTGACTTCAGGTCTATGATCTGTACTTCGCGCCCGTCCCGAATAAACGACGCGATGTCTTCAAGCGTGACGTAGTCACTGGTCTCGGTGTTATACAGCCGACGGCTGGCGTAACGTTTGATCAACAGTGGTTTTTCTTGTTCCGACACCGTTTACCCTCCCCAAGGATGATGCATTGCAGCAAAGACTATGCGAGCGCAGCACAAAAAGAAAGGGCAGGTCTTTCGACCTGCCCTGCGCGATAGCACCGATTGGGAGGAGTAGGTGCGCCTCGC
>NZ_JBXWQI010000026.1:0-35401 GCF_059612305.1 Ruegeria sp. CDSA033 | reverse complement strand
AGGTGCCCGAAGGTCTTCCTGTCAGCAATCGCCCTCGCAGCACTCGTTATCTATTGGCTATGAGTCCTGACCCTAAGGCGGTCCGGTTTACGTGGGTTCGCGACCTGCTGCATGTGCGAAAGACCGAGGTGTAATTTAGGGCAGGTAAGGGCTCAGAGCGGACATTTGAAGTCAACAATAAGGAGGTCAGGGTGCGACGCGTTCTAAAAACAATGATGTGGATTGGAATCGCTGCAGTTCTTGTTCCCCTTACGGCAATAGTTGCAGTCTTTGTAGCCGATGAAATCCTGAGACCCACTCCCGATATTGCTCGAGACCTACCGCAAACCACCGATGATGCGAGACATGAGTTCAACAGAAGAGTAGCCAAACAATTTCCGACCCCTCTCAATGAGGACGCGCTCAGCTCGCAATTGATTGAATACGGTTTCGAAGTTTCTGAGGGGCAAGCTTACGCATCCTTCCAGCGGGTCAGTGTTGTTTGTAGCCCTCTCTGGGGCATCTCGTGGGTCGCCGAAGGCGGAATCATATCGGAAGAACAAGGGCACTATCATCCCAACTGCCTATAGTTGGGGCGGTAGGTATGGGTTCGTAGCAGACATTCGAAGTCAACAATAAGGAGCGCCCGATGTCGGCTTTGCGGACAAAGCTGTCTTCGGTGAAACGCTCAGAGATGCAATCTTGATTGCACGCGAATGTCCAATTAACGTTTCTGAAATTATACTGTTTGGCGGTTTAGTAGGATTTTTTGATGACACCCGATGTGCACACAGCCCGTAGCATGGCCCAAAGCCATTGCGATGCGTGGACGAACCAAACGCCTGACGTTGTTGCTGGCCGTTATGCAGAGCAAGCAACCATGATCATGAACGGTGGTGACCCAATGGCGAGCCGATCCCAAATTGGCGATATGGTGGCAGGTTTCATGGCTGACTTTCCCGACCTCGTTCTTAGCCTCGACACGGTTCTCGTCGCAGATCATCATATGGTTTACGCATGGACGTTCGAAGGTCACTCTAAAAAGACTGGAAACCGTGTTCGCTTTTCTGGTTGGGAAGAATGGGACTTGGATGACAATCTAAACGTGATCAAGTCGCTCGGTTGGTATGATGGTGCGGATTACGAACGCCAAGTTGCGGGAACATGACGGTATGTTAGCTCTCCAAACGTTCTGAACGCTGCGCTTGTGACTTAGGTCCGCTCTGGGCTCACAGCAGACATTTGAAAGTCAACAAATAGGAGCGACGGCCATGAAGAAGCTTTCAGCTATACTTAATAGGTGGCCGGTCTTCTACTTGTTGCTCGTATGTTCGTTGATAATTGCCATGCAGATGGGCCTGATGATGGCCTGGCATTTTGGACTCGATTTCTTTGCAGATGATAAAGAACTGTTTGTTTACATCTTTAGTTGGGCATGGGTGGCTTGGGCTGTGACAGTGGTAGTCTTACTTTTGCATTTTATGAGTAATAAGTTTGGCGACCGAAAGTAGTTGGAAAACTAGGAGCTTGCGCCGATGCCTGCTGGGCGGGTCATTGGTAGTTCACAATAGGGAGCCAAGGTTCGCTCTGCGGACTTTGCGGCCATCCGCATTCTTACTTCAAAGGGCCGCAGTCCGCCCCAAGCGGTCCTTCTCAGCCAAGCATTGCAATTTAGTAAACCCGCAAGGAAGCGGCATTTAGACTGATTCCGCCCAAAGCCCACGCCCACAGCGCAATCCCCAGAACTGACTTGGCAATATCAGGTTCAATACGGGCGACACGCGTACCAATGTTGCCCGATTAGTCAGTTGCGAAGCAGTAAAACAAACCTGCCCCGCCGGAACGTGGCAGATGTTCCTCACCGCAACCGCGCGAACCGTGCGATGAGTTCCAGGACAACATATTTCGGGCATCATTGAGACCTACACGGTCATGGTGTCCGACAATCGCAGACCCATCTTCACTATTCGAAGTCCAGTTGCTGCATGTCGTATCGCCTCCTGCCGTTGAGAAATGTCCGGCGGAATCGGAGCCCGTCAAAATGTCATGTTTGTTCGGCTGACTGCCACGCCCATTGACAGGGTTACCATTTTCGTCGAGCGCGGTCTGAAGGTTAATATTCACGCTGTCGCTGTGCAGGTCCTCAACATTGTTGGCGATGAGCTCTCCATCGGCATTATGCCACGGACCCGATCCGATCCGGTCGCGTGCAGAAACGCCATTGGTGATTGTCATCGGGTCGGTGCTGCGATCAATGGACATTGAGGTGCTCAGATAGGCCGCGAAAGTCTTGGAAGCACCGGTCGCGGAGGCAAGCGCATTGCAATGAGCATCGGCGCCTTCGAGGCCACCTAAGTTGGCACCGTCGCCCTTGCCCACACTAGTTATGAAGAACGACATCTCCTCGCCTGCCGATTGCGCCTGTGCGGTCGCCGCGATACAGCAGATTAGGAGTGCAACAACCCCGTGGGCAGTTTTTCGTTTGGTGAACTTCGACATGTGTGTCTCCCTTCGTGCTGTGTGATCACTGATGCTAGCCGTATGTGACAATCGGGTCCATCCGAGTAACAGATGTATGACACTGTGGTGCCAGCGCCATTCACGACAGCCGGTCGAGCATGACCGACGGCTTTGTTGCACAAATCGGCTGAGGGCCGGACTTCCCCTTACCCTGGACGGACCTATGCTACGGCCTCTGTTAGAGGTATGCCAAGAGCGGTGTAACGGTTGAGAACGGCGATGCGGATTTGGATCTCTGCGACCTGCCGGTCAAAGTCCCGTGCCATGAGGCTCTGGCCCATCAGTTTCACACAATGCATCTTACTCTCAACGCGGCTCCGGCGGTGGTATCCTGTCAGCCGCCGCCACAACGCCTTGCCCAAGTATCGTGACGCTCGCACTGCTTCGTTTCGGGCGGTGGCTCCCGCGCTCGTAGGCTTCCAAGGTTTGGCATTCTTACGAGGTGGTATGACGGCATGAGCGTCGCGGGCGGCAATTGCGTCATGGCACTTTCGGGTGTCATAGGCGCCATCAGCCGTGACGCTGCCGATGTCCTGGTCGGGTGGGATTTGGATCAGCAACTCGGGCAGCATGGGAGCATCGCCGACATTACTTGTCGTGACTTCCACCGCCCGTACTTCCAGCGTTTCCTCGTCGACCCCAATATGTATCTTGCGCCATATCCGGCGTTTCGAGCCGCCATGTTTGCGAGCATTCCACTCACCTTCGCCCTCCGCCTTGATGCCTGTACTGTCGATGAGGAGGTTCAATGGTCCGCCGCCACCACGATATGGCAAGTTCACGTTCAGTGTCTTCTGGCGGCGGCAAAGAGTGCTGAAGTCCGGCACCGCCCAATCCAGTCCCGCCAGACGTAACAGGCTTTCGACGAACCCGGTCGTTTGTCGAAGTGGCAAACCAAACAACACCTTCATCGTCAGACAGGTCTGGATCGCGGCATCGCTGAAACGCTGCTGCCGACCCCGTTTGCCGTTTGGCCGAGGCTTCCAATCCTTATCCGGGTCAAACCAGACAGACAGCGACCCGCGCTGCTTCAATGCGGTGTTGTAGGGTGACCAGTTCCTGGTCTCATACTTCGTTCGCGCCCAACTACTCATGGCCCCAGCTATCATGCTGGAATCAAACAGTGAATCCCTCATGCCATTTGTGCAACAAAGCCCGGCCTAAGCTAAGAGAGAGTTTGGCTCATCTGGTTGGTTTGATTATGCGGCGCGTTGGCTGTGATGCAAGCGCCGTGCTTCGAGCGTCTGTCGTTTGATCCTTTCTCTTTCCAGTAGAATGGTTTTGTCCCGACCGAAGTAGACATCAGCGGGTGTGACGTTGTTCAGGCTCTCGTGGTTGGGTTCTGTTGCAGAGTTTAGAGAACGACGAGCTATTTCAGCCATCGCTTGTGAACTAGGTGGCGAGCTCGGCGAACTGCCGAAACGGACAGAGTCTGGGTGTGAACTGACCTTTACTGATCATGTGAGCGACTTCGATGGCTGCTAGCGTTACCGATGCCGAGGCGAAGGCTTTGAACCCCAACATGGCCGCGTGCGCCGCTTGGAGGAACGGTGGTCCTGTTCCACAGTATTGTTCAAGTATTTCCGCCTCACCATCTCAATTGGGATCGGGCAGCCATAGACTTTGAGCATCGTGTTGATTGCCTAGATGCCTGCGGTGTTGGCGCCGCACTTATCGATCACAACCTTCCTCGGCAATCGGTTTGTCTCCAACATCCGGCCGAAGAACCTTGTGGCTGCAGGCTTGTTTCGACGTCGTGAAAGCATGAAATCAGGGGTCTTGCCGTGCTTGTCGACCGCCCGGTAGAGGTAAACCCACGCCCCTTTCACTTTGATGTAGGTTCTTTAATTGAACAGTAACTCTCGATGAGATTGGTCCAGTATCGACCACCTAGGTATTGCCTTTCTCCAGGATCGCCACCTAATCAAAGGTACGATACACATCATGCGCAATAACCTTCATGACGGACTCCTCTCCATGGTTAGCAACCAATAGAGCCAGCGGACCACACGACAACTACGGATTCGCGCTCGCAGCGCAACCGGGCAAGTCGACCGGGCGGCCAGAAAACGATATCGTCGAACAGGATCATCGGGTCGTCAAAAGACGAACCCGCAGGATGCTTGGCTACAAAGCCTTCGCCTCGGCATCGGTAACGCTAGCAGCCATCGAAGTTCCGCACATGATCCGCAAGAAACAGTTCAAAGTGGAGGGCGGTAGATCTGCGCAGTTTGCCGCTCTCTCTGGATAACTGTGTCCGGTCGAGTGGGTACTCTTTGGATGAGCAAAAGTTTGCGACAAAACCTCACCAGTGTATCAAATTTTTCGCAAGTATGCCCAAGAGACATATCCCTTGAGTCCACGTGCACGCTCCAAAGAAACGCGGCACCATCGGGTGCCACCGGTTTGTTCGCAACTGTGAACTCGTAGGGCGGTTCCATTTGGAAGGCCAACAATCACAATGTAGCCTATTCCAGGTCCACCACGCATTTTCAGCATGTCACCGTCTTCGACGCCAAATACCTCGTATCGTCCGAGTGAGGCGGCAGCTGCCGGTTCAACGTTCATGATGGCTCCTAGGAACAATGCCGCTAGGGGTAAGAAGACTGCATTGCGCATTGCGATGTCCTGCTTGTTGCCTCAACTACAATCTTAGCAATTCAGGTCAAAAAGAGGAACAACTCCAAGACAGAAATGTGGGAGTTGCCAATTCTCAAGGAGATGACTGTCGCGTCCAGTGATTTTTGCCGTTGTAAGAAATTCGCGCGATCCCGATGATCGACTAGATGGGTATCGCCAAGTTGCCTAAGTGTTCTTCTCGCGTTATCCGCTCTGGATGAAGAGTCCGACCGACATACCACGCCTGAAGGGTATTCGATTTCCTCATTAGATCATCGCTTACACCGTCTGGGCTTATCATCATTTCGCCCTCGGCGCGGCTGACGTCGAAGACTTGCTCGCCGAACGAGGCATAGATGTTAACCGGGAGTCGATCCGACTTTGGGTTAATCGTTTTGGTCGGCACTTTGCGGATTGTATCCGGCAGAACAGGCCGTGAACGAATGACAAATGGCATGTGGACGAAGTAGTGATCACGATCCGTATCGCTTTGGCGTGCAACCGATGCAGACGGGAACATGCTCGAAATTCTGATCCAGCCACGTCGGAATGCGAAAGCGGCAAGGCGTTTCTAGCGCAGATTGGACACCCGGTTTGGTGGGTCAACTTGATCTTTCGACCACGTCGCCACAGATTCTCCGCCTCTCACGACCGCCAAACCCAATCCGATGCCTCCAACCTATGGGCGGACTACACCGTAGAAGTGGCAGTCTGATCCAGCGGCAAACTGGTTTGCATGGCTGTCATTTGCCAATTTGGCGATACCCGCCTCAGAAATCCATAGATAGCGCCCCGAAACTCAAGGTCTTAAAACGGCACCGTACTCCATTTCGTGAAGCCGCTCGAGGAAGGATGCATTCAGAATGATGATCGAGCGATCCTGAATTCGGATTGCGTCGGCGCGCTCCCACTCTTTCAGGCATCGATTCACGTTGCTGCGGGTACTGCGGACCATGCTTCCGATATCGGATTGCGTTACAAACGCCCCGATCCTGATCGCCTGCCGTCCGTCGATCGAGATCGGCTCGCCGATCTGACTGGCAACGCGCAACAAAGCTTCTGCAAGGCGCGCCGACAGGCTGTTCATCGTCAGACACCGCGTGGCGTCAACGAATGTTCGGAACCTTTCCGCGACCAGATCGCTCAGAGCCTGGCAGGTCGACATGTTCGAGCGGCTGAGCATGTTCAGAACATCTCTGCGAATACGATAGACAGTGACAGAATTCAGCGCAGTTGCGGTGCCTGCATATTGGCTTTTTTGGAATACGCCCAACTCACCAAACGTGTCACCGGGGCGCAGAATAGCATAGGTAAACTCGGAACTGTTCCGTGTCAGGCTGCTCAGTCGGACATAACCATCGGCCAGAAAGTAAAGGTAGTTCGCCTCATCTTCCTGAAAGTAGATTGCTTCCCCCTTACGATAACGCCGCTCTGCGCTGGCGGCGACCAATTGGTGTCGCACTACAGTATCCTGAGAGGACAGGAATACCGAGATTTTAGACCACTCATGTGCCTGATTTTCCTGAGGAATTGCACTGTTCAAGGAGATTCCTGGCTGCATATGCGCCATGTACATTTGACCCTCCGCGCGTCACGCTCTCAAGCTGACCGGTCAACGTGACCAATCAGGTGTTGTTCTCCCCAGAACAGCCCCGGACGGATACACCGGGACACCTATTTTTGTAGCAATTCAACCGGCGCCAAACAAATAACGTTGCTTGTCTTTCAGTGACGATCGGGTGACCGATTGTTTCACCCCCGGCGTTAAAACGTCAGGAATGAGCTACAACGGTCAGTTTTTTCGAACACTGAGTCAGTAACCTGCCACGCACTCACAAAAACCGGATTCGCGGGATTTACGCTATGCCGTACAGCACTCAAAATTGACGTGGGGTCAAATAAATTTCACATTTTGGCTGCAGGTTCAGATTTTGATCATACCGCAGGGAAAATCCTCAAAGTCCGGTAGTTCGCGGGCGGGTGGATTCAATACCAACGACAGGTAGTGACCCCCTGTTTCGATCACCAGGTCCGCCTTAATCAGGGGTGCCAGATCAAAATCTTCGAGAGCATTGTGGAATGCTTCGCATGTCATACCCAGATGAAGGGCGTCCAGCACTTTGATCACCTGCGGACCGACCCGATAGTTCCTGGGCGCCGACGGAATGCGTGTATCCGTTATGACGCCCTGGTCTCGCAATAGCGTCAGTTGCGTGTGCGCCCGCAATTTTTTGGGTGAGCCGTCCTGGACTCCGTAAAAGGCGTTCGTCCAAGCCATGAACGCCTGTTGCAGCGCGCGCATCGGCGGGGCCTGCCAATCAATCCGCTCATACCCGTAATCCTCGAAGTAATAGGCCAGATCCTCAAGGTTTGCATGTTCGGGATAAACGTAGCGATAGGCATGGAACGGTTGCAGGCGCAAGCCAAAGTCGTCGGATTGAAAGTGAAACGGGCTGTAGCGATCAAAGCGGATGCGCACGATGTTTGCCGGCGGAATCAGATGCGTGAGCTTTGGGAACAGTGATGCCATTTCCCAGTATTCTTCGTCCCGTTCACCGGGATCATTCACCAACATCAGCCAGCTAGCAACAAGCCCCTGCTCCATCGACATCTTAAGTAGCGCAATATTGGTTTTCTGGTCTGTTCCCTTTCGAAAGCGTCGAAGCTTGTCATTGTGCAGCGATTCAATTCCCGGCTGCAGCCAGTCAAACCCTGCCTTGGCCAGCATGTCGATCTGCCACTGTTTCAGATTGGCCTTTGTTTCGACAAACATATTCAAACGAAGGTCGTCCTCAATGATACGAGGCAACAAAGTCTTGAAGTATTGAAGCGCTATGATGTTGTCGACAGCCATGAACTTGCGCTGACCATAGCGGTCAATCTGATGATTGATCTCATCCAGAACATCGTCTGCGTCACGCGCCTGGAACCGCATGGTCGTCCCATTGAGACCACAAAAGGTGCAATGCGCTTTTTCTCCGTACCAGCATCCGGTCGACATCTCGATCGGCAGAGCTGTTCGAATGTTGGCGCGCACTTTGGCCCGTCGCAACTGATCGAAATAATCATCGAAATCGGGATAAGTCTTTTGCTGGTCGGCCTCCATCGGACGGCTGGTGGCAAAGATGCGATCCAGATGTCCCTCGGACCGGCCTTTGTGCACGATATCTATCCAGGGACAGATTTTTTCCAGCGCCGAGCCCATCGGTTCTTCGCAATTCGCCCCGCCCAATACGGTGCGGACCTCTGGCGCCATTGCCTTTATCCGCTTCAGCAGCGCAATTGATGCGGTGTTTTGCTGAAAGATCGTGGTGGCCGCCACAATAGATGGCTTCATCGTTAGTATCTGCGCGGCGGTTTCGTCCACAAACGCCCGTGCCTGCGCCCGAACCTGATCCAAAGCGGCCTGCAACTGGGGCAGCGTCTGGCAGTTGAACGCCCGCTGCAGCAGACTGTACGATTTGGGCTGCTTCACCACGTAATCTTCCAGAAACCGCTCACCATTCTCTGTTCGACCAAAGGCGGCCTCGGAAAATATCCATTCACCGATCAGGTCAGTGACTTCGGTTCGGCGGGAAAAGAAGTCATACGGGGCAATGCCGATCAGATCAGCAAACCGCAGCGCGGCATAGTCCACATGGCATTTGTGCCCCGCAGCCCGCAGCTTTCCCTGTATCATCGAAGCGGCCATGGAAGGCCGCTCCAAAGTGCCGAAGGGCATCACGACAATCACGCTGTCGACAGTCATTTGGCCGGGTATGGAACCCGACTGACAATTGTTCTGATGGTTAGCATCCAGCATGATGTCGGTGCCTCCGGCCTGTTGGGCTCTGGTTTACTCCGCAGCTTCCGTTTGAGGTTCTGCTTTGTCGCGGAGGATGCCCTTTTCCCGCATCACGGCGACCATCGCGTTCATCTGCTGAAGGCTTTGAAGGAAACCCTGAACGGACAGGGCCAGCCCAACACCGTCAACCGACTCGGGCTGGGCCTCCTTGTCAGTGGTGCGTTCGAGATTTCCGCAGGTGATATGCACCATCCCGTTGATAAATGAGACGTCATTGACGCCATCTACGTAAAACCGTGTCTTGCTGCTCATATCATTCCTCCTTCAAGGCAAGTTCGATTTGGTTCATGAGAGGGTCCACCAGATAGGTCAGAACCCGTCGTTGCTGCGTTTCGATAAAGGCCAGCGCTGGCATTCCCGGCTGCAGGGCCACCCCGTCAATGCGGTCCAACTCGGACGGCATCAAATGGGCCCGCGCCAGATAGTACCGGTCTCCGGTCGCGGCATCTGTCACCAGATCGCCTGAAATAAAGACAAGCTCAGCACGCAGGCGCGGCGAGGTGCGCATATTCAAGCCGGGAAACTGGATCGAGACAGGCTGGCCGGGATAAATCTTATCGATATCCAGCGGCCGGACACGCACTTCGAGGACAAGATTATCCTCGACAGGCAAGATTTCCATGATCGGATCGACAGGGCTCACAACCCCTCCGATCGTGTTGACGCTGATATCATGGATGATGCCACTTTTGGGCGCGCGGATATCGACACGGGACAAAAGCTCTTGGTTGCGCAGGATGTCCAGGCGCGCTGCCTCGATCTCGCCTCGTATCCCGCGCAACCGCTCGATCATCTCGGCCTCGGCATCGGGCCAGATGCTGGCAAGCTCAAGCTGGCGTTCCTTCAACTGATGCTGGACCCGAGAAATTTCCGACCGTGTCGCGCCCAGCAATCCTTGCATGCGGACATGTTCACGCTGCGCCAGAGACCGGTTCGTCGAAGATGTCAGCTTTTTTTCGAACAGGATTTCCATATCCTGCAATCTGGCCGAGACAATTGTCTCTTCACTCTGGCGCGAATCCGCCTGCAGACACAGCCCCGACAGGCTGGACTGCAACTGGGCAATCTGGAGTTTCAGACGATCATGGGCACGTGCGCGCGCCGCATGGCGGGTGGTCAGCACCGTTTGATGCTGGTTCAAGATATCAACAAACGCCGGGTCCGAGGAAAATCCCGCCAACCCGGGCGACAATTTGATTTCGGCCTTTCCCGACAGCTCGGTGGTGATGCGCGCCTGTTCAATCAGCAGTTCGAAATACTGGCTGCGGGCGAACTCCAGGTTGGCCTTGATCATGCGCGCATCCAGTTGCAACAGCATCTGTCCTTTGGACACAAGATCACCGTTTTCCACGTGAATTCTTGAGATCACACCCCCATCCGGGTGCTGAACGACCTTGTTGCGGCCTTCCAGAACGACCTGTCCGGGCGAAATGATCGCGCCGGTAATCTTGGTCACCGACGCCCAGATGATGACCGCCCCAAGCAACCCGAACAGGGCAAACTGCGACAACCAGATATGTCGGCGTATTGCCTTACGCAAAACGTCGCGAAGCTGATCCGGCTCCATATCAACTTGCCTTTCTGGTCACGGGGACCATCAATTTCTTAAGCATTTCGTCCTTTGGCCCGATCGCCTTGCACATCCCGTTTTCCATCACCATGATCTTGTCAGCAGTGGACAGGGCCGCGACGCGATGTGCGATCACAATGACCACCGATCCCTGCGCCTTGAGTTGCTGAATCGCTTGTGCCAGGGCTGCCTCGCCTTCGGCATCCAGGTTCGAGTTCGGCTCATCCATGATCAGAACGAAGGGGTTGCCGAACAAAGCACGCGCCAATCCGATCCGTTGCCTTTGACCCCCGGACAGGAAGTGGCCGTGCTCACCCACCCGCGTGTCGTACCCACCAGCAAAATTCACGATCATCTCATGCGTTCCGGCCAAACGCGCCGCCCTGATGATGTCTTCGGACCGGGCACTGGAATCAAACCGGCTGATATTCTGAGCCACGGTCCCGTCCAGCAGCTGAACTTCCTGCGGCAGATATCCAATGAATTCTCCACGTACATCTTCTGACCACTGGCCCAACTCGGCGTTATCGAACCGCACGCTTCCGGCCATGATCGGGTTGACCCCAAGGATCGCACGCACCATCGAGGTTTTCCCCGACCCCGATTGTCCAATGACCCCCAGCGCCTGCCCTGCCTGCAATTCGAACGAAATGTTCTGGACAAAAGGTCTTTTCAGCTCGACTGGAGCCGTTGCCAGACTTTGCACAGTGATCTGCTTGTTGGGCAGCGGCAGTTTGGTTTCGACAATATCGGCAGTCCATTTGCCTGATGTTTCCCGCAGGTTGCGCAGACTGTGCCGGGCCGAAACAAACCCGCGCCAACAGCCCACGGCCTGCTCGACAGGTGCCAACGCCCGCGATGAAATGATGGCCGCGGCAATCATCACCCCTGCGGTCGCGCTGCCTTGAATGACAAGCCACGCACCGCCCGCCAGGATGGCCGATTGCATGATGAACCGAAATGTCTTGATCAGCGAGTTGAACAGATTGGCCAAATCATAGCTGCGCAACTGCTTGGTCAGATAGCTGACATTGTCATCCGACCATTTGCGCCGCAGACCATGGACCATGCCCATGGCGCGGACGGCCTCGGCGGCCTGACGGCATTCTTCAAGAAACCGCGCCCGGTCATTGATTGCCTGTCCCAGTTCCGCCATTGGCCGCTTGGCTGAGTATTCATTGAGAAAGATGAAAACGGCAATGCAGGCCGCCCCGCAGGCTGCCATGATGCCCAGCACCGGGTGAAACAGGTAAACGATGCCCATGTAGAAGGGCATCCAGGGTATGTCGAACAGGGCCGACGGTCCCGGCCCGGACAGGAACTGGCGCACAACCTCCAGATCACGCATCGGGTTCTGAGACTGCTCGTTTTTGCCCAGTTTCGTTGGCAGCAGCGTGCAGATCTCGAAGGTCTGGCCAGACAATTGCGCATCAATACTGATCCCGATCCGGCCCAGAACGCGGGTGCGGATGTAATCGAGAAAGCCGAAGAACAGATACAGACCAAGGGCCAGCACACCGATGACCATCAATGTGGGCACACTTTGGCTGGATAAAACCCGGTCCGAGACCTGCATCATGAACAGGGGTGCGGTCAGTGTCAGAATGTTGATCACGCAACTGACAATCCCCATCGAGAAAAAGGCCGATCGGCACGACCGCAGGGCATCTGCCACAGGATCCTTGCGCCCGGGCGTAGTCGAATTTGCAACAAGCCCCATCATTTGGAGTTCAGCAATCCCCGTGCCGACCGGGCCGTATTGGCGCGGCGCTTGGCGATGTCGATATAATCTTCGCGAGTGCGATTCAGCTTGGCATAGACACTATCGGGTATCTGATCTTCCCGCGCTTTAGTCGCCATTCTGTCGGCTCGCGACTCGAACTCTTGCAGGGCTCCGTCAATCGCGCCGATCGCATCATCCAGGCGTTCCCGTGTATAGGCCGCGCCCATCATGTCCATCGTCGTGCGGCTGAGGTCGTCATCCCAATCATCCCGGGTGACAAGTTGACGGTCCAGCGCGACTTCGAACAACCGTTCCGCCAACGAGAATTTTATGCTGGGGCACGGCAGCTGGGTGTCGTCGCCCTCGGTTTTGTCGCGGTGCAGGAACTTATACGCACAAGACCCCCCGCAACTTGGCAACAACTTGCAATCGCGGCAGGTCGGCAACTGAAACGGTGTCCAACTCCGCCACATCATCAGATAAGGATTGTCGGCCATTTCGTCCTTGCTCTGATCCAGATCGCCAACACGCAGATCTTCGCGCTGAACCGTGTCAAAGCATTTCTGGAAATTGCCAGACGGATCAATCACCCACCCATTTTGCTTGACGCCCACGCAGATCGAATTGAACACGCCAGGCAGATCAAACTTGAGCAATCCCTTTTCAGAGGCATAGCGCATCAGCGCCAGCTCTTTACGCGCATAGGAATACTTGTTCTCGACGAATTCGTTGATGGAACTGCATTCCTCGGTCATCGTCTGGACCGGCGCAAAATAGATGGTGACGTTCGAGTTTGAGAACCCCTGCTCGGCCAGATCGTCAACCAGCGCATAGGCTTCGTCGATATTGCGATTGTCGACGTTGCAACGCAGTGAGATTTTCAGGTTAGTGCGGTCAACGATTTCTTTGAGGTTGGCTATAATGCGATCATACGTTCCGCGGCCCGACAGTAGCACTCGGCGGGTGTCGTGTATGGCTTTGGCCCCGTCAATCGTGACTTGCGCCCAGCTCAGCCCGCGTTTTTCAATCTCAACCGCGACATCGCCGGTCAGCTGGTATCCGTTGGTGACCATCGACGCGAAATACCGCAACCCGCGGCTGACGCAGTATTCGATTATCGAATCCGACAGCGCATAGATCGACTGGCGGTCATTGAGTGGCTCGCCGCCATACCAATGGATCTCGACCGATTTTAGCTTGCCTTGGTGTGAATCAATAAATTCGACAACCTTCTGGCGGGTGTCTTCGGTCATCTTGCCGTGTTTTTTATTTAGCCCCTGATAACAATAGTCACAGGCGAAGTTGCAGCCCAATGTCGGGGCGATGACCAGCTGCAGATGAGATTCGTCCAGCCGGGTCTGACCATACAGCTTTTGCGTATCCAGCAGCTCGTCCTTGAGCATGGGCACCGCAAAACCTTGCGAACTGAGGGCCAGCGCCTGGCCGGATGATCCGGCAAAGGCATTGCTTTCAAGGGCCTGGTATTCTTCGATCTGTTCGGGGGCCAGGCAGGTCAACCCCTGGTACAACGTGTTGTATAGCAGTGCCTTTCCGTTGCGCAGAGGCACAATGACATTGAAACGAGAGGCCTTGAGTGTGGCGGCTTCTCTGGCGGGTTTGACCGTGTGCATCTGTTTCCTCCTTGGTGCTTGGCTCAAATTACGCGTCATGCCCGATCAAATGATCGGACAGATCGGTACGTTGACGCCCAGACACGGACCAATATCCGGACCGACGTTGATGTTTGCACCGGCGCAAATCTTGCCGGCACAGGCACCTGCCGCGCCAATGTTGATGACACCGATCTGAGCGGCACACACAGTCGCAACTTCAAGTTCTACCAGCGACGCGGATGCCACATCTGCAGTTGCTGCTTCGAACTCGATCAAAGACGCTGTTGCCACATCGACAGTTGCAGCTTCGAATTCGATAAGGCTGGCATCCGCGATGTCGACGGTTGCGGCTTCGAATTCCACCAGACCCGCATCAGCAACGTCGACCGTTCCCACTTCGAACTCGATCAATGTTGCATCGGCGACATCGATAGTTCCGGCCTCGGCCTCGACCAACCCGGCGTCCAAAAGATCGACAGTGCCAACCTCGGCCTCGATCAGTGTGGCATCTGCGGCGTCAATCGTCAGAAACTCTGCTTCGATGCCGCCGATGTCCAACGCGTCCAGAGTCAGCGCTTCGGCCTCGATACCAGTCGCGTCCAGAGCGTCGACAGTAAGGACTTCAAATTCGGCGCCTCCGACGTCCAGGGCATCTGCGGTCAGCAGCTCAAACTCAACCCCAGTTGCGTCCAGAACATCCGCTGTGGCGACTTCGGCTTCAACGGCTCCGACATTCCCGACATTCACCGCCACAGCTTCGACGTCCAGCCCAACTGCGTTGAATACATCCGTTGCAAAAGTCTCAAGACCTGCGCCTTCGAGCTCACCAAGCTCGAATGTGGCAAAATCAATCTCAGCACCGCTTATCTGGGCAACATCACTAGACGCCACTTGAATTTCAGCGCCGCCCACACTGGCCAAGTTTGCCGAGGCAACATCAACTCCAAAAGCTTTGACGGTAACTGCGTCCGCCGACCCGATTTTCAATTTGATTCCGGTTAGGCCCGCCGAAATGCTGACGCCGCTGACACTCGGTGCCAAATCTGGGCTAAAGGCGGACGCAGAGACGTTGATGCCAGTTGCACTTGGACCGGAAATTCCGACAAGGGCCGCGCTGGCATTGATGCCGGTAGCATTCAAGGCAGAAACGCCAACAATGGCAGCACTGCCGTTCGCGCCTATCGCATTGATACCCGAAACCCCAACACCTACGACACTTCCATTGGCCAGCAGGCCGTTCACTCCAGAAATGCCTACGCCTGTGGCGCTATAATTCAAACCGCCAAAATTCGCACCGGATACGCCAACAACAGCTGTGCTGACATTTGTTCCAATGACGTTGACGGCTGATACTCCGATGCCCACGCCGCTGATGTTCACGCCAATCGCATTTGCAACGCTGGCGCCGATCCCGGCAATACTGGCATTGGCCCCGATGGCGTTCGCGACCGAGAAACCGGCTCCAACTGCCGATTGGTTTTCACCCTGAATATTGACTCCTGATGCCCCAAAGGGCTTTTCCCCTTTGAAAAAGTCCGCCACGAACGGGTCAAAGAAGTGCTTGTCCGCCTCCTGGGAATGGGCATCTGCCACAAACGAACTGGCTGAGTCCGGTACACCGGCGCTTTTCCCCACACGCGCGACAACTTCGTCGTTGACCTGAATGATCGTGTCGCCAGTCTCACTGTCGATTGTTTGGGTCGCTGTATCGGCGCCCTCTCCAACCAGACGGATGGTGTTGACGTCTCCGTTCAGGATTTCGTCGATGTTTATCTTCGCATCCCGGACAGACGTGTCGATAACGACGGTGTCGCTGCCCTGCCCCAGGTTGATCGTGTTGGTGCCACCGCTGATATATAGCGTGTCATCACCGGACCCGGCGGTTATCGTGTTGGTCCCACCGCTGACATAGATTTCATCCGCATCCGCACCAGCATCAACGATGTGCGTTCCGCCGAGGATATCATAGGCATCCGAACCAGCCTCAGCCTCGGTTCTGGATGTCGAGCTGCCGTCTAGCAAGAAATAGTCGTCGGCATCCCCAGTGCGAACAATTTCACCGTAACCCGACACGTAGGTGTCGGCGATGTCGACCCGTGTCTCGACCAGATCAGATATCGCGGTCCCGCTTAGGGACACACCCGACGCAAAGTTGAGGGCGCCAATCGAATTCGCCACACCTTGTCCAATATCGGCGGCACTTGGCGGAGTTTCAGGAGAGCCTGTGATGCCAAGGTCCTCGAGCGTGGCATAGGCAATGACTTCACCCGTGCTGTTGTTGGTAAAGGCAACCCCCAATGTTGCGTCCTGATGCGCGCTTACATTGCTTTCGGCGTCTGGGTTTGGTCCATCTTTGGGAACATAGACTAACCGCGCGCCGAAATCCGACTGCGCGAGATCGGGCAATTCAACAACGTCGTTGTCTTCGAATTTCAACTGCGTCCAGCGGCTGCCCCCGGATAGGGTATAGGTGTCTGCACCCGCGCCGCCATCCAGGCTGGCACCGCCAGAACCGACAAGGAACGTATCTGCCCCGGCGCTGCCAACGACGCCCTCAACGCTTTGCAGCGTGTCGGTTTCCGTCGCTGACCCGCGTGTCACCGTGGCCGTACCGGCATCAAAATCGACGCTGACCGAGCTGACACCGGTATCCGAGTAGTCGGCCCGGTCCAGACCCCGACCACCAATCAGGGTATCGTTGCCTACGCCGCCCTGCAGCAGATCATTGCCATCGCCACCGTCCAAAGTGTCTGCGCCGCCGCCTCCTTTCAGAGTGTCAGTCCCGCCTGCGCCCAAAAGAACGTTGGCCCCGTCGTCACCGGTCAGGATGTCGTTAAAGACCGTGCCTTCAACATTTTCGAAGTTGAACAGGGTGTCGCTGTCGGTGTCCGATTTTTTCGCGGTGTTTGTCGTCAAGTTGACATCAACCCCGCCGCCGGTTTGACCCAGATAGCTGACTGTGTCGATATCCGCCCCGCCGTCCAGCGTATTAGAGCCTGTGCCAGCCCCGGAAATGATGTCATTGCCAGCGCCGCCATCGACCGTGTCCGAGCCGTTCAACCCGACGATAAGGTTTGCGCCGCCATCGCCGGTAAGCGTATCGGCCCCTTCGCTGCCAATCAGGTTTTCGATCTCGGAAAGCGTGTCGGTTTCGGATGTCCCGTCGCTGAGTGTCACCGTAGACGTTCCGGTCGCAAAATTAGCCGCAACTGACTGAATAGTCACCGGCGCGGGCTGTCCGTCTTCGGCCGTTTCTATATCAACGCTGTAGTTGACCGTATCCGAACCTGCACCGCCGGTCAGCGTGTCATTTCCGCGACCACCGGACAGGACATCGTCACCGTCTCCGCCAGACAAGGCATCGTCTCCATCCTTGCCGAACAGTGTGTTGTCTTCTGTATTTCCGGAAATCGTGTCGGCTCCTGCCGTGCCGACAACGCTTTCGACATTGCTGAGCGTATCGGTCTCAACCGTTCCATCGCTAAGCGTTACAGTCGCAGTTCCGGCGGCCAGGTCCACGTTGACAGCATCGTAATGCAGGTTGTTCTGCCCGTCATCCACTGTGGCTTCATCCGCCGAATAGCTGACAACGTCATTTCCGTCACCGCCATCGATGATGTCATTGCCGAAGCCTCCGGTCAGAATGTCATTGCCATCCCCACCAGACAAAGAGTCGTTTCCACCGGCACCTGACAGAATATCGTTGCTGCCCTGACCGTCCAAAGTGTTCGCTGCGGCGCTCCCGCTCAGAACATCACTGTTTTCCGATCCGATTGCGTTTTCGATACCGGTCAACGTGTCATTGAACCCGGCCTTTTGCACCTGACCGTTCTCAAGGTCGACGGTTACGCCGCTCGCCTTGTTCGTCAGTTCCCGGTGATTGGCATAAGAAACGGTGTCATTATCCGCGCCACCATCGATCTGGTTGTCGCCATACCCTGACCCATCCAGAAGATCGTCGCCTCCCAGGCCCTGAAGAGTATCATTGCCCTCAAGCGCGGTCAGAACATTGGCGCCAGATGTGCCGCTTAGTGTGTCGTTACCTTCGGACCCAATGGCGTTCTCGATATTGCTGAGCGTATCGTTTTCAACCGCGCCACCGGCTAGTGTAACCGTCGCGGTACCTGCCTCAAGATCCAGGTTAACACTTTGAATCTCACCGTCGGTTTCACCTTTGGAGGCGGCATCCAACCCGTAATGCGCAGTGTCGATTCCGGCGCCACCATCCAGGCTGTCGTTGCCGTAACCACCTGAAAGAACGTCGTTATCGGCACCTCCCGTCAACGTATCCGCACCTGCGCCGCCAAGCAGAAGATCGTCTCCGGCATCACCGGCCAGCGTATCAGCACCCGCATCCCCAGACAGAAAGTCATTGTCCGTGCCGCCGAAAAGCTGATCGGTCCCCTCACCGCCAAACAGGCGATCCTTGCCCGCTTCGCCACGCAGAGTGTCATCCCCATCCACGCCGCGCAGTTCGTTGGCGAATTCATTGCCGCGAACCGTGTCGTTGCCGTCGGTTGCAAAGACGTTTTCGATGTTGCGGACAGTGTCAGTGGTCACGACCCCATCATTGCGCGACGTGGTCGCGGTTTCAGCCGCCAGATCCACATTTACGCTGTCAAAATAGACGGTGTTTTCACCGTCGTTCTGCGTCGCTTCGTCCAGCCCGAAATGCGCCGTGTCCGTGCCTGCCCCGCCATCCAGAATGTCCTGCCCAAAACCGCCTGACAGAATATCTGCATTGTCGCCGCCCGACAGAGTGTCGTTGCCACTGCCTCCAAGCAATATGTCGCTGTCGGCTTCACCGCTCAGATTGTCATCCCCTTCGCCACCGGTAACAAAATCGTCCCCGGCACCACCCAGAACGGTATCGTTTCCAGTGCCCGCCAAGACCCTATCGTTGCCGCCCGCCGCGTTTAGAATATCGTTGCCACCATTGCCGCGCAGGATGTTGTCTTTGCTATCCCCCGTAACGGTGTCGTCATGCTCACTGCCCGACACAGCCTCGATCGAGATCAGTGTGTCGACTTCCGTGCCGGTGACTGCCCGGCCTTCTTCAAGATTTACCTGAACGGCCTGCGTGCTTGAGGTGAAGCTAGCGGTATCCAGATTTGCCCCGCCATCCAGAATGTCGGAACCGGCACCGCCGTCAAGAATGTCCGCACCGCCCCGACCCAAAATCGTGTCATCGCCACCGTTTCCGGTCAGGAAGTTGCCTTTGTCATCACCAGCCAGATTGTCCGCAGCCGACCCACCCAGGACGTGCTCTACATTGATCAACTGATCGGTTTGGGCAAAAGGGTTTAGCGAAGTTTCATCACCGGCAAAGACAAAGTCGCTCAGCGTCAGAAAATCACCGGAATTGCCCCCGTCATCATAGACAACCACCGTTTTACCAAGACCGACGATGTCAAAATGATTTCCTTGGACAAAGTTGCCATCCGCGTCTTGCACGTACCCAGACTGAAACACCTGTCCGATCTCAATATCGTCCGCCGTAAGACCAAGCGGGCGTAGGTCAATCTTATCTACACCCGAGTCGAAGTTTCGGATGTTGAAAACAGTCTCGGTGCTGTTCGCCGGGAGCGTCAGCAGATCAGTTCGCCCTGCAGTGGCTACGGTCGGCTCTGTCCCCGTCGCCGGAATATTCACTGTCACCGCGTTGCCGCCAGCAACAAGGCCTGTGCCTGCAGCCAGATCAACCTGCACAGCAACGGTTGAAGAGGCGTAAGTGACTGTGTCCGCACCCTCACCCCCGTCGAGGATGTCATCCCCGCCGCCACCATCAAGCACATTGTTATTGCCATCTCCGGTGATGCGGTCATTCACGTTCGAACCGACAACACCTTCGATTCCGATCAGGGTGTCTTCATGCACGTTCAGGTCATCAAGGCGGCGGGTCAGACCTGCTTCGAGGTTGATGTCAAAGCCGACGTCTCCGCCATAACCATCCGCGTCATCTTCATCGAGGCTGTAGTTGACGATATCAAACCCGTCGCCCCCTATCAGTGTGTCCTGACCGCTGCCGCCGGACAGCAAATCGTTGTCCTGCTCGCCATGGAGGTAATCGTTGCCGGTGCCCCCGACCAGAAGATCATTGTCATGCCCCGCCCATGCAGTGTCGTTGCCTGCACCGCCGACAAAAACATCGTTACCAAAGCCGTCATCGCTACTTCCGGCGACATCATCGAGAACGTCGTTGCCATCACCGCCCAGAATCTTGTCGTCGCCGAGACCACCTTTGAAGGTGTCGTTCCCATCCCCGCCATAGAGAATATCGTTGCCCTGACGGCCGTCGATTTCGTCGTCACCCGCACCGCCCTGAATAAGGTTGTTTTCACCGTCGCCATAGAGCTTGTCAGCTTTGCTGCTGCCGCTGACATTTTCGATATTGCTCAGATAGTCTTCAGTCCCGATCCGATTTAGGTTTGAGTCCAGGTACCATGCCTGACCAGCCTGCAGGTCCACCTCAACGGAATCGTTAGTGTCTAAGTCGTACCTAACCGTATCAATACCAGTACCGCCATCCAGATTGTCGACACCATCGTCACCGATCAGAACGTCGTTGCCCCCGCCGCCGTTGATCGTGTCATTTCCAGCCTGTCCGCCCAGAACATTGTTGCCACTGTCACCTGTGATCAAATCTGCATGAACGGTTCCAATGACGTTTTCGATTGAGACCAGGTAATCCTCGACCCCTGCCCGGGTTCCGTTCGAATTGCGCCAGTACGCCAAGCCATCGGCGAGGTTGACCTCCACACCTGTATCGCTATCGCCCTTATCAATATTATAGGCGACATAGTCATTCCCTTCGCCGCCATCCAGGTGGTCAATTCCGTTCCCGCCAGCCAGAATATCGGCACCACCGCGCCCGTATATTGTGTCATTGTGGTTGCCGCCAACCAACGTGTTGCTGGATTGGGTTCCATAAAGGACATCATCTTTGTCAGAACCAATTGCGTTCTCAATCGAGATCAGTGCATCTTCCTGATACTGTTCGACGCCCAGTCGGCGCGTTATTCCGTTTTCCAGATCAATGGCAAAACCGGTATTGTGACCGTGCACGTTGGCATCACCGTCATCGACGCCGTAGTGAACAGTATCTATTCCTTCACCACCATCCAGAACATCCAAGCCCTGCCCACCTGAAAGGACATCGTTGCCGTCGCGACCGCGAATGTCGTCGTTCCCACCGCCACCGATCAGCAGATTGCCACCATCCGTTCCGGTGATCTTATCTTTGACATCCGAGCCAACAGCGTTTTCGATTGAACGCAGAAAATCCTCGATAACCGTGCTATCGTCGTATTTCTTGGTGATATTTGTATGCAGGTTGATGTCGAATCCGACGACCCCGTCATACCCATCAGCATCGTCTGCCGTCAGGCTATAGTTAACGGTGTCTGTTCCCTCATCACCGTAGAGGTAGTCCAGTCCTCCACCACCCGAAAGAACGTCGTTACCACCACCGCCTTCAAGGATATCGTATCCCCTGTTGCCGTACAGGATGTTGTTTTCGTCGTTGCCATAGATGCTGTCATTGTGGCTGGATCCGAAAACACCCTCGATCGAAATAAGATTGTCTTCAAGGTGTTGAGCGCCGTTGTTATCTACATAGTAAGTTTTGCCTTGCTCAAGGTGAACACGAAATCCGACACCGTCCTGATTACCATCTTCGCCAGCGTAGCTGATGATATCAAAGCCAGATCCACCATGCAGGTGATCCACTCCGTTGCCGCCGCTCAGGATGTCATTGTCTGCACCACCATAAAGCTCGTCCGGACCGTTATTGCCGATGAGGACATCGTCGCCATCATGGCCATAGAGAACATCCCTGTTAACGCCGCCAGTCAGAGTATCGTCAGACATTTTCCATCCCTTATCCTTGCCGCCATTCAGGCGCGGTTGTCACCGAAGGGAGCGCACGACTATCCTTTGACCGCAGAGACCCCTCTGCGGATGTTCGCCGCATCGGGTGACGAACCGGCGCGCTTGCGCGCCACTCAGGTAATCCCACATACAACGCCTCCTCCTGAAAGGCTCCCCAGGCGTTGTTCCCCTTTGTCGCTGGCCCGAATATCGTTTCATTTCGATTCCGGTCACGATCCAAATGAAGCTAAACTGTGGGATAACGGTGCGTCTGTGTTCTGCGGCACAAATTTTAGTGAAAGCGCATGATCCAAAATAATCGGGGAAAAGCTTTTAATTTCTTTAGCTTAAAGCGAATCTTGTGCCCACTTATTCTACATGAGCGAAATTATGTATAGTTTTTATCGTGCAAATTTCTTGATTAACCTTCTCCACTCCAAGGATCCACACACCCATCGGTGGGTAGGTCAACTCGGCAATACTGACGGAAGAAAGAGGCCTGGATTGAGCTATCGCTTTGGCGATCGTGGCGCCCTAAAACGCGGGAAAGGCGCATAAGAGTGGCTAGGTTCTGATCCCAAGATTTTGGGTGCCGCCATTTCGTCTACTTAGTTCAAGCCCCATAATTCCAAAGGTGTATCATGAGCATTCTATTCTGGTTGACCAACGAGCAGATGGCGTGCCTTCAACCTTACTTTCCAAAGAGCTCAGTTTCCCGGGTCGAAAATCGCGCGACAAATCAGTCCGGTATGACAAGCGGCGTTTCAGGCGCCAAAACCGCATCAAGGTCATTTTCGGACGCCTTTAGGGCTGGCGGCGCGCCGAAACACTTTACGACAGTTGCCCAAAGGTCATCCCGCCACCCGGGCATTTAGCAGTCTGTTCACGGGTTACAGTGCAGATGTCCAGACCCGGTAACGCCCCTGCCCCGTTACCTCTCGGATCAAACCCCGGTTCATAAAACGGTCGATATTGCGTTGCACCGCAGCGCGCGATGCCTGTGTCAGGTCCTCGGCCAGCGGTGCCGACACCATGGGCCATGCGGTCAGCGCGTCGATCAGGCGCGGTGGCGTGCGGCCGCTCAGGTCACTTGTCGCCTCGCGGGCGCGCTGATCCCAGGCTCTGACCCGATCCAGGTGCAACAAAGCCGCCAATATCGACTGCCCTGCCCCCCTAATCCAGGCCGAGAGTTTTTCCTGCGGCTCGCCAACCCCGCGCAACGCCCCCGGACCCGACAGCGCCAGCGGCATGAAGATCGCCCCACTCCGCCCCATCGACGCAGCATGTCGGGCTGCAATGATCGCTGCCTCAGTGTCCTGACCAGGGCTTTCTGAAAGGGCGCGCCAGGCATGAAACCCGATTGCGGCCTGCGTGACGGGATGCAAACCTTCCGCATTCTGCATAATCTCAGCCAAATCGGCGACAGCCTCTGGCATGTCTTCGATGCCCTGTGCCATGCGATCAAGAAACGCGGTCAGGCCAGTGGCCCAGCCGCCCTCTGATGGGCTAGCCCCTGCAGTTAGACGGCGCACAGCCCAGCCTGCCCGAAACATCGCCTGGACATCATCTCCGGTTGCGCCAATCCGTAATCCGACCCACAACGCGAGCCGGTCGACACCGATCCTATCCCCTGTCCACCAGCCCAGATCAGACACATCCATCAGCGCCAGCCGGTGTCCCCACCCTGTCGGGCCTGCGCGCAAACGTTCGTCCAACGCCCCGAACGTGGCCGCCAGTTCGGCCAGTTCATAAGACAGCTCGGCCTGCGCCGCGCGCCAGTCCCTTGGATCAAACAACAGGCGGCGATCGACCACCGGGCCGGGCGGCAGAAATACATCCTGCGCCAGGTCCTCATCCGGGGGGAGGAACCAAAGATCATCATCCTCAGGCGGGTCTGTGTCATAAATGCTGGGAGGACCGACCACATCGTCGTCGTCATCCGGGTCCGGCATCACAGGTTTCGTCGTCATGCCCACTATATTTCGGGCTTTTCGTGCGGTTCACAAGGCGTATTTCGCCCTGCCCCGGTCAACCGGCAAATGTTGTGGTCAGAATGTCCAGTTGCTGGTCAAGATCGGTCTGCTCGCTGCTGCCGATTAGCATATAGCCATATCCATCCTGTGCCCATGTCGCAGTAGCAACACCACTTATCGCCGCAAGTTTGACATCCTTTGCCGGCGCGCCCTCACCCTGTCGGATCACACAAAACGCCAGCGGCTGACCCTGATCATCCGCAAAGACCACCTGAATCAGAGGTTTCCCCTTAAAAGACAGAACCTGAGCGCGCTTCAATTCCAGCCCGGGCAACGTCTCAAGTGTGTTCCGGTTAAGCGACCGGCCCAACTGTGCCTCAGCCCGCGCAAATTGCGCATCCAGCGCAATCGGAGAACTGTCCAACGATTCAATCGTGTCCGGCGAATAAAGCGACTGGTAAATTGCCGCCTGTTCGGCCCACCCCATCGGCTCGGGACGTGTGGCCCAGAAAGTTGCGGACACGGCCACGACGGCCACTGACGCCGCAACTGCCATCAAGCGCCAGGGGCCGCCCGAGGTGCGGACCGTACTGACCGGCTTTGGTTGCGGCAATTCAATCTGCGGCGCGGCCGCGGGAATGTTTTCGAACACTGATTGAACCACAGGTGCCAGCAGGTCCAGTGTCATCAGGCGTTGTTCCAGCGCAAGATCGGTTTCGATCGCCGCTTCGATTGCGGCGGCCTCGGCTGCATCCGCATTGCCTTCCAGATACGCCCTCAGCGTCTCGTCGGAAAACTTCATTTGCCACTCCGTCGAACGGTGTCTGCGGCCTCATGCTGCATCACGTTTTTCAGTTTCTGCCGGGCGTTGGACAACCGGCTCATGATAGTGCCTATTGGCACCTCCAGCAACGCGGCGGCTTCGCGGTAGCTGTATCCTTCAACAAACACAAGCATGACTGTCTCCCGCTGCGCTTCTGGCAACTCCATCACTTGTGTAAACACCTCAGCGGCGAAAATATTCGTTTCTGAATCCGGTCCGGTCGCAACCAATTCGGCCTCGGGCGTTACGGACAGCGCCTGGGCCTTACGCACCGAGCGTGCGCGCACCTCATTCAGCCAGATCGAGCGGCAGATCGTCATCAGCCAACTGTCCAGCCGATCATACGACGTAACCTGATGATGACGCTCCAACGCACGCAGACACGTCGATTGCAATAAATCATCGGCAACATCCGACGCCCCCGAAAGTGCAAGACCAAACCGCCAGACCCGTTTGGAATGCGTCTGGATTGCGCCGCGCACGGCCTGTTCGGAGGAAGTATCGGGACTCATCGAATAAATCGCGACCTGTGTGTGTTTGCTTTTCACGGACCGGGCCCGCGGGGTCAGGACTGACATAACCCGAGGAGGAAAGAAATGAAACTTCTGTTGAAGGCAGTCACGATTGCGTCGGCAATTGTTGCAACCCCGGTTCTTGCGCAAACTTGGACGCTGGACCCTGAAGGCTCGCATCTGGCCTATGGGTCGATCAAAAAAGACACCGTGGGTGAGGTAAACTCTTTCACAGGTCTCTCCGGTCAGGTTGGACCCGACGGGAAAGCCGATATTGAAATTGACCTGTCATCGGTGGAAACCAAAATCGACATTCGCAACGAACGAATGGTTGAATACGTGTTCCAAAAAGCGGGTACAGCATCACTAACGGCGCAGTTCGACATGGCAGATGTAACGGCCCTGAGCGTTGCCGAAACCACGATTGTCGATGTCGAAGCGATGCTTTCGCTGGCAGGCACAGATGTAGCGTTTGATGCCGAGATGTTTGTGGCGCGCCTGTCTGAAACATCAGTCATGGTTTCAACAAATGACATGGTGTTCATCAGTACAGAAGATGCAGGCGTCGATGCTGGTGTGGAAAAGTTGATGGAATTGGCCGACCTGCCCGGCATCACCCGGACCGTACCCATTACAGCGCGTCTGATATTCAACCTGGACGAAAAGAAAGCCCAAGCCGAACCTGCCGCCACCGCCGTAACTGCTGCGGTTGCTATCGAAGGTGACGTCAAAGCAGGTAAGAAGGTGTTCCGCAAATGCAGCGCTTGCCACAAGTTGGACAAAAACCGCCACACGGTGGGCCCATCGCTTCACCGCATTATCGGCGCTACGGCGGGTCAGGCTGACGGATTTAAGTTCTCGGAACCTCTAAAGGGGTCGGGTATCGTCTGGACAACTGACACCCTGACCGCTTTTCTGGCGGATCCCAAAGGCACAGTTCCGGGCAACAAGATGCAGTTTCGCGGCCTGAAAAAGGAATCCGATATCGTGAATGTGATCGCCTATTTGCAAGCCGAAGCACAGGGTTAAACCTGAACCAATCTAATAAAGCGGGTTCCCTTTACACGCACCGCCACGCTATCCCTTGTCTGACCTCAGACAAGGGAGACGCGCGGCATGAGCGACACGGTCAAACTGACACTGGACGAGATCCGGAACCTCAGCCTGTCCATCCTGACCAAGTCGGGGTTTGGCCCGGAACACGCGGCCGCAATTGCCGATGTATTGACGACCTGCCAGGTCGACGATTGCCAATCTCATGGGTTGTTCCGCCTGTTCATGTGCAATGACACCATGAAGACCGGCAAGATTGACGGGCATGTGGCCCCGGCTCTTGCGCCTTCGGATAATGCCATTGTTCGTGTCGATGCGCGCGGAGGCATGTCTTTGCTGGCTTTTCGCGAAGCATTGCCTGTGCTGATCGAAAAGACCCGCACCCACGGCATCGCTGCAATGGCAATCAACCGCTGTTTTCACTTCTCGGCCCTTTGGCCCGAAGTGGAAAGTCTGTCTTCAGAAGGTCTGGCCGCGATGGCGATGGTGCCCAGCCACAGCTGGGTCGCACCGGCTGGGGGCACTCGGGGTAGTTTGGGTACGAACCCCTTGGCATTTAGCTGGCCGCGTCTGGGAAAAGATCCATTCACGTTTGATTTTGCAACCAGCGCCTTTGCGCGCGGTGAGATTGAACTTTATCGCCGGGCGGGGAAACCCCTGCCCGAAGGCGTCGCCATAGACAAATATGGAAATCCGACCACTGATCCGCAGACCGCGATGGAGGGGGCGATGCTCACCTTCGGCAGTTACAAAGGCTCGGCCTTGTCGATCATGATCGAGCTGTTGGCCGGTCCGTTGATCGACGACCTGACCAGCCTGGAAAGCATGGAGTTTGCCGAGGGCCACGGCGGCGCGCCCTATCACGGCGAGATCATTCTGGCTTTTGACCCCGCCCAGTTCAGCGGTGGTCGTGCCGCAGCAAATGATGAGCGCGCCGAACGCTTGTTTGCCGACATCGTCGATCAGGGTGCGCGCCTGCCGTCGCAAAGACGTTTCGCTGCTCGCGCACGCAACACCGCCCGTGGACACGTTGAGATCGCGAAAACCCTGTACGAAGATTTGCTGGTTTTGGCCGAATAGGTGTAAGGCCCGCGATCTTCTCTTTCCCTTAGCGGTGCGGCTGGCTAAGAAGTTCCTCCCAATTGAATTCAGGAGGCCCCATTGGACCGCATCGCCCGCACCATCGCCACCGAAATCAACGCCCGCGCCGAACAGGTCGGTGCAGCGGTAAAATTGCTGGACGAAGGGGCCACGGTTCCATTCGTGGCGCGTTACCGCAAAGAGGTGACTGGCGGGTTGGATGACACGCAACTTCGAACTTTGTCGGACCGTTTGACCTATCTGCGCGAACTAGAGGCGCGACGCGCAACCATCCTGAGTTCAATCAAGGATCAGGACAAGTTGACCGACGAGTTGGCGAAATCCATCGCGCAGGCAGACACCAAAGCCCAACTGGAAGACATCTACCTGCCCTATAAACCCAAGCGCCGCACCAAGGCGATGATTGCGCGCGAAAACGGGCTGGAACCGCTTGCCGATGCAATCCTATCGAACCGTTCCGCAGATCCCGAAGGGCTGGCAAAGGGTTACATTAGTGAAGCGGTTCCCACGACAAAGGACGCATTGAATGGCGCTCGGGACATAATCACTGAACGGTTGACTGAAAACGCCGCCCTTCTGGGTGAATTGCGAAATTTCATGCAACGAGAGGCCTTGCTGACCTCGAAAGTGATCGACGGTAAACAGCAAGAAGGTGCCAAGTTCAGCGACTACTTCGATCATTCGGAGCTTTGGGCCAAGACCCCATCGCACCGCGCCCTGGCAATGTTACGAGCTTCGAAAGAGGGGATCGTGACGCTGGACATCGCCCCCGAGCCCGAAGCTGGCGCCGCGCGAGCCGAAGCTATGGTGGCTGCTCATCTGCAGACACGCAGCGATGCACCCGGTGATAAATGGCTGCGGAAAGTTGCCGGCTGGACGTGGCGGGTAAAACTGTCCCTTTCGATGATGGTCGAGCTGATGGCCGATTTACGTAGCCGTGCGCAAGACGAAGCAATTCACGTTTTTTCCCGCAACCTCAAAGACTTACTATTCTCCGCACCTGCCGGCGCGCGGGCTACCTTGGGGTTGGACCCTGGAATCCGAACCGGCGTCAAAGCCGCAGTCGTTGATGCAACAGGCAAGGTGGTTGCGACGGAAACCTTGTACCCATTCCAACCCAAGAATGATTTGCGCGGATCGCAGGCGGCGATCCTGCGCTTGATCTCAGCCCATAAGATCGACCTCATCGCAATCGGCAACGGCACAGCGAGCCGCGAGACCGAAAAGATGGTTGCTGACACGTTAAAACTGCTGCCGAAGGGCGTCAAAGCCCCAACCAAGGTTGTCGTTTCAGAAGCCGGAGCTTCGGTCTATTCGGCATCAGAATTGGCCGCGCGTGAATTTCCGGACCTGGATGTATCGCTGCGTGGCGCTGTTTCGATTGCCCGCCGCCTGCAGGATCCGCTGGCAGAACTGGTAAAAATCGAACCAAAATCCATTGGCGTCGGTCAATACCAGCACGACGTTGATCAACATCGCCTGTCACAGTCGCTGGCTTCCGTGATCGAAGACGTTGTGAATGCTGTGGGTGTGGATCTGAATACAGCCTCTGCCCCCCTACTCTCACACGTTTCTGGTCTTGGGCCTGGACTTGCAGAGGCTATTGTCATGCATCGTGATCTGAACGGCGCGTTCCAATCCCGCAAGGAGTTGCTGCGCGTCGCGCGTCTTGGGCCGCGCGCCTATGAGCAGTGCGCAGGTTTTTTGCGGATACGGGATGGCGTGGAACCCTTGGACGCGTCCTCGGTGCATCCAGAAGCGTACAAACTTGCGAAACGGATCGTATCTGCCTGTGGTCGTGATATTCGCCAAATCATGGGGCATGACGGAGCCTTGAAAGGGCTGCGCGTAGAACAGTTCGTGAATGAAGATTTTGGCCTTCCGACTGTGCAAGACATTTTCTCAGAGCTGGAAAAGCCAGGTCGTGATCCCCGCCCTAGTTTCGTGACCGCTTCGTTTACTGATGGGGTCGAAGAGATTACCGATCTGAAACCTGGAATGGTACTGGAAGGGACAGTCACCAATGTGGCCGCGTTTGGCGCTTTTGTCGACGTGGGCGTGCATCAGGACGGTTTGGTCCATGTCAGTCAACTTGCGGATAGGTTTGTCAAAGACCCGCATGAGGTGGTAAAAACGGGCCAGGTGGTCAAAGTCACCGTGGTCGAGGTTGACGTGCAACGCAAACGTATTGGCCTGACCATGCGCAAGGATGGCGGAGCCTCGGCGCTTCAAGAACAGGACGGCAAGGGTTCAGATAAGCGCTCCTACCGCTCAAAAGGGAAACAGGCGCAATACGCAAAATCTGCAAAAAACGCGCACCACAGCGCATTTGGTGACGCTTTAAAATCTGCGCTCAAAAAGCAATAGCCTTGGATACGCGTTATTGAAACAACGCTCACGTGAATGCGTCTGGTTCAAGCTCCTCCCAGAACTCAAATATCTTTGTGGCGTTCAACCCTGATCGCCACCCATGAGCCCTGAAATGTTCTCGGTCAAGATCATTATCAAGGTCCGATAGAAAGAGCCGCTTGTCGGCATCGCGTTGCGTTGGGTTTCGCCGCGAAACCAGGTCCTCAACAATTGCCAACCGCCGCGCACGTTCGGTTCGCTCGGCAGTCCTTGCTTCGTATTCCTTGTCCTGCTGCTCTTGTTCTGCAGTCCTGCGTTTTGCTGCTTCACCCACTGATGGGTCTGGCACCGCCGACGTTTTCTTTTCTGGCGCTTGATAGTTGTCCCGCAAGGCAGCGGAAAGAAAACCAAGAGTTGACTTTATGCCATCCTTGCCCCTGGCATATTCGAGCTTTTCCCGAACATAGTCTTCGCCATGCTCAGAAATCCATTGACGTGCCAACCTGTCGGACACGCCCTGCTGGCGTAGCGTCTTGTAGATTGTGAGATTTCGGACGCCATCTTCATCATCAATCTCAAACATCGCTTTCTGCGGGTTACCCTTTATCAGGAACCGGATATCTGTAACCGTTCGTCCTTTCTTTTGGAATTCAGGCTCAATGAGAATATCAGAACTTTTGTTAACTTCGGCGACAGCTGGTTTAATGATCTTGGCATTTAGGTGCTTGAAGCTGCCGTAGTAATCGCTCCCGTCGACCCCCATGAGTTTCCTAAAGACATCCAGCGCCCACCAACCCGTCGACCCTGTCCGGACAAATCGATAGCAATTTTCATAAAGCGCTAAACCGTGCCCAGAACTAAAATTTCTCTGAATCTGGACATTTATTAACGCATATATCTTCGGATCATAGAGTTTCTGAGCCAATGCTGGTGAATATGCGTATTCACAGATACCATTCTTCAGTTTGGCAAAACTCAACAAAGATGAGACACCCCATTCTTGGCGCCCCTGTTCGTCTAGCATATCCCATTCCGCGACCGTTTCCGCCAGAGCCCGCAAGCTTGCACGCAGCGTGTCAAAGTCGTTTGAATTATACCCAACCATCATTGCCAATGTTCTGGCATCAATTGTATGGGTAGGCGCGGACGTTAAAGCATCATATGCATTCAACAATAAAACGTTCGACAACTTGCGTTGCAACAACGACAGCTTGCCACTGATGTGAATCGCGGCAAC
The DNA here is from genome assembly GCF_059612305.1 of Ruegeria sp. CDSA033. Lineage (NCBI taxonomy): Bacteria > Pseudomonadati > Pseudomonadota > Alphaproteobacteria > Rhodobacterales > Roseobacteraceae > Ruegeria > Ruegeria sp. CDSA033. The sequence continues at coordinate 4,616 of NZ_JBXWQI010000026.1, read as the reverse complement.
GTTCTTCTTCACTGTCTCACGGCGTAACGCGCCTGAGAGATTGTCCATGTCAACTTGTGTATCCGGCATGATTCTGCCTGGCTGCTCGTTTCCTTATTGTTTGCATGATAGGTACCTAAGTTGCAATCTAATTTGGGTGCCCAAATACAGGATTAGTTCAATCCCGTGGATGGGTACCTATTTGAAGCGGTCCTGAGGTTATCCACAGAAACACCTAAAATGGGATTCCCTCGAAGCAAAGAACAAGGATACTCCCATGCGCTGAACCGCGTATTAGAGCCTTTTCCGCTTTGAAAAGCACCGTCCCGAGAATCGGCCCCCTATTTACCGTAACTTGACACTATAGAACCTGTGTTTGGGTACCTATGATCCCGTATAAGGGTCCTCTACACCCCGTAATCGGATACCCAATGTTAATTAAACTATTGACTATAAACAATTTTTTTATCACAAAGATTCTAAATACTACAAATAAACTAAACGATTTGTTGCGTTCATTTTCATTGATTGACTGAGTTTCGCTGCGAAACCTAGTCGTCGCCCCAACTTCTGTGGAAAAATCGAAAAGGAAGGATAGCCTCCCACCCAAATGTTCGCTACATTGCACCATATACGCCGACAAGGCGAACATTACCCGAGGTATCGACAGTGAATAAGACTAACCAACCTCCCCTGCCCCCTTATCTTAATCTCGATCCAGAAAAAGCAGCAGCGAAGTTGCCACATCCTATTGGAACTTCGCGATTCGCAAAAGCTGCCACATTCTGTGCAAAAGGACGCGAAGACTTAGCCCGGAGAGGCTATGCGCCCGACGGTGAAAAACGTTTGCGTCGTTTCTCAATCTGGGAAATCACAAAATACCTTATTCCTGTAGCGCCTGCTCACCTAAGACGTGTTCTCAAAGCTAATACAGAGCTTCCACAAGGAGAAGGAGAAGCTGGGTCAAAGTGGTTTACTCTTGAAGAGGTTCTAATCCTTCGAAAACACTTTGCGGCAGAAGGTGTCAGCACCAAAGAATACTTGCCATATCGCCCGGAGGGCCTGCCTGCGAAAGTTGTATCGGTAGCAAACTTCAAAGGCGGGGTTGGCAAAACTTCAACTGCGGCTCACCTCGCTATGTCTGCGGCATTGGATGGGTACAAAGTTCTTGTAATCGATTTGGATAGCCAGGGATCGATGACGTCAATTCTTGGCGGAACAGTTGCGGACGAATGGCAAACGGTATTTCCGCTAATAGCCAAAGATTACGCAAGGGCTGTTCAAGAAGAGAACCGTGTCAGACAGGTTGGCGGGCAGGCCGAAATCCCTTTGGATGAAACACTGCAAGAGGCGTTAAATACAACCCCAACCGATGTTGTTCAGAAAACCCATTGGCCCAATATTGACCTTATTGGTGCCCAACTGAATTTGTATTGGGCAGAGTTCCAAATTCCGGTGTGGCGTATGGGATTAAGAAGTTGGCCATTGTGGGATGGCCTCACCAATTTTCTCGAGAATGAGGGTGTTCTCAACGATTACGACGTCGTCTTCATTGATACTCCTCCTGCACTTGGGTACCTAACTATCAACGCACTGGCTGCGGCTGACATCCTTTTGGTGCCGCTTGGAGCTTCGTTCCTGGAGTTCGATTCAACCGGCCGGTTCTTTGACATGCTCTATACGACATTCGCAAGTATTGAAGATGGGGAAAACACCGCCCAACGAGCAGCCGGATTGCCTGAGTTGAAATTCGAATGGGATGTCGTTCGGGCAATCATTACCCGATTTGATGCCAGCCAACAGACAGATATGGCGAACGTGATCCAGGCGTACTTTGGCGATTTCATGAACGCCTACCGACAAGATTTCACTGCTTTGGTCGGGCAGGCGGGTGAACAAGTGAACGGTATTTACGAGGCTGACTACCGAGATTTTAACCGCGAAACCTATGTCCGTGGACGTGAGACTTTTGATCGTACATACGCGGAATTCAAAGAAGTTCTAATAGGTTGCTGGTGGCGTGATGCCCAATTGGGAGGAGAGTCGAATGGCTAAACGTAGAAGGCTTGCTGTTCCAAACACAGCCGAGTTGCAAGAGTTGGAGGCGGGTTTCGCGGCGAAACCTTCTTTGAATCCGTTTGAGGGTTCGTCGTCCACACCACCTATTGCTCAGGTCGCGGCTGAAGCTGCGTCCCTAAGCGGAATGACAACTGTGACGGACCGTGTCGAGTTAGCGAAGGATCAAAGCGACGCGGCACGGTGGCGAGACGCTCATGATGCCGGATTGGTGGCTGAAATACTGCCTTTGGAATTGGTCGATGCCGAATATATTCGTCGAGATCGAATGGTCGACGACGAAGAGGCTATGGCGGAACTTCTGGAGTCTTTGCGGACTAACGGGTTGCGCACACCCATTGAAGTCACTCGCGTAGGAGATGGCTTTGGTCTTATCTCGGGGTTCAGGCGTTTAGACGCATTTAGACGTTTGTCCAAAACTGATGATCGGTTTGTAACCATTCCAGCCTTCGTGAGGGATGCCGGTTCGGGGCAGGGGGCTTACGTGTCGATGGTTGAGGAAAATGAACTGCGATTAAATCTGAGCCCATACGAGCGTGGACGTATCGCAGTTCTGGCAGTAGGGCAGGGGGTATTCGAGTCTACCGAGGCAGCAGTCGATGTCTTGTTTGCAGCCGCCTCCAAAGCCAAGAGATCAAAAGTTCGCAGCTTTGCTATGGTCCATGAAGCGCTCGGTGACCTTCTGCAACATCCTGTGGCGCTTACGGAGAAAGCGGGTTTGAAACTCGCATCGGCGCTGAGAGGGGGTGCCCAGAGCAAACTTCGTCAGGCTCTTGCAGAAGCTGAGGTTTTTGACCCGAAAACTGAATGGGACGTTCTTGAAAACGCGTTGAATTCGACACGCTCACCCAAGACCAAGAAGGCCCGTGGAGGGCGCCCGCAGCTAGTAAAACCATTAACGCCGGTTAAGTTTTCTGGAGGAGGGAGTATACAGGCCGAGCTGTCACCAGATGAAATTCGTATTCGGGTCCGGTTGAAGGGAGTATCAGAGGAGGATGCTCAGCGACTGATAGAGCAGATCGCGTGCGATCTAGGTTAGCTTCGTGCGAAACTGGGAACATTGATCATTGTTATCCTTTTCTAGTGATAGGTCTACATGGTTGTGTCGCTAACTTCTTGACTCGATTGCCTGGAACGCCCCGGTCGACATGATGTGCGGGCGAAATCTTCAGAGCAGGTGCTCAGTGTGATCTCGATCAAAGGTTGCCACTTCCCAAAGCTTGCCAGTCCTTACGCAGTCAATCTTTATCTACGCTACTCGGCCTCCCGTCGAGATCTGGAGGAGATCCTTGCCGAGCGCGGCTTCGCGGTTGAGTACTCAACCCTAAGCAGATGTTGGTGAAAATTTCCCCCTTGTTCGCGGTGGAGGCGTACAAGCGAAAGAAACCCTGCACTTTTTTTTGAACTATGGAGGAAAGCTATCTTAAAGTGCGCGGCCAGTGGATGTATTTATATCGTGCGGTTGATAGCCACGGGAAAATCCTTGATTCTATGCTTTCCCAACGTCGCGACACTGCAGAGGCCAAGCAGTTCTTCGCGAAGGCATTGTCCAACAAAAGCATCCCGTTGCGGATCGTTATTGACAAGAGTGGAGCAAATGCTGCCGGTATTCGAGAAGTGAACAGAACTCTGAGGCGAATTGGGTGCCCGGCCAAAGCACAAACAATCAGATCCAAATATCTGACGGATGTATTTGACAAGGGCTTTTTAGGGTGCCACGCCCTAATTTTTTTGGTTGAGCTATTGAGGTGAGACGGGCATGGCCATCGGAGATTTCTGCTTCCACTTGGCCACAAAGCACCGATAAACCTCTGCTGCGTGACCGACGGCCTCTCTTTCCCGGTCTCGCATGGACTTGAGGCTGTAATAGGTAGCTGATCCCCTTGTCCTGCCACCACAGTGTAAGGGATAGCCCGCAGTCAGATCCAGCTTTCTCAGCTTCCGGTCTGACTGCGCGAGAAGGTTGGCATTCTCCAGGATCGCCACCTGATCAAAGGTACAAAACACATTAAGTGCAATAATTTTCATGACAGCCTCCTTTCCATGGTTAGCAACCAATAGAGCCAGCAGGCCACACAACAACTACGGATTCGCGCTCGTAGCGCAACCGGGCAAGTGAAGGGACGGCCAGATAACAATGCTGTCGAACAGGATCATCGGGTCGTCAAAAGAAGAACCTGCCCGATGCTTGGCTACAAAGCCTTTGCTTCGGCATCGGTAACGCTTGCAGCCATCGAGGTTGCGCACATGATCTGCAAGAAACAGTTCAAAGTGGAGGGCGGTAGATCTGCGCAGTTTGCCGCTCTCTCTGGATAACTGTGTCCGGTCGAGTGGATACTCTTTCGATGAGTAAAAGTTTGCGATAAAATCCGGCGGCCTCTGTTTCGTGCCCGACCAGCGCTGATCCGAAGCGCGCAGCCTTCCACGCTGTCACATAGAGCAAATCCCTCTCATACACCCGCAGTGTATTGGCGTGCGTGCCGTGGATATAGAGATCCGTCAGCGCCTCCTGATCTGCGTGCGACAGGGACGGGGTGGGGCCGGGAAGATAGGGGGCAGGG
>NZ_JBXWQI010000025.1:0-36530 GCF_059612305.1 Ruegeria sp. CDSA033 | reverse complement strand
CAATTCTCCTAGTTGTCAATCTGAACCTGTAACCATCGCATATCCATTTGACCAACCTAAAACTTTGCAACGGAACCTTCGTCCACTAAATTCTATTCCCTGACCTCTCAACGGAACTTGATTTGGGTCAAGATACGCAAAAAGGGCGCCCTGTTTCCAGAACGCCCTTTAGAACCGCTGTCTGTGAAGAAGGAGGAGTTACAGACAGCGATCAGCCCGACATACAACGCCGGGTTCACCGGCCTGCATGATTAATTCGTGGCTGACAGCACGGGGCAATGCCCGCACCATAAAGGCGCGTGCTGCATCCACCCGATCCGAATAGTATTCTGGCGATTGAGCGCCCGCTGCGGCGGTGGCCACCCGTGCAATCCGGGCGGACATCCAGGCCGATACGCTCAACGCCACGATTTCCAGATAGTCGCACGCTCCGGACAGCACGTCACCTTGCGCCGTACCCAGCACCCAATCGGTCGAACGTCCAAGCCGGGATGCCGCGTCGCGCAAGTTATTCTCTAAGTCAGAGAGGTCGTCGCCCAGTTTCCCCGCCTCGTCCAGCATGTCGGCCACCAGGTCCTTGATGACGGCACCATTGTCACCGCGCACCTTGCGCAGAACCAGATCGCGGGCCTGAACGGCATTGGTGCCTTCGTAGATTTCAGTGATCCGAACATCACGCACCAGCTGTTCGACGCCGTAATCCTTTATGAACCCATGCCCACCATGCATCTGCACAGCCTCATTCGCCATTCGCGATCCCATGTCCGAAAGGTAGGACTTGATGACCGGCGTCAGTAGCGAAAGGCGCGCGTCTGCCATTTTGCGCTGCTCGGGCGTCGCTGCCCGATGAGCTTCATCCAGCAGGCCCGCTCCGAAATAGGCCAGCGCACGGGCAGCGTCCATTTCGCCTTGGGCGGTCAGCAGGCGGCGGCGTACGTCCGCATGGGCAATCAGCGGATCGGCAGGACCGTTCGGGTTCATAGGTTCCCCGTCCGCGCGACCCTGAAGGCGTTCATGGGCATATGCCGACGCGGTTTGCACAGAGGCCTCAGCCACGCCCAACCCTTGCAGGCCGACCGACAGGCGCGCGGCGTTCATCATCACGAACATCGCGGCCAAACCCTTACCCTCGTCGCCGACGATCCAGGCCTTAGTGTCTTGAAACGAAATCGCACAGGTGGGTGATCCGTGGATACCCATCTTGTTCTCGATCCCGGCAATGGCGATCGTGTTTTGCTCGTCCGTCGTGTTGTTGTCGACATCCAGCATGTATTTCGGCGCCAAAAACAGGGACAGTCCGCGCGGTCCGGGCTGAGCGTCCTCGACCCGTGCGAGGATCAGATGGGCGACATTTTCCGACATGTCATGGTCGCCCCAGGTGATGAAAATCTTGTTACCTGTGATGGCGTAAGATCCGTCATCATTGCGAACGGCCTTGGTGCGGATCAGGCCCAGATCGGTGCCGCAATGCGGCTCGGTCAGGTTCATGGTTCCGGCCCAGTTGCCGGACGTCAGTTGAGGGCAATAGACCGCCTTTTGTTCGTCCGAGCCATAGGCCATCAAAGCTTCGACGACGCCAAAGTTCAGTTCGTGGATCAGGGCAAAAGCCAGATTGGTTCCGGCCATACCTTCACGCAGGGCGGCATGCAGGACGAAGGGCAGTTGTTGGCCGCCATATTCTTCTTCCAGCGCCAGCGCGTTCCAGCCGTCTTCGCAGAATACCTTGTAGGCGTCGCCAAAACCGGGAGCGGCATAGACCTGACCATCTTCAAGCCGTGCGCCCGGGCTGTCGCCTGCCTCATTGCAGGTTGCCAGATTGTCGCGCACAAACCCGTTGATCGCGTCAACGACCGCAAAGAACGTATCTTTGTCGCAATGCTCATACCCTGGCAGTGCCAGCGTCTTGTCGAGGTCAAGAACCTCGTCCAACAGAAAAGTAATGTCCCGCTGCGGGAGTTGATAGTCCATACCTATGATCCCTCAGTTCTTAAGCGGCTTGCCGGTCGTCATGGTGTGACGCATCCGTTCAATGGTTTTGTCCTGACGGATCAGGCGCATCATGCCTTCGGCTTCCAGCCTGTGCAGCGCCTCTTCGTCCAGAACGCCGCCGTCACCGCCAGCCAGAACGCGCGCTGTTTCAAGGGCAATCTCGACTGTGTAGGGTGCGTCGGGCACTGCCTCTGCCAGCGCGGCCAGCTTCGGCTCCAACGCGGCATTGATTGCGGCGGCATCCAGCGTGATCTCGGCCTTAGGTGCTGGATTGTACGCTTCAGCCAGTGTCAGAGCTGCCGTCTTTGCTTCGGCCAAAAGGCGGTCGCGGTTCATCACCACGCCATCGGTTCGCCGCAAGTAACCCGCGTGCTGCGCCATAGGGGCAGAGCCAGTCATCAAAGCGACTGAAATCACGTCGAACGCAGCCTCGGCCCCTTTGACAGCATCACCCAGTTCCGCCGCCTTGAGCAGCAACAGGGCGGTTGTTCCGCCCCATGCAGGCAGCAGGCCGACATTAGCCTCAACCAATCCGACATTGCTTTCCAAAGCCGCCATGACCCGATCAGAATGCATCAGGATTTCACAGCCGCCGCCAAGGGCAAGCCCACAGGCGGCCGAGACAACCGGGAACGGCGCGTACTTGATCTTGCGCATCGTGGCCTGACCGATGGCCAGTTGCCCTTCGACCAGATCCAGTTCCCCCGCATCAGCACGATCCAGCGCTTTTTTTAGGTCCGCGCCCACCGAAAAGTGGTTGCCGTCCGACCCGATGACCATCGCTTTGAAGTCTCGGCCCACAACGTCCAGTGCTTCGCTCACACCTGTCATCACCTGATCATCTAAAGCCGCATTAGGTGCCGTGATCGTCAGCAGAGCGACACCATCACCCATATCGCGCAGCACAACAGCCTCGGTCTGGAACACCGGAGCATCCGTCAGGTCAGATGCAAAGATCACCCCGGGCCCACGCGGCACGTCTGCCTGTTCGCCCGAAGGCAACAGCACCTTACGGTCACGGCCCTGACCTGAATAAATCCCGCCGCGTTCAGCGGCCAGCGCCAGCAAGGGCGGCACGTCCTGACCCTCGGCCTTCAAGCGAGCCACAATTTTGTCCGCACCAATCTTGTCGATCAGCTTGAATGGGCCCATACGCCAATTGTATCCCAGCTCCATCGCCGCATCGATATCCGCCGGGTTGGCGGTAATCTCGGGCACGCAGTATGCTGCGTAAGACAAAGTCGGCCCCATTACGGCCCAGGCAAAATCAGCCAACCGATCACCGGCCTGATCAATAAAGTCGACACCAAAGCTCTTGGCCAACTCCAGGCCCTTGGCCTGCGCACGATACTCTAGCGTTGCCAGATCAACGGCTTCGGCGACTGGTTTGCCATTTTCGTCCTTGGATCTGCGATAGAAACCCGCACCGACCTTGCGACCGGCCAAACCCTTGGCGGCCATCTGATCGAACAGCTCCAGACCGTCGGTATGGAATTGCTGCGGATCATCAGCCTCGAGCAGATTGCGCATAGACAGGCCCGATTTTCCCATCAGGTCGATGCCGATCAGGTCCATCAACGCGAATACACCCGTTCCGGGCACGCCGAAGGGACGGGCCAGCACTGTATCAGCCTCTTCAACTGTGATGCCACGCGCCACGGCCTCGCGGGCAGCGGCGTTCATCCACAGCCCGCCCAGACGGTTAGCGATGAATCCGGGGCGGTCGTTGCAGGGCACGACGGTTTTGCCGAGGCATTCATCGCTGAACGCACGCGCACGTTCCGCAGCAGCCGGATCTGTGTCAGGACCGGTCACCAGCTCGATCAGGCGCATATAGCGCGGCGGGTTGAAGAAATGCACGATCACGAAGCGCTTGCGCAGGCTTTCATCCATCTGGCTGACCAGGTCGGCCAGCGGAATGGTCGAGGTGTTCGAGCTCAGCAGTGCATCGTCGCGCAGGAAAGGCGCAATTTTCGCATAGAGCGCGTGTTTGATGGCGAGGTCTTCCAGAACGACCTCGACCACCCAATCACAGGTCGAAAGCTGATCCAGATCATCGTCCAGATTGCCCGCTGTCAGCCGGGCGGCATAGGCCGGGTCGGCCAGTTGCGGCGCGCGGCCCTTGGTCATCCGTGCAATGGCACCTTTGGCCAACATTGAGCGATCTTCGGCATCCTTTGGTACGATGTCCAGCAAAACGACTTCGGCACCGGCATTGGCGAAATGGGCGGCAATGCCTGCCCCCATCACGCCCGAGCCGATGACAGCAACTTTGTTGATCGCAGTCATTTACAGAACCTCGAACAGACCAGCAGCACCCATGCCGCCGCCGATGCACATGGTGGCAACGATGTACTTCGCGCCGCGTTTCTTACCCTCGATCAGCGCATGACCGACCATACGCGTGCCCGACATGCCATAGGGGTGGCCCACGGAAATCGCGCCGCCGTCGACATTCAGGATCTCATTCGGGATGCCCAGCTTGTCACGGCAATACAGAGCTTGCGATGCAAAGGCCTCATTCAATTCCCACAGGCCGATATCGTCCATCTTGAGGCCATTGCGTTCCAACAATTTCGGCACTGCAAACACCGGGCCGATACCCATCTCATCGGGTTCGCAGCCCGCGACGACATAGCCCATATAGCGACCCAGCGGCTCGAGCCCGCGCTTTTCAGCCAACTTCTCTTCCATCACGACCTGCGCCGAGCCACCGTCGGACAATTGCGAGGCGTTACCAGCCGTGATCCACTTGTCCTCACCCATCACTGGGGTAAGACCCTGCAGGCTTTCCAGCGTGGTCGAAGGACGGTTGCACTCGTCCTGAGTCAGCGTGACCTCTTCATAGGTGATCTCGCAGGTTTCCTTGTTCTTGTTTGCCTTGGTAACCGTGATTGGCACGATCTCGTTATCGAACTTGCCCGCAGCCTGCGCCGCAGCGGTGCGCTGCTGCGATTGCAGGGCAAATGCATCCTGCGCCTCGCGGCTGATACCATAGCGTTCGGCAACTGTATCGGCGGTCTGGATCATCGGATTATAGAAGCCACGGATGTTCTGATCGATCCATTCTTCTTTCAGGCGATAGGTGTTGTCGCGCCCCATAACCAGCGAAATGCTCTCGGCACCGCCCCCGACAACCACGTCACAGCCATCCACCATGACCCGCGAACAGGCGCGCGTCAGAGCCTCAAGACCGGACGAGCAGAACCGGTTGATGGTTTGACCCGACGCGGTCACGGGCAGACCGGCGCGCATGGCGATCTGACGGCCCAGGTTGCCGCCGTTCGCACCTTCGGGGACGGCATTGCCGATGATCACGTCCTCAATTTCAGACGGGTCGATACCGGCGCGTTTGACCGCCTCGGCGACAGCATGGCCACCATAAACGGCGGGGTGAGTGTCGTTGAAAGCACCACGAAAGGCTTTGCCAATTGCAGTACGGGCGGTCGAGACGATTACAGCAGAACGCATTAGATTGATCCTTGAAGGAAGTATTAGATGTCAGTGGGCAGCTTGTAGTCGGCGTATTGCTCACGCAGATGCAGCTTCGAAACTTTGCCGGTCGCGGTGTGCGGAAGCTCGGCCTGGAACACCACGTCGTCGGGCGTCCACCATTTGGCAATCTGGCCGTCATACAGCGCCAGAATGTCCTCGCGGCTGACATCCGAGCCATCACGCCTGACAGCAACAATCAGCGGGCGCTCATCCCATTTACGGTGCTTGGCGGCGATACAGGCAGCCTCCAGAATATCCGGGTGGCTCATGGCGATGTTTTCCAGATCGATCGAGGAAATCCACTCGCCACCCGATTTGACGACATCCTTGGTTCGGTCGGTCAGGCGCAGATAGCCTTTCGGGTCGATCGCCGCGACATCACCGGTGATGAACCAACCGTCGTCGGTAAAGGCATCAGCACCGGCCCCGCCCCAATAGCTTTCTGCAACCCAGTGGCCGCGCACCTGCAACATGCCCGAGGCCACGCCGTCATGTGGCAGCAACTCACCGTCATCATTGACGATGCGCATCTCGATCCCATAAAGCGCACGGCCCTGTTTGGTTTTCAGCGCAAGGCGGTCGTCGATTGGCAGTTTATCCTCGCCCCATTTGGGCACCGAAAGCGTGCCGACCGGGCTCAGCTCGGTCATGCCCCAGCCATGCACCACGTCGATACCGTGGCCTTTTTCGATCTGCTCGATCAGGGACAGCGGCGCTGCCGATCCACCCATCATCGCGCGTTTGACTGTTTTTAACGTGGCACCCTGTTGATCCAGATATTCGAACAAACCTAGCCAGACAGTCGGCACACCCGAGATCATCGTGACCTCTTCGTCGTCCATAAGTTCGCGCAGCGGGGCCGGATCCATGCCCGGTCCGGGCATAACCAGTTTGGTACCGTTCATCAGGGCCGCATAGGGAATACCCCAGGCACAGGCGTGGAACATCGGCACCACCGGCAAAGTGGCATCACGCGAGCTGAGCGCAAGCCAGTCGCCGCCGGACACTCCCATGGCGTGCAGCACGGTCCCACGATGGGAATACAAAACGCCTTTGGGATTGCCAGTTGTGCCAGATGTGTAGCACAGCGCCATGGCCGCGTTCTCATCCAGTTCGGGCCAGTCATAAACCTCAGGCTTGCCCGCGATCAGAGATTCGTAGTCACTGACCGGGGTCTTCATCTGCGGCACCTGATCCGGGCCAGTCAGGCTGAACCAGGCCTGGACGCTGGGGCAGCGGGCCGAGACAGCATCGATCAGCGGCGCAAAAGTCGTGTCGAAGAACATATGCGTGTCTTCGGCATCATTGATAATAAACGCGATCTGATCGGGATGCAGGCGCGGATTGATCGTGTGGCAAATTGCACCGATGCAAGCTAACGCGTAATAGAGTTCCAGATGCCGGTTGTTGTTCCAGGCTAGCGTCGCGACGCGTTCACCCGGCCCCACGCCCAGTTCGGTCAGAGCGTGCGCCAGTTGCTGGGTCCGTCGCCCCATATCCGCAAAGCTGTAGCGTTCAATCGTCATATCCGAGTTGCGCCAGACGATCTGCGCCTCGGAGTGTGCGCGCATGCCATGACGGAAAATGCTGGTCACCGTCAGTGGCATCGTCATGATCTGACCGGGAGTCGTCGTTTTTTCTGCGCTCATTATTTTGCCTCTCAATGTGTTTTTCTGCATCTGCGTCCGTCACAGAGGCGCAGGCGGCATTTCTCCGATTTCCTGTTCGATCCGCCACGACATTTGCAAAACGCCCAGATCGTCAAAGCGGCGTCCGACCAGTTGCACACCGATCGGTAGCCCGTTGCGGTCTAGTCCGACCGGAATACTGGATGCCGGTTGCTCAGTGAGGTTGAACAGGAAGGTATTAGCCCAGCTTTCGAACGGCTTATCGGGGTCAGATCCTGGCAGTTCGGCAGCAAAGGCAGTGTCCGGTGTCGATGGCAGCAGGACAAAATCATGGCCGTCAATCAGCGCCAACGCACGTTCGCGCAACGCCTGCGTGTGATCGAAATTCCGCTGATGCTCAACGGCAGACAATGCGCGTGCATCGTTGGTCCAGTCGCGGATATAGGGCGTTTTCGCCTGTTCGGCCTCGGGTTGGCGCATCAGTTCGGACAGGGTACGTATTTTGTAGAACGCCTCGGCGGGTTCCCAGCCCGTTCGGCTGAACGGCGCGGTTTCAAGATAGGTGACCTGAACGCCCATACCCCGCAGAACCTGCGCCGTCCGCTCCAGCGCTGCCTGAACATCTTCCGCCACCGGTTCGCCCAAGCCCAGCTCGGGGATAACCAGAACCGACATACCTTTGCGGTCGCCGCGCGTCAGGCGCGAGACATAGTTCACGTCGTCCCGTGCCAAAGCCGCGAAATCGCGCGTATCCTCTCCGGTCAGAACATTCATATGCAGCGCGACGTCGCCAAAATTGCGGGCCAACGGCCCCGCTGTGATCGCCGGGCTGTTGCAGACGTAATAGGGCACACGCCCCTGGCTGGGCTTCAGCCCGGCCAGGCCGCAATACGAGGCTGGCAAGCGAATGGATCCCACGATGTCGGTCCCAATCGAAACCGGCTCGATCCCAGCGGCAACACTGGCCGACGCGCCCGAAGATGATGCGCCCGTCGTGCGCGATACATCCCATGGATTGCGGGTAACTCCGTGCTTTGAGCTCACTCCGCCAGCAAGAATGCCATAATCGCACATGGTATTCTTGCCCAGAATCACGGAACCGGCCTCGCGCATGCGTGCGACCGTGGGATGATCGGTTGTGCTGACCGATGCCTCACCCGCCGCTGATCCGCGATAGGCGGGCATACCGATGCAATCCATTGCGTCTTTGACTGTTGTCGGCACGCCATCCAGCGGCCCCATTGGTATGTTGTCGTGCCAACGTTTCTCGGACGCCCGGGCCGCTTCAAGCGCGCCCTCGGCATCCACGTGGTAAATCGCATTAATCCTAGGATTAACCGAATCAATACGGGCCAGCGCAGCTTGCGTGACCTCGACCGGAGACAGCTCCAGCCGGGCAAAGGCCTGCACCATGGCACGCGCCGAAAGTTGGGAATATGGGGCGGTCATTCGGGGGCTCGATCAGATAAAGGGGATCAGTCTTCGGTGCGCTGGACGTAATAGACCTTGGCTGCAATCTTCCAACCCTCGCCGGTGCGGACCAGCGACAGGTAGTCGATGAAGTATCGCGGTTGCACGGCGCAGTCGATCTTGACAAAGGCCGTGTTTGGCCCTGACTGGTCGATCGAGATGGTGTGACCATAGACCGGATAGCCTTTGGATTTTGGGCTTTCGCGACCGCCGATGACCTCTTTGTATTTCTCAAGCGTCATGTGGATATAGCTGCCATCCTCGTTGGCGCAGCAAAGATCACATTCCGGCAGAAACATCTGGTCGGTCTTGCTGATGTCTCCATCATGCAGGTTTTCGATATACGCCTGCATCAGGGTTTCGATCTCGGCAAATGCGGTCATAGGATATCCTCGGTCATGAGTGTCTTGAAACGCAGGTGGGGTTGGATGTCAGGCGGCCTTGTCGGCAAGCAGGTCCTGACGATACCGTTTGAGGTCTTCGATCGTGCCGACCTTAAGGCCGTGCCGGGCCCCAAATTCCAACAGATCCGGCAGGCGCGCCATTTCACCGTCGTCATTCATGATCTCGCAGATCACACCGGAATCCCCCTGCCCGGACAGGCGGGCCAGATCAACTGCGGCTTCGGTGTGGCCTTCGCGTTCCAGCACGCCGTGCGGTTTCGCCACCAATGGAAACAGATGCCCGGGCGAAACCAGATCTGCCGAAGAGCCGCTGTCGGATGCCAAAAGTGCGATGGTCCGCGCCCGGTCGCTGGCGGAAATGCCGGTGGTCGTGCCTTCTTTCGCGTCCACCGAAATGGTGAACGCCGTATGATGTGGATCCGTGTTCAACGCTGTCATAGGATCAAGGCTGAACTGCTCGGCCCGCTCGGGCGGAATGGCCATACAGATCAAACCCCGACCAAAGCGTGCCATGAAATTTACCGCGGCCGCATCCGCGCAGGCCGCTGGGATCACCAGATCGCCCTCGTTCTCGCGGTTTTCATCGTCGACAAGAATTACCATACGGCCTTGTTCGCAATCCGTAATGATTTCTTCGATGGGCGACAGCTGGTAGACTTCATGCAGATCGAACACGGTCTTCCCCTTATCCGTTCAGAGGTTTGATGACGCCTTCGGCAAATTCGATCAGAGCTTCCTGCTCGATCTCGTCGCCAAAGTAGTTCACGTGGTGCCAGACAAAGAATTCGTCGATCTGATAGCGCTCGGCCAGTTCACCGACCTGGTCCAGAACCTGTTGACGCGAACCGTCCCAGACGCGGCCCAGTGGGACGTGATAGGGCGGCGCGTCGTAGGCCGAGAACCACAGGTTGTCGAACATTTCGCGGTACTGTTTGGTCTTGGCCGGAGTCTTGCCCATCATTAGATGCGCACCGAGAGCCAGAACGTCGTTGTTGGTGGTTTGAGGCAGCCCGTTTTCATGCGCGGCCTTCAGGCAGTTCTCAAGAATCACCGGCATGAATTCTTCTTTGTCGGCGGTCACGAAGGACACCATCTTGGCCCCTTCCGAAGCCCAGAACTTGGCAGTTTCCATCGAATACGAGAACGGCGCATATACTTTTGGATGCGGCTTTTGCAGCGGACGAGGCACGATGCCCGATTTGCGCAGGATCTTGTTGCTATCAACCGGGCTGTCACCACCCCAGAGTTTGGTCGGATTGAACTCCCACTCGACATTCGACGGGAAATTCCAGAATTCGCCCTGATGTTCGGTCAGATCGTCCGTCCACAGCGACTTTATCAGACGCCAGTTTTCGTAAAGCGCGCGACGGTTGCGCTGGTCGGCCTCGGACTTGTCGGATTCAGCCGAGGTGATGTCCAGGTGCTGCCCCATGGTCGCAGTCCAGCGCGGCGTGTTCCCGCGCGAGAAGCCTGCGAAGACGCGGCCGCCGGTCATGTGGTCCAGCATGGCGATATCTTCGGCCGTCTTGATCGGGTTCATCGCGGTCAGGTTCATCCCCAACTGACCAACTTTGAAGTTCTTGGTGTGCTGGGCAATGTACATGTTCCAGAACAGCGGGTTCGTGGTGCATTCAACGCCTTCGACCTGCATGTGGTGCTCAGTCAGGCAGAAGCCGTCATAACCAAGCTCCTCAGCAAGGACCATCTGATCACGCATCGTGTGCATCATCTTGTTGAACCGCGCAGGGTCACGTCCAGCAAGCTGAGTGTCCTCGCCATGCTGGCGTGCGAATGGAATGGCGAGAATCTTGAACTTCATGCAGGCGTCCCCGGTTTGTGATTGAACGTTCACTAACATTCCCATACAGCCGGCAATTTCGTCAAGCCCCGAATTGTTTTTCCCTACGTCGCAACGGCACTGCGACGATTTCCAACTGGACAACACATAGGGATTTCAACATGTTGCCCTCAGGTAGGGTCCTATGGAGGCAAGCCGCGTGTTTTTGTATTCCGCTGCGCAAGTTGATGAATTTATTAATAAATCGCAGCTAGATGGCGTGTGCGTTGCGCTGGCGATCGATGCTGCGCGCGAGGAACTCAGACGCCTCGGCGACACTTTGCATCCAACGCTGGTCAACACCTCGGCCACGAATCTGGCAACTCCGGGACAGGGGCAGATAGAGGCCCAAGCCATGCGCATGTCGCCAGAAGATTCGCTGCTGACCTCATACCGTGTCTCGATCGTTCAGGCCGGGCATAATCCCGGTGAAGCCGCCACGCTGATGGAAGTGACCTGCACGTTCTCAGTCGATGCACAACTGGCGGAAACGCCAAAATCCACTCAGGCAGAAAAGCCGCCTCGCGCCCTGTCCGACACCGCCGAGGAACGGCGGCGACAGATCTTTGAAGGCGCATGCAAGGTGATTGCCAAGCATGGGTTCGGCAATGCTTCGATGCGCGAGATTGCCAAAACATCCGGGCTGTCGGTTCCGCTGATGTACAAATACATCAAGGACAAGGACGATATACTTCACCTAATCACCACGATGTGCATGCAGGACATCATCGACTTTTTCGATACCGGAGAACTGTTCACCGGACCCGCCGATCAAAACCTTGAAAAAGCGGTTGACCGGTACATCGACTACATTGGCGAAAACCGCCGCTACATCAATCTGGTCTATTCGGAAACACGGTCCATGTCTGCCGAGAACCGCGCGCGTGTATTTGATATGGAGCGTGAATTCATGGGCCGCTGGAAAGGCATTCTGGACAAAGGGGTCGAGCAGAAAGTGTTCCGCCCCATGAATACAGAGCTGATGGCCAATTATCTGTATTTCCTTTGTAATGTCTGGTCACTCCGGCATTGGAGCATCGGGAAGTTCCCGGAGAGCGAAATCCGGACCAGCCTGAAGGCGCTTATCATGGATGGCGTTTTGGTCAGGGCTGCTCTCTCCAAGAAATCCTGAGCGAACCATCAACCGCTCTGGGTGGTTGATGCACGAACGCTTGGGCAATCAAGTCGCAAATCGCTGTCGCTTCCGGGCGATTTGGTCGCAAACCAACTTGCGACACATCTTGGGCGTGTCAAACTGCGTGCATGACACCGCTCTCTAGTCCAAACCCTTTGGATCGCCGCGCAACCGGTTGTGACCTCGTCGTAAGTGGATGATGGCAGGCGCTCTGCGCCCATTGCCTTCTGCCCAGACAACGGACAATTCGGACACCCTCATGACATCTCAAACCTTACGCCTGGCCATTGATATCGGCGGCACCTTTACCGATACGGTGCTCGTCTCAGACGATGAAACCATATTGGCTTCGACCAAGACGCTCACGACGCACCAAAATCCTGCAGATGGCGCGATGGAAGGCGCAAAACGTGTCATGTCGGAATCGAGCCGGTCGTTGAATGAAGTGACAGGTTTCATCCACGGAACGACGCTGGCGACCAATGCATTGATCGAACGTCGAGGCGCTGTTGTGGCGACCGTGACGACCGAAGGGTTTCGCGACATTCTGGAAATCGCGTATGAGCGGCGATATGCGCAATATGACATCAACCTTGAAAAGCCGGACCTGCTGGTCCCACGCGAACGGGCGCTGACCATTCGCGAAAGAATGGCTGCCGATGGGAATGTGCTGATCCCGCTGGACGCCAGTTCGATAGACGCGCTGTTGGCCGAACTGGATGCCACCGGTGCAGAAGCGGTCGCAATCTGTTTGATGCATGCCTACGTCAACCCGTCGCACGAACGCAGGTTGCGCGAAATTCTCGCGGAAAAACGCCCCAGCCTGACAGTTTCAATTTCCTCTGATGTCAGCCCCGAGGCGCGCGAGTTCGACCGGCTTTGTACCACGGTCGCCAATGCCTACATCCAGCCGCTAATGGAAAGCTATCTGGCGCGCTTTGCCTCACGGTTCCAGACAGAAGGCGTGGCCTGCCCGATCCTGATGATGACGGCAGGTGGCGGGATGTGTACCGTTCAGACGGCCTCACGCTTTCCGATCCGGCTGGTCGAAAGCGGCCCGGCGGGCGGAGCAATTTTGGCCGCACGGATCGCAGCGCGGGCTGGGATTGACGAGGTTCTATCTTTCGACATGGGCGGGACGACTGCGAAGCTCTGCCTGATTGACAATGCACGGCCGCAAACCTCGCGCCAATTCGAAATCGCGCGGGCCGCGCGGTTCATCAAAGGGTCGGGCATGCCGGTACGTATCCCTGTTGTCGAAATGATCGAAATCGGCGCGGGAGGCGGCTCAATCGCCGGGGTTGACCGTCTGGGGCGGTTGACTGTGGGTCCAAAATCGGCCGGATCAGAACCCGGTCCGGCAGCCTTTGGGCGGGGCGGCACCGAGCCAACCGTGACCGACAGCGACATCACCCTGGGCTATATCGTACCGGAAACATTTGCCGAAGGGTTTATCAAGATCGACCCCGAAGCGTCTGAAGCTGCGCTAAACCGGGTCATCGCCGCGCGTCTGAACACGAACGGCACAGCGGCGGCGGACGGCGTCAGTCGCATCGTCGATGAAAGCATGGCCAGCGCGGCCCGAATGCACGCAGTGGAATCAGGCAAGGACCTTGGTTCCCGTACGATGATCGCCTTTGGCGGTAATGGCCCCCTGCACGCAAGCCGTGTGGCCCGATCCGCCGGGGTCCGTCGCGTTGTGATCCCGCCCAATCCGGGCGTCGGATCCGCAGTTGGGTTTCTGTTTGCTCCGGTCAGTTTTGAGATCGTCAGATCAAGTTATTCTCTACTTGAATCCCTGGATCTGGAGCGGGTCAACGCCCTATTTTCCGACATGATCGACGGGGCAAGCCGTGTGGTTGCCCAAGGCGCAGGTGATGCACCCACCGAAACGCAACGCACGGCCTTCATGCGCTACAACGGTCAGGGCCACGAGATCGAGATTGCCCTGCCCGATCGCGATTTAACTTTCGAAGACATAGAGCCGCTGACTGATGCGTTCGAGGCGGAATACCGTAAACAATTCTCGCGTCCCGTGCCGGGAATGCAAATCGAGATCCTGAACTGGGCGGCCCGCGTCGCAACCCCAGATAGAGACGTTCCAGATTTGCCGGAAACACCGTCTCTGACAACGATCACACCAGCCCAGACCCGCCCCATCACCTGCGATGTAGATGGTCAGACAAAGCAGGCTGGTTTTGTGTCACGCGGCAGCCTGAACCCGGGCGACCGGGTTTGCGGCCCGGCGCTGATCACGGAACCGCAGACGACGACCTTGGTCTCTGCTGATTTCTCGGCGCATGTGGACGCCATTGGAAACCTCATCCTTATCCAAGATCAGAAAGGAGGTGTATGATGATTGCCGATCAGTCCCCCGCCCGCCTGCAAGTCATGTGGAACCGCCTGCTTGCGGTGGTTGAAGAACAAGGTCAGACCCTGATCCGCGCCGCATTCTCACCCATTGTACGCGAATGCGGCGACATTTCTGCCGGGATTTTTGACGCCGAGGGTCGGATGCTGGCACAGGCGGTCACAGGAACACCGGGACACATCAACACGATGGCCGAAGCCGTGATGCACCTCCGTGGCCATTTCCCGGTCCAGCTCATGAAGCCCGGTGATATCTACATGACCAATGACCCCTGGCTGGCTTCGGGACACCTCAACGACTTTTTGCTGATGATGCCCGCATTCAAAAACGGCAAAGTCGTCGGCTTTACTTCATGCACTTCGCATCTTGTGGATCTGGGCGGCCTTGGAATGGGCCCCGAAGGGTCAGATATCTATGATGAGGGCCTGCTGATCCCACCCTGCAAACTGGTCGAACAAGGCGTCCCGAACGCCTTGCTTTTGGACATTGTCCGCGCCAACAGCCGCGAGCCCATTGCGAATGAGGGCGACATTTATGCACTGATCGCTTGCTGCGAAGCGGGCGTGAACCGCCTGCTCGATATGATGGATGAGTTCGGGATCGACGATCTGGATCAACTGGGCAGCTACATCATCGACACCTCGCGCCGAGGCACGCTTGAAGCCATCGCTGAAGTGCCCGCAGGCACCTATAGAAACGTTCTGAGGATGGACGGTTATGAAAAAGAACTGGAACTGCACGCGACCTTGACGGTCAACAAAACGGGCATGCATGTGGATTTCACGGGAACGTCGGGCTGTTCGGGCAAGGGTATCAATGTGCCGCTGAACTATGCGACCGCCTATACCGTCTTCGCCCTGCGCTGCATCGTCGGGTCTGACATCCCCAACAACGCCGGATCGCTAGAGCCGTTTACAGTGGACGGGCCAAAAGGCTGCATCCTCAATGCACAACGCCCCGCCCCGGTAGCAATGCGGCACACGCTAGGACAGGTAACACCGGATCTGGTGCTTGGATGCCTGCATCAGGCACTGCCGGATCAGGTCCCCGCCGAGGGCGCATCCTGCATGTTCGATCTGCCGATGCGGCACGCACCCGAAGTGGCGCGTGATGGAGGTCGGGAATTTGCGGTCGAGCCTGTGCACAATGGCGGCACCGGCGCACGGCCACACGCGGATGGCTTGTCTGCCACAGCCTACCCTTCGGGTGTGTTCGGATCACAGGTCGAAATCACGGAAAGCGTGGCACCGGTCACAATCTGGAAACGCGAACTACGCCAGGATTCAGGAGGTGCAGGCAAGTATCGCGGCGGTCTCGGCCAACGGATCGAGATGACCTCGGCCAATGGCGCACCCTTCCTCGTTTTCCTGTCGGTTGAGCGCCTCAAATTCCCCGCCCTCGGACGCATGGGTGGAAAACCCGGTGCACCCGGGCGCATTCGTTTCCTTGGTGGCGAAAATGATATCCCGGGCAAAGGAGAGCTGCGCGTTGAAGCTGACGACTACCTGGTCTTTGAAACCCCTGGGGGCGGTGGTTTTGGCGATCCGGCCGAGCGGGACCCGCAGGCAATCTCCCTAGACCTCAAGCGCGGGCAGATCAGCGCAGAAGGCGCAGAATCCTATGGGGGCACATCATGATCCGCCCGGTTCCCCACATAAGTGCAATGGCGGCCTATGCGCTGGCCGACCTTGGCGGTGAAAACACCATCTCGTTGGCCCAGAACGAAAGCGCCTTTCCCGCAAGTTCCGAAGCCATCAAGGCGGGGCGGGACGCAATGGCCGATCTGCAATTGTATCCTGATCCGGAATGGTCGGAACTGCGCACAGCAATCGCAGATGTGCATGGGCTCGATCCGGCACGGGTGCTGTGCGGAGCGGGCTCGATGGAGCTGATCGGCTGTTTGATCCGCGCCTATGCCGGGCGCGGTGATCGGGTCCTCGGCACGGATTACGGATATGCGTTTGTCGCCTCAGCCGTCGCTCAGGTTCAGGCCGATTACGTCAAGGCGCGTGAAGTGGATCTGACCGTATCCGTTGACGATATCATCGCCGTGGTGACACCTGAAACGCGGATCGTCTTTGTCTGCAACCCTGGCAACCCGACCGGCACCCTGATTTCGAATTCTGAAATCATTCGTCTGCGCGGGGAACTGCCCGCCGATGTTCTACTGGTCGTCGATCAGGCTTATGCTGAGTTTTCCGATCACATAGATGATCCGGCCGACATCTTCGCGCTGACCGATCGAGGGGACACCGTGATCATGCGCACCTTTTCCAAGGCCTATGGCCTGGCGGGAGCGCGTGCAGGATGGGGGTACTTCCCGCCCGAGATTGCGGCTGAACTGCGCAAATTGCTTAATCCAAACAATATTTCTATGGCTTCACAGGCGGCGGCAGTTGCAGCGATCCGCGATCAGGCGCATATGCAAAATGTGGTTACCCGAACGACTGAAATCCGTGAACGATTTGCCGTGGAATGTCGTGCGTTGGGCCTGATCGTTCCTCAAAGCCACACAAACTTTGTGCTACTGCGCTTTGAATCTACGCAGGATGCACAACGGGCTGATGCGGCGCTTCGATCTGACAACCTTCTGATGCGCGGAACGGGGGGATACGGCTTACCTGACTGCCTGCGCGCTACTATCTGCGAGGCACCGGTCATGGATCGGTGCCTGACCGCCCTGAAGGAAGCACTGAAGTGACCGAAACACGAACCGCAGCCAAAATCGGTGTTCTGGTACCCTTCACCAACACCAACCTCGAACCGGATATGGAGTTGTTGAGGCCGCCCAACACCACAGTCCATTTTCAACGCATGGGCGGGTATGACGTGGATGAAATCCCCGGCTCGGATCAGATGGCGGGGTTGGGCGCATCGGATATAACTCACGACCTGCGTATGATCTCGGGCATACGTCCCGATGTGGTGCTGTATGGCTGCACCTCGGCGACACTGACCCACGGACCGTCCTTTGATGCAGAGCTGGCCCAGCAGATCAAGGCAGGCTCGGGTGCAGTTTCGCTGACCGCTGCGGGTGCGCTGATCGCTGGGATCAAAGCCGTCGGCGCGACAAAGGTCGGCTTTTCGTCACCCTATTTGGGCGAGATCAATGCCCAAGCGATGGATTTCATGGCCTTAAACGCCATTGAAACCGTCAAATGTGCTGATGTCGGCCGCGAGCTTGGCAATTATGGGCAAGGTGAACTGACCCCGGGCGAGGTGTTCGACCTGGCGTGTGGGGCCGATCACCCAGATGCGCAGGCAATCGTCCTAAGCTGCACAGACATGCGCTCGGTCGAGGCGATTGAACGGATTGAGGCGGCGCTGAACAAACCCGTCATTACCTCCAATCAGGCGATGGTCTTTGGACTGCTGAAAGCGCTGAACCTACCGCGTCACGAAACGTTACCTGGGCGCCTGTTCGACAACTTGTGATCACGGCATGGTGAGCGCGACTTGCGTAGGATAGCTCAGAGTTCTCGCTGCCAGAGGTCGGTCGCCCGCTGCAGCGCGTCTTTTGCGCCAAGGACCTGCTAGTTTTTTTATATCACCCCTTGCGTAGCCTTTCTTAAAACGCAGGACGTCCGCGACATCACAGCACGCGTGACAGGAACGCCTTGGTGCGCGGTTCGCGTGGTTGGGAAAAGAGCACCTCGGGCGGGCCTTGCTCCAGGATGCGTCCGGCATCAAGGAAACACACTTTGTCCGCCAGCTCGCGTGCAAAGCCCATTTCGTGGGTGGCAAGTACCATGGTCATACCCTGCTTTCGCAGGTCTCTCAGCACGTCCAACACCTCGCCTACGAGCTCGGGATCCAGCGCGCTTGTAATCTCGTCAAACAACATGATCTGCGGCTCCATCGCCAGCGCACGGATGATAGCCACCCGCTGCTGCTGGCCGCCCGATAGCTGGTCTGGATAATGTTCCATCCGGTCACCCAGCCCAAAGCGCGTGAAAAGCTGGGTCACCTTCGGGCGTAAGTCTTCTCTGCTCAGTCCGCGCACACGACGTGGCGCAAGCATCACGTTCTCTGCCGCTGTCATGTGGGGAAAGAGGTTGTAGCTCTGGAACACAATGCCGATCTGTTGGCGCACGGGCTGTGGGTCAAGCCCCGGTTCCGAGATGTCCTTCCCGTCCAGCCAGATCTCGCCGTCATCGATGGGTTCAAGCAGGTTCATGCAGCGCAAGAGCGTGGATTTTCCAGAGCCTGAGGCGCCAATCAGGCACACCATCTCGCCCTCAGCCACATCCAGGTCAATGCCCTTGCATACCTCGTGATCATCGAACCGTTTCCGCACCCCACGTAAGGATAACTTCGCCGTCATGTGCGCGCCCTGTTCTGCTTGTTCATAAGGTAGTCCGCATACCGCGTGGCTGGTATGGTCAGCGCAAGAAAGATAAGCGCTGCACCCACATAAGGCGTAAAATTGGCATAGAGCGATTTGTAAACACCAGCCTGTCGGAAAATCTCAACCGGGCCGATAAAGGACAATAGCGCCACGTCCTTCTGCAAAGCGATGAACAGGTTCATATTGGCAGGAACGACGTTTCGTATGGCTTGTGGCAAGACCACATAGCGCATGGTGTCCTGATCGCTTAGCCCCAACGAGGCCGCGGCGGATCGCTGTGACTGATGGATCGAGTCAATGCCCGAGCGGATCACCTCGGCGACATAGGCCGAATAGACCAAGACCAGCGCCAGCGTGCCCCAAATGTAGGGGCTGTTCCAGGGCCTCGGCAGGCCCAACCCGGGCACGCCAAAGCCAATAATGTAGATAACAAGAACCACCGGCAGGCCACGGAAGATGTCCGTATATGCAATACCGAATAACCGCAGCGGAAAAAGCGCAGGTGCGCGCGTGTCCCGACACAGCGCGATAACCAGACCCGTGATCGCGATAAGCGGCGCAGACCACGCAAAAATCATCACGTTCATCAGAAAGGCTTCGAGCAATCCGGGAAACGTCTCGGCGAAGACCCGGCTGTTGAAAAACGAGCGTTGTACGGCCTCCCAACCAGGGGCAAGCGGGACGAGGACGACGATGGCAAGAGCCACGCTGACCACTGAAATCAGCGCGATGCGATTTGAGCGACGCCGTACCTCGGCTTCATAAACCTCGCGACGCGTGGGCGTTGCGGCAGAGTGCTCAACCGAGTCTTTTTGCAATGACGTTTCTTCCATCTACTCGATGACCGGTACACCTGTAGCCTCGGACAGCCATTGGGTTTCAATCGCCGCAAGCTCGCCGCTTTCGGTCAGTTCTGAGATGGCCGCGTTGACGCATTCCTTCAACGCGTTGCCCTCTTCCATCAAAACGCCGAACTGATCAGGACTTTCGGATTGCCCCGGAGGGAACTGGCCAAGCAATGCACCGTTTTCGACCACGACAGCCGACAGATAGAGTGCCGTAGGCAGGTCATAAATTGCGGCATCGATCTGGCCGGCCATGATGGCAGCATTCACATCAGCGTTGTCGTTGTAAAGCAGCGGTTCACTAGACGGCTGGATCACGTCGTTCAGCATCGGGATTGCGGTCGTCGTGGCCACAGCGCCCCACTTCAAATCCTTGAGGCCGTCCAACGTCGCTTCTGCGCCGGAATCGACAACGTTCTGGGTGGTCAGAACCGCCATGGCTGAGGTGTAATAGGGCAGGCTGAAATCAACCATTTCTTCCCGTTCGGGCGTGATCGAGTACTGCTGCATGTTGAAATCGAAGTTCTTTGCACCGGGCTGAATCGCCTCGTCAAAACTTGTACGAACCCAGGTGACATTGTCCTGAGCAAAGCCCATTTTTTCGGCAATCGCATACGCAACGGCAGCTTCGAATCCTTCGCCGCTTTCGGGCGCGTCATTCATTACCCAGGGATAGTAGGCCGGATTACCTGTCGCGATTGTCAGGGTGCCCTCTGTAAGGGTCTTGCCTTTGGCGCAGGTCCCATCGCCCGCGGCAAACACCGAGGTTGTTGAGAAAAGTAAGGCCAGAGCTGGGCCAGCAATCAGTTTCATCAATCTTCTCCCTGTTTTTGTTTGGTCACAGGTTCTTATGCGCAGGGGGATTTGTCTAGGTGTTTGATCCCGCGAATTGATATCACAGTCTTTTCATTGAAATAGGAGGAGACACAATGCGACCAGCCTTTCGTGGCAACACCGCGCACGGTAGCCCGGCGCGTAACTTGCACGGCAAATCTGCCGCGAAAGGATGCAAGCAAAATAAGGGAAGATGACGAATTTGAATGAAGACTAACAGTCACCGAGGATGCTTCGCGCGGCATCCTGTTCGTTCCATGTTTGAACCACCTTCAGGAGTTGGTATGACGCTGCCATCCAAGCAGGCTGAAACAGGCAAACAAAATGGCGGCGACACAGACAATCGAGGGCCCGGCCGGCGTGTCGAAGACATAAGCCGCCCTCAACCCAGCCACAGCAGACGTCGCCCCAATTGCCGCTGCAATCAGGGCCATCGTTTCCGGTGACCGCGCCAGATTGCGCGCCGCAGCGGCTGGTATGATGAGCATCGCCGCTATCAACAGAACACCCACAACTTTGATGGCGACTGCCACCGTGATGGCCAGTGCAAGCGTCAAAACCAGTTGTTCGCGCTTGGGGTCGAACCCGCTGGCATAGGCCAGTTCCTCGTTCAACGTCGCCGTCAACAGCTGGGACCAACGCCAGGCAATCAAAATTACGACCAGTGCAGCGCCGCCCCAGATGACGGCCAGATCCGAACGGGAAACGGCCAGAATGTCGCCAAACAGATAGGCCATCAAATCAATCCGGACACCGGAGAGGAATGAAACCGCCACAAGACCAAATGCCAAAGCGGAATGTGCCATGACACCCAGCAACGTATCCATTGCGTACCCACGACCTGCCAACAGCGTCACGGTCAGCGCCATCAACAAGGCGACGGCCAGCGCACCTGTAAAAACCGACATCTGAAACGTTAGCGACAAGGCCACGCCAAGAATGGCTGCGTGCGCTGTGGCATCGCCGAAATAGGCCATACGGCGCCACACCACAAAACACCCCAACGGCGCCGCAGCAAAGGCCACGCCCACTCCGGCCAGTGTGGCCCGGGTCATGAAATCATCAAGCATTATTCTGCGGCTTCCTGTGAGTCTTTTCCATGATTATGATGATGATCGTGGTTGTGATCATGATCATGGCGGTAAAGGGCAAGCGCTCCACCTGTTCCGGTTCCGAACAACGCGCGGTATTCGGGGGCCGAGGCCACCACCGCCGGAGACCCCTCGCAACAGACATGGCCGTTCAGGCAGATCACCCGGTCCGAGGCACTCATTACCACGTGGAGCTCGTGGCTTATCATGATGATAGCGCACCCTGTTTCCTGACGTACGTCTTCGATCTGGCGATAGAACGCAGCCGACCCGGGCTGATCCAACCCTTGCGTGGCCTCATCCAGCAACAGGATTTCGGGCCGGTTGATCAAAGCCCGCGCAAGCAGCACGCGCTGGAATTGTCCGCCCGAAAGCTGTGACATCTGGCGCCTGAGCAGGTCGGGCACACCGGCTGTTTCCAGCGCAGTCGCGCAATCCTTCTTTGACGCGCGATGGGTCAGACGCATAAACCGTTCGACGGTGATCGGCAGGGTCGGGTCGATATGCAGCTTTTGCGGGACGTAGCCAATTCTCAGCCCCAGCTTTCGCTTTACCTGCCCGGCAGACGGTTTGATTGCACCGATTATGGCGCGCAGCAGGCTTGTCTTACCCGAACCGTTAGGGCCGACGATGGTCATAATTTCACCAGGTTCGACCCCCATGTTGATGTGCCGTAACACGGTATTGGCCCCATAGCTAACGCTGAGGTCTTCTACGGTAATCAGGTTCATTTCTACGCCTTTTCGGTGCAGTCGGGGCAAACGCCTTCGGCTTCTACAACGGTCCGCTCGATCTCGAAACCCACTGCCCGGGCGGCTGCGCCCAGCTCTCCCTTCGCGGGTGTTGAATGTGTTTCGGCCACAGCATCACATTTCCTGCAAATCATGAAGGCCGGGGAATGCGTTGCCCCTGGATGTGCGCAGGCGACAAATGCGTTCAACCGTTCGATTTTGTGGACAAACCCGTTCTCGACAAGAAAATCGAGGGCGCGGTAAGCCACTGGTGGCTGCGATCCGAAGCCTTCGTCGCGCAATCGATCAAGAATTGTATAGGCACCCAAGGCCCGATGTTCTTGCAGCAGCATCTCCAAAACCTTGCGCCGCACAGGCGTCAGCCGCAGACCTTCTTCTTTGCACCGGGTCTCGGCAACGGTCAGGCTACTTTCGACGCAGTGCGCGTGGTCGTGCTTTTGGAATCCGACAAGGGCGGAGTCTTCAGCAGGTGCAGGTCTCATCTCACTTGTCATGTTATTCCATATCATATATGCCACTCGCAACGTTATAAAATCACATAGAGGGTTTGATGTCCAGAAAGCTTCTTCCTGTTTCGATCACGGCTGCGTTGATGGGGGGCACAGCGATGGCCGATGTCCCAAATGTTGCAGTTGATATTGCACCGGTGCACTCATTGGTGGCGCGCGTGATGGAAGGTGTTGGCACACCGAACCTGATCGTACAAACCGGCGCGTCCCCGCATGAATACAACCTCCGCCCTTCCGAAGCGGCTGCCTTGCAGAATGCGGATTTGGTAATCTGGATGGGCGAGGACCTGACCCCATGGATGGAAGGCGCGGTCGAGACCCTGGCCAACGGAGCGACGGTCACCCCCCTGTTGGAAGCGAATGGCACCGTCCTACTGGATTTCCGCGAGGACGCGCTGTTTGAGGCGCATGATCATGGCGATGAAGATCACGCTGAAGAGGAGGGCCATGACGATCATGACCACGAAGAGCATGCCGAGGGCGAAGGCCACGATCACGAGGATCATGCAGAACACGACGACCACCATGACCACGCGCATGGCAATCATGATCCACATGCCTGGCTTTCGCCCAAAAACGCTGACACCTGGCTGAATGTGATTGCCGCGCAGCTTTCCGCAGCAGACCCGGACAATGCGGGTGCATATTTTGCAAACGCGGCGGCTGCGCGCGAAGAGATGGCAGCCCTCTCTGCTGAAGTAAGTGCAACTCTGGAACCTGTACGCGGAAGCAACTTCATCGTCTTCCACGATGCCTATCAGTATTTCGAAAACGCCTTCGATATCCCCGCGTCGGGTGCAATTTCGCTTAGTGACGCGTCGGATCCAAGCCCGGCGCGGATTTCTGAGATTCAGGGGCGCATTCGCGAAGAAGGCATCAATTGTGTTCTGTCGGAACCGCAATTCAACCCCGGCATCGTCGCCACTGTCCTGGACGGAACCGAAGCGAATACCGGTGTGATAGATCCGCTAGGTTCTGATCTTGAACCCGGGGCTGAGCTTTACCCGCAAATGATCCGGAACATCGCAATAACATTGGCGGAATGCCTATGATCTGATCGGGCAGCCCGTTTTGGTATGGAAATCCAGAGCGGGCTGAACATCGCCAGGGACACCAAGGCATCTCGGAAACTTGTTTTTCGTTTCGGTGCTCGCGGCATGCGCTCGCTTGGAAACTCAGCCAGATGTCTTCTAGAATTCCCAACAGAACGACGCAGTCGGAGGCTGCAGCGGTGTCGGAATCAACGATCCGGACACTGGTTACCGGTCAGGCATGCGCAATCCCGGCTCACGACGCGCGCCCGTAAAACCCGATGCGTTCTTCGTTTGTGAACTGAACGTTTGGCCGATCATAAAAGGAAAACACGGCGATCATGCGGTCGCGGTCGCCTTGAACAGGCGAAACGCGGTGCGCCGTGTTTTTGCCTTTGAAGATGTTCAAAATCCCCGGCTGCAGTTTCATGAGCGTGGGCTTGCGCCGGCCTTGCAGCAATTCTGCCACCCTATCGTAATTCGGGTTGTCATCACTACGCAGGTCCTTTTCGTACTCGAATTCACCTCCCGCAGATGGCGCTTGCAACAGCAGCGTTGTGGTGAATTCGGACCTGTCGAAATGCCAGTTCAGGGCCTGCCCGGCTGAGTAAGCCATGACGTTCACGCGGGCCAGCGGATCATCCATCACAAAAAGCTTTGGCTTTTCCATGACCGCAGCCAGAAACTGCGCAAATGGCGGCCATTCGTACAGGCGGATCACAAAGGCTTGCCCCATCTGATCCGCACAAATCGTCCTGTTAGACGTCTCAAATTGGGTCAGGGCCGGATGGCCGCTGCCGAGGCCCTCGATAGACTTCCTGAAATAGATGTTGTGCCGTCGTGCATGGACAAAAGCCTCTTCGGCAAAAACCGGTTGCAGCTCAGACACCGCCGATTCCAGTGCGCTGTCGCGAACAAAGCCAGGCAAGTTGAATAGTCCATTCTCAGAAAGATCGGCTTTGCAGCGTTCGATCAGGCTGTGCCAGGCCATGCTGCCTGGCTGGTCCAGTGGATACAAATCCAAGTTTAAGACATCACGCATCTTCGACCCTCCCTTCCTGTTATCCTGAGCAGGGCTTGAAACATGGTTTTATCAATGGATAGCCTTTTTGGGGAGAATAAGAATTTCAAAAGCTCTGACCGGAAACGGATTGCCCGGCGGAAAGCGCCTGTTCCTGGGGGCGCTTGTTCAGTAGAAATGGCGGCGATGGATTATAAGTCGAAGACCCTCATCAGGATGAGCATGTCGCCGATCCCTTTGCGGCAGGGTTACCGGATAGCTTACGCAAAAAGACGTAGATCTCCACCAGATGTAAAAAAAATTCGTAACGGCGCTGCAAAGTTAAGGCACCACTGAATTCAGCAGTGGGGATCAATCTGGCACACTCGCCCGGCGACGTGAGGTAACCGCCCTGACTTGTTGACGCAGGCTATTTGCCCGCATACGAACTTGCCCACATGCAGGAAACCCACAGCCGACGCGGCACAAATTCCGCCGGACATCCAAGGAATAACGCCATGAGCGAACATATCATCGTCAGCACTCAGGATCGCGTCACCACAGTCACGATTTCTCGCACAGACAAGAAAAACGCGATCACTTTTGCCATGTATACCGCGATAGCTGAAGCCATCGAAGAATACGGTCAAACCGATCAAGCCCGGGCGCTGGTCATCACTGGTGAAGGCGATATGTTCACAGCCGGAAATGATCTGCAGGACTTTATGACAGGGGGCCTTCCGGCGGGTGACGCTGAAAATCCGATTATTCGGTTCCTGAATGCGATCCGGGATTGTCCGAAACCCCTGATCGCCGCAGTCAACGGATCTGCAATTGGTGTTGGTCTGACCATGCTGCTGCACTGCGATCTGGTCTATTCCGCGAACAGCGCTACATTCAGCGCTCCATTTGTCCAACTGGGTCTGGTTCCCGAGGCCGGTTCTTCGATGTTGCTGCCTGCGTCCCTCGGTATGGCTGTCGCCAATGACGTCTTGCTGGCCGGGCGGGTTCTGACGGCATCCGAAGCCCTGAACCATGGGTTGGTCGGGCGCGTCTTTGCCGACGGGGAGTTGATGAGCAAAGTCCAGGAGATCGCAAAAGCCATTGCAGCCTCATCCCCGGTAGCGCTCAAACAGTCAAAGGCCCTGATCCGCAATCAGCGTGACAAAGTGGCCGGACACATGGCCGCGGAAATCAAGATTTTTGCCGCGCAGCTACAATCCCCGGATTTCGCCGAAAGCGTTGCGGCCAAACTGCAAAAACGCGCACCGAATTACAGCTGACCCGCGCCTTTGAGGGACTACGGCTTTCCTCGCCTCGAAGGCAGCCCCGACTATTTCGGAAACGGAAACTGAGGCACAAAACGCCACTGACGCAAGCCCAAGCTGAAACCAACCTTCCGTTATTGGCCTACATGGCGAATAACGGAAGGATATCGACTTAATTTCATTACCGGGCTGGTCAATTCCGCCCGGCAATGGAATCAGTGCGCATCAACAAATTTTGATTCGCCCTGACACGCTTTAACAAGCCGAAATAGGGCGTGCCCTGTGGCTGTTGGATGGCGTTTCACCCGATAGCCGCGTGAAGTCAGAGGAAAAGCATGGGCCTAACCTGCTATGACGTGATGGTACCGTCTGAGGTACAAAAGACCATTCTGCCGGATGAAAGCATCGCCACGGCCTTCAACATCATCAGGGGCAGCCGGGCACGATTTCTGCCTGTCGTGGCTGAAGACGGAACTTATGTTGGCGTCTTTACTGCCCCAACGCTGCTGAAACTGATCCTGCCGAAAGCGGCGACAATCGGTCTGAATGATGATGCGTCGCGCGTCGCGATCGACTCGCTCAGCTTCATGAACCTGACGCGGGATGATTTCGAACAACAGATGGAGCGGCTGAAGACCGAAAAGGTTCGCGACAACATGTCGAGGCCCTCGAACATCCCCGTTGCTGCACCCGACACGCCAGTGATGGAAGGTATCTTCCTGATCTACAAATACAAACGGCACGTGATTCTTGTTGAGCCCGAAACCAACCGTTTCGTTGGCACCGTAAGCGCCAACTCGCTTTTGGATCGCGCACTCAGCTAACCCTATACAAACCGGACTAAAACTTTGACTACGCATTCGACGTCACACGGAGAGGCCGCTCTCTCTGTTCCACAACTATTGGGCATTGATCCGCTTTGGATCGCGACCGGAATTCTGATTTTGGTGTATGCGGTCCTGATCACAGAAAAGGTCAACCGCGCCATTTTGACGATGCTGGGCGCGTCCCTGATGGTCCTGTTTGGCATCATCAATCAGGAACAGGCCGTGGCGGGTGTGGACGCCAACACTCTGGCACTACTTATCGGCATGATGGTCATCGTGGGGATCACCAGCAAATGCGGATTGTTCCAATACGTAGCGATCAAGGCCGCAAAAGCGGTGAAAGCCAATCCAACCGGCATCCTGATCATGCTGACGCTGATTACGGCGGTGTTTTCGGCCCTGCTGGACAACGTAACGACCGTTTTGCTGATCGCCCCGATTACGCTGCTGATCACTGAAGCCCTAGAAACGCGTGTGTTCCCGTTCTTTGTCGCCGAGATCCTGGCCTCGAACGTGGGGGGAACAGCGACGCTGATCGGTGACCCGCCCAACATCATCATTGGCTCGGCCGCAGGGCTGAGCTTCAACGATTTCGTGGTGAACCTGGCGCCTATCTCGGCCATATGTCTGGTTGTCCTGACCGGCATTATTTACCTTATGAACCGCAAGGAACTGGCCCGCATTCCGAAATCGGCCAGCGATCGGATTATGGGGTTCAACGAATCCGAAGCGGTCACTGATGTTGTCTTGATGATCAAGTCTCTGGCCGTTTTGGCTCTGGTTTTGCTGGGGTTCACGCTGGGGCACAGCTACGGCATTCAGCCGGGTACGTCAGCGTTGGCCGGTGCAGGCCTGTTGATGCTGTTGGCTTACGGACATCAAAGCGGCGAAGAGCAGTCCGAGTCGGTTCACCACATCTTTGGCGAAGTCGAATGGGTCACGATCTTTTTCTTCGGTGGGCTGTTCGTCATCGTTGCCGGTGTCGAACATGTTGGACTGCTGGCATTCTTCGGTGAGAAAGTGCTGGAGCTGACCCAAGGCGACATGATGTGGACCGCGTTCTTCATCTTCTGGGCCTCTGGCATCCTGTCGGCCATTCTGGACAACATCCCGTTTGTGGCAACGATGATCCCTCTGATCGAATCCACCGCGGATACATTTGGCGGCGAAGACGCGATTGAACCCTTGTGGTGGTCGCTGGCGCTTGGCGCCTGTCTGGGCGGCAACGGTACACTGTTGGGGGCAAGCGCCAACCTTACGGTGGCTGCTTTTGCGGAAAAGGCCAAGCAGCCCATCGGCTTCATCGCCTTCGCCAAAATTGCATTCCCGATCATGATCCTGACCCTGATGATCGCGAACGTCTATATTTGGCTGCGTTACTTCTGACCTGTGGCCCTTTGAACCAAACGTATTACAGGTTCAAAGGGCGTCCGACTCCGGACAGGTTTACTTGCCCGCATGCGACACGCACCGCGCTGAGGCACCGAATTTGGTTGTCTTTCTAGCCAATCCTCCTTAGTGACGGCCTCACCTCGGGGAGCACGGCCCGCCGCGCTGAGATGCTTAACAAGCGAACCCGTAGAACCTGAACCGGCTAGAACCGGCGGAGGGAAGGGTTTCGGTTTCATCCATCCTTGCCCTCTCGCCGCAATGGAGGATGACATGAAACATCTGCTAATTGCTGCGGGACTTCTGAGTGCAACTTCGGCTATCGCCGCCGACAAGCCTCAGCTTACCGTTTACACCTATGACAGCTTTGTATCTGACTGGGGCCCCGGCCCGCAGGTCAAAGAAGCTTTTGAAGCGGTCTGCGACTGCAAACTGAACCTTGTTGGCGTTGAAGATGGTGCCGCGCTTTTGTCGCGTGTCCGGCTTGAGGGTGAAAACTCTGACGCGGACGTCGTTCTTGGATTGGACACCAATCTAATTGCATCGGCCCGGGAAACCGGCCTGTTTGCGCCCAATTCCGTCTCAGCCGACTTCGCACTGCCGATCGAGTGGTCCGATGACACGTTCACCCCGTATGACTGGGGCTACTTCGCCTTTGTTCACAAAGCGGATGCGACAGCGCCAGCGAACTTCCGGGAGCTGGCGGACAGCGACACCAAGATCATCATCCAGGACCCTCGCTCGTCCACGCCCGGTCTGGGTCTGCTGATGTGGGTCAAAGCAGCTTATGGTGACGAAGCACCAGAGATTTGGGCCGATCTTTCCGACAACATCGTGACGGTCACCAAAGGTTGGTCCGAGGCATACGGCCTGTTCCTTGAGGGCGAGTCGGACATGGTTCTCAGTTACACCACATCTCCGGCCTATCACCTGATCGCCGAGGATGACGGCAGCAAAGCCGCGTCAGCTTTCGACGAAGGCAATTACTTGCAGGTTGAAGTCGCTGCAAAACTGGCCGCAACAGATCAGGCCGATCTGGCGGATCAGTTTTTGCAGTTCATGGTCTCAGACGCGTTCCAGCAGATCATTCCAACAACCAACTGGATGTACCCGGCCGTAACCCCGGCAGAAGGGTTACCGAAAGGGTTCGACACCCTGACAGTGCCGGCAAAGTCGCTTCTGTTCTCTCCCGATGAAGCCGCCGCCGTGCGGGATCAGGCCCTGGCAGAATGGCAGAACGCGCTCAGCCAGTAAGCCCATGGCCCGGTATCGGTGCGGCGGCTCTGGTCGCCGCGCTGATCCTGGGCACCCTTGCGGCGGTTGCGCTGCGTGCTGAAACCAGCGGCGGATTCAGTCCCGCCGACTGGGCTGCGCTGCGGTTCACGCTGACCCAAGCCACGCTGTCCGCATTGTTCAGCGTGGTGTTGGCCGTGCCGATTGCGCGGGCTTTGGCACGTCGGAGGTTCCCCGGCCGACGGGCTTTAATTGCGCTTTTGGGCGCGCCCTTCATCCTGCCGGTCATCGTTGCCATTCTGGGTCTGCTGCAAGTCTTTGGCCGGTCGGGATGGATCTCGGACATCCTTGGCATTTTCGGCCTGCCGCCCATACGCATTTACGGCTTGCATGGGGTCGTACTGGCGCATGTGTTTTTCAACCTGCCCCTGGCCACGCGCCTTGTGTTGCAAGCCTGGCAGGAAATTCCTGCCGAACGGTTTCGCCTGGCCGCACAACTGGGCTGCAATGGCATGGCCATGTTTCGACTGATCGAGATGCCCATGCTCAAACGGACCCTGCCCGGGGTTCTTGCAGTAATCTTCGCCATCTGCCTGACCAGCTTCGCCGTTGCCCTCACCTTGGGCGGAGGGCCACGGGCTACAACGATCGAATTGGCAATCTATCAGGCTTTTACCTACGATTTCGACCTGGGCCGCGCCGCGCTGTTATCCGCCCTGCAACTTGCCCTGACAGCTGCGACCGCTTTAGTGGCGCTGAAGTTTTCGCGCGGGGACGGTTTTGGAACAGGCCTTGATCGCGCCTTGCGCCGCTG
The DNA here is from genome assembly GCF_059612305.1 of Ruegeria sp. CDSA033. NCBI lineage: Bacteria > Pseudomonadati > Pseudomonadota > Alphaproteobacteria > Rhodobacterales > Roseobacteraceae > Ruegeria > Ruegeria sp. CDSA033. The sequence continues at coordinate 6,260 of NZ_JBXWQI010000025.1, read as the reverse complement.
GGACGGGGGTGCGCCGATGATAGATGTATTCTGGATCGTCGCAGCGGCCGTCTTTTTGCTGCTTCCTTTAGCATCGGTCGTAATTTCGGGAGCTGCCGGGTTGTTTGACATGCCTGCAATCGTTTTTCGGGCCGCGCTGATCTCGGTCCTTGTTGCCGCTGCAAGCACCGCAGTCCTGCTTTTGCTTGCTTTGCCTATGGCCACCGCTGTCGCGAGCGGCCGGTACGGGCTTGTGGAACTCAGTGGCATTTTGGGTTTGGCCGCATCACCACTGGTGATCGGTACGGGCCTGTTCATCTTAATCCGGCCTTTGGCAAACCCGACGACATTGGCTCTGCCTGTCACTGCTTTGGTGAATGCTGCAATGGCCCTGCCCTTTGCTTTACGCATTTTGGTCCCCGCGGCGCGCGACATAACCGCCAGGCACGGACGTCTCGCGCTTTCATTGGATATGACAAAGTGGACGTTTTTCACGCGCATCTTGCTACCGCGCATGCGTCCGCAGATCGGGTTCGCCGCTGGTCTTGGGGCGGCTCTGTCAATGGGTGATCTGGGTGTGATCGCACTGTTCGCCGATCCGCAGATCGCGACCCTGCCGTTGCAAATCTACCGCTTGATGGGTGCCTATCAGATGCAGGCTGCTGCCGGCGGGGCACTACTGCTGTTGCTGCTGTCCATGGGCGCATTCTGGCTATTGGACCGAGGAGGGCGCTGGCATGCTGAAGCTTGACGACTGCGTGATTGAAAACGGGAATTTCACCCTAAACGCCGATATCCAGATCGAGGTTGGCAACAGCATTGCCATTGTCGGCCCGTCCGGGGCGGGCAAGTCCACATTGCTGGAGACCATCGCTGGATTTCGGGATCTGAAAAAGGGTCAGATTTTTTGGAGTGGACAACAGATTTCCAATTTGCATCCCGGCAAGCGCCCTATGGCGATGCTGTTTCAAGACGGAAACCTGTTTCCGCATCTGACGGCTGAACAAAACATCGCCCTGGGCCTGCGCCCAAACGGTCGGTTGTCCGAAGACGAGGATACTCAAGTTCAGTCCGCTCTGGGCCGGGTTTCTTTGCATGGTATGGGCGCGCGCAAACCCTCGGAACTGTCCGGAGGACAGCAAAGCCGGGTTGCCCTGGCCCGCGTACTTGTGCAGCGGCGCGAATTGTTGCTTTTGGACGAACCGTTTGCCGCCCTTGGACCAGCCTTGAAAGCCGAAATGCTGGATTTGGTGGCCGATCTGGTGGCCGAAACCCAAACGACCCTGTTGATGGTCAGCCACGATCCGCAGGATGCACGCCGTATTGCCGACCAAACCGTACTTGTTGCAGACGAAACGGTGCATGCCCCCGTTCAGACAGCGGAACTCTTTGACAACCCGCCGCCAAGCCTGCGTGCCTATCTTGGCTAGCGGTGATCCCGCCTCAGACGTCAACGAGGCGTTGTAACGGGTCGCCAAGCTAAATATCGTTCAAAGATGGTCAACGAAGACAAGCATACGCAGCACACTGGCGTGATCGACAAAAGCGCCCAGGCGCAAAGCAACCGCCAGACAAGGTTGAAAATCCGAATTTCCACTCTGCTGGCGCTGACCATTGGCGGGCTGGTGGCAATATCGGCCGGTGCAGTTCTGTTGGTTTCGACTTATGCCAATTTTCAGAACACGACGGAACTGTTGAATACGTCTGCCGCGATGATCGTCGAATCCATCGAAGACGATATCTTCAGCCTGACGACACCGATCGAGGAACTGGCACAATCCCTACAAGAAGACGCAAGCACGGGTGAAGTCGATCTGAACGACACCGATTTTCTGAAAGCCTACTTCAAAGGCGTGGTGGCTTCGGTCCCGTATCTGACAGATCTTGCCATCGTGTATCCTGACGGCAGTCTGTTCATTTCAACACATGTCACCGATGTTGAGGGGCCACGTTTAATAACGTCATACGAGCCTCCGGCTGCAGGCACGCTTCAGTATCTTAAAGATGTTAAAGGCTATGATGGTTTGTTCTGGAACGAACCCTTCTTTGACCAGGGCCGGACACATATCTCAGCGACTGTACCTGCCTATAAAGACGGTATTTTCCTCGGGGCCGTGCTCGTTTCTTCTACCGTTCACCATTTCTCGGGCCTGGTCGACGAGTTAAGCGGGAAATACGGGGCAACCGGTTTTGTTCTGTACGGTGACAACCGCGTTCTGGCCCATCCCAAATTGCTGAACCTGTCTGCAAACACGTTAAGCTCAAACGCCCCCTTGCATTCGGTCGCAGCACTTGATGACGCGGTCATCTCACAAATGCTGATGCAGCCACCCGAGTTTCAGGGCAACGATGGAACATTTGTCGGATATGTGGTCGAGGCGCTGGACGGAGAACACCTGGTATTGACAAGCATCGTCAGCGGCTTCGGATCTGAGCCGTGGGTGATCGGGCAGTATTCTCCACTGAGCGATTGGAGCAACCAATGGTCCCGGCTGAGTGATGCCGCCTTGGTCAGTCTTGGTTTACTGATCGCTTCGGTCATTGCGGCGCTTGTGTTGGCCAGACGATTGGCGGCACCCATTCACAGGTCGACCGAAGAAGCCATCAAAATCAGCGAGCTGAATCTGAACCAGATCGACCACCTGCCCCCCTCTCGGGTCTCAGAACTGAACCTTCAGGCTGTGGCCTTCAACAAGATGCTCGACGGGCTGCGCTGGTTTCAAACTTATTTGCCCCGAACCCTTGTACGGCAAATGCTAAAGACCGGAGACCCTAACCTTGTGTTGCCGCGCGAAGTCGAACTGACCGTCATGTTCGCCGACATCGTGGGGTTCACACCCGCATCCGAGGCCATGACACCACAAGCCACGGCAGCAATGTTGAACCGGCATTTCGAGATCCTGAACCGCTGTATAGAATCCGAGGGCGGAACGCTCGACAAATACATCGGCGACGCGGCGATGGCGTTCTGGGGTGCGCCCCAGGACCAGACGGATCATGCCGAGCGCGCCTGCCGGGCTGCAATGGCAATCAAGCGATCTCTGGCTGAGGCTGGCGTCGCGTACGGCGTCAAAATCGCGGTGCACACCGGGCCGCTGATTGTCGGCAATATCGGGGCCGTCGACAGGATGAATTACACGGTGATCGGCGACACAGTGAACACCTGTGCCCGGATCGAGACCCTGGTAGGCGAGCTGCCAAGTGACGAGCAAACCACGATTTTGATCAGCGATGCCACAGCCCGACTGATCAGCCCGGCTTTTCATCTGATCGACTGCGGCGAATTCACGGTCAAAGGACGTTCAAGGAAAGTGAATGTCTACCGCCTTTGCGATGCAGATAAGACCCTTGGCCCCGCGGCATAACCTGCCAGAAATTTCAGTGCCCATATAAAGGTCACTCCGTGCGCCGCAATTGCTTTGGGGTTTTGCCGTATTCGGCCTTGAATGTCTGGGCAAGCGTAGAGGTTGACGCAAAACCGCAGGCAATGGCGATGTCAATAATCGGCATTTGCGAGTTCGAAACCAGGGTAAACGCTTTTTTTAACCTGATCTTTCTATAAAATTTTCCGGGCGATGTGCTCAGGTGCAGCATGAACTGACGCTCTAACTGCCGGGTAGATACGCCCACACGGCGGGCAAGACTGGCCGTTGGCAACGGGTGCTCGGTATTTTCCTCCATGATGCGGATCGCGTTTTGCAGCCGCTTTTCCAGGAAATTCGGGTTCGCGCTCAGGCCTTTGGGTTGTTCTTGCGCGTGGCCCCGAACGTCGTTCAGCATCAATTGACAGGCCAGTTCAGCCCTGTCCTGAGGCTCAAGAACCTCAGCTAGAATGCCGATGATCGCCTCGGCGGTATGACAGTGTCCGGCGCAAGTCAGCACTGTTCCATTTCGGGCAACAAGACTTTCAGAAAGCATGGGGTAATCCCCAATCTCACGCAGTAAACCTATGTCGCGCCAATGTGCCGTGACCGGCCCGGATTGTTGCACTGTCGCCTTGATATATTCGCGTGCCGCGTCCGAAAACAAGGCAACCGGTCGTTTGTGTTTTTGCATTGCCCGGACGCGTCGCAGCCATGTGCTGACATCTCCCAACTGACCGCCCACAACACACAGGCAGTCGCTCAGATACTGGTCAGAGATGGCAGGCGTTGCACGTACAATCAGGTCTGAGCAGCTGGAAACCAGACCGGGCGTGTCCGACGTAATCTGCCACCGAAAGAGATCGCGGTTGAGAACGTCATTTGCCGTCTGCAAAACGGCAATGATGGACGACAGCTCCAAGTAAGCAAACTCCGCCTGAACAAAAATCTCGAAAGTTATCTGCTGTTCGGTCTTCGATTTGTCTGTGGGTGCTAACATTCGACGAGATCTTGTTGTTCTTTATCAGCGCGATAGCCCCTTTTTAGACCCGCTTCGTCTTTAGGGCAGCCGAACATCAATTGGCGATGGCTTAGTTTGAACCGATCACAGGAATGAAAGCAAGGAGCAAGTCCGCGTGCCCGATCGCAGAGGCTATCGCGACCGAACTCTTCCGACGACAACCGTACACGCCGAACTGCGGGAACCGGACGGCCCTGCGCACAGAAACGCAATGCTTACGATGGCTTATGCTGCCGCCATTTGGCTGGTTCTTTCGACCAACACTTCTGCCTGACGGATCGATGCGTAATCGATCAGCAGGCCGTCCAAGGACGCAGCCCCCTTCCCCGAGGCTTCGGCATGGGACATGGCAATAAGAATGCGCTGAGCCTTGGTCACCTCGGTGTCAGTTGGGGATATGATCTCATTGACCAATGCAATCTGGCTCAGGTGGATTTTCCATCTACAATCATAACCCAAAACGGCTGCACTTTTCGCTGTCGTGCAATAACCGTCAGGATCCCGAAAACCACCTAGGGGCTCGTCAACCTGACGTAACCCGTTTGCGCGTGCTGTGCCGACTTTTTAAGCCAATACATTGTGTCGAACATCGCCCCAATGGATCAGACAGCCACCAATCAGCATCCACATCTGTTATGAAAGAATAATACGGTTCACACCGCAGTTGATCGTCGTCCGCGTACGGGTTAATGCGGCGTAGTCGGCAACACCAAAATGCGGACTTTCATTGGATTTCGAAACTGCAGCGAGCTCAACGAAATTCTACATGCCCAATGCAATTTAGATGATGCGCTCGAATCCGATCCGCTCATTAAATCCCTTGGCATCCTCGATCTGAGTTACCAGTGCGCGGCATTGATCGAATGGATTTTACTTGATCTCTCATGTGTTAGGTCTTGGAGATGGAAGCCATCAGGAAGTTTACAAATTGGCGGATTTTGCCCTTATCGGAATAGATCTGGCGAATATTGAGTTCAACTACATAGATGCAGCTAAACAGGAGAGGTGATGTGTTTTAAACAACAAGGACGTAACAAACTTCTATCGCTCGTTGCTGCACTGCCATCGTGCACCATCCCGATGGAGTCATGTTCCGGGAGCTATTATTAAGGGCGCGAGTTTGAAGCCCTCGGACATACGGTTCAGTTGATCGCGCCCAAATATGTCAAACCGTTTGTGAAACGCATCAAGAGTGGTGCGATCAGCGCTGAAGCCATTTGCGAGGTAGCGCTGCGACCAACGATGCAACTTGTGCAGGTCCTTAGCAAAGGCAATCAAGCAGCGGCCCTGGATTTCAAGCGCGAGATCTGTTGGTCCGGCATCGCGCGCAGTTCATCAATGCTTTGCGCGGGCATTTATCCGAGTTCGGGTTTGTGGTTGCGAAAGGCCCAACACATGTCCGTAAACTTGTTTCTGCGGTCGAAGATGGGGCCATTGAATTGCCGGCGATGTCCCGTCCTCTCCTGAGCATTTTTTTGTCGTTACGCTTGACACTTTGAATGGCCGTTTCAGACAGTTGGAGGCGCAAATCGCTCAGCGTGCCAAGGAAAATATGTCAGAGGTTGACCTCGATACCAGACGTTGGCCAGACTATTGCGACAGCGATTGCTGTAATTGCTCCCCCACATTCGGCATTTAGACGAGGCTGCGATTTTGCAACACGAGTAGGCTTGACCCCACTCCAGCATTCAACACGCGGCAAGCCGCAACTGGGAGCGTACATTAAAGATAGGCAACCGGACGTGGCGATGCCTCTCCATTATTGGCTACAGCCCCGAAGTAAAATGGGCCAAGCAAAAGGGAGCCGTCCCGGGCATTTGGTTAGGGTCAGGACTCATAGCCAATAGATAACGAGTGCTGCGAGGGCGATTGCTGACAGGAAGACCTTCGGGCACCTG
>NZ_JBXWQI010000024.1:0-38447 GCF_059612305.1 Ruegeria sp. CDSA033 | reverse complement strand
CGGCCCGTCAGCGCCGCCTCAGCAGCGCCGGTGAAGGGGGTTCTAAGGTTTACCAAACAAAGCCGCAAGCAGAAAATGACGTCCTGGGCGATTTTTTTCCATCTTTCCGCTTAACCGTTATTTATCAATATCTTAAGTGACGCTATGTACCCCCTCGAACGGCGATCTCATCAGTTGAAATACAAGTCGTACCTACACCTGCCTGCGCCTCCAGTAATCGTACCCCTATATATAGACAGGGCGACCCATCACACCACAAGACTCAATCGAGTCGGAAGCGATTCAATGAGTCGGAACCGGCCTAAAAAACCATGCTGGCACTCAACTCAGGTATAGAATCCGCGCATCTCTACCCTCGCCGGGCTTGCGCATTGGCCCGGGATGCTGTGTGGTCGCCTCTGTAAGATGCCCGGGTTAGCCGTGAAATGACCACCAATACAGCCGACATGTTTCCACGCATAAGTACCGTAGGCTATGACGGCCTTCTTGTTTCCTTTGCCGATGCCATGGCCGAACCCTCGAACCGGGCGGCACTGGCCTTTAGGGGCGCAATCGACGCGGCATCTTGGGACGGTGTTGTCGAAACCTCAGCATCCCTTGCATCGGCATATCTGAGGTTCGATCCCGACAAACTGCCTCGCACTGAAATCCAGGATAAAGTGCGACACCTACTTGCACAGCAAAATTGGTTTGAGGCACCACTGCCTGCCGGTCGCAGGTTGTGGCAAGTCCCCACAGTTTATGGGGGCGAGCTTGCTCCGCAACTGGACGAAGCAGCGGCAGCGGCGGGGTTGGATTCCATGGAGGCCGTTCGGCGGCTGAGCGACACAAAGGTACGCGTATTAACCATCGGCTTTGCACCGGGGCAGCCGTATCTTGGTCCGCTTGGTCCTGAGTTCAATATTCCACGCCTGAAGGAACTGACTCCTATGGTCCCAGAGGGGGCCTTGGTATTGGCAATTTCCCAATTCGTACTGTTCTCGGGCCCCACTCCGACCGGTTGGCGGCACGTGGGCCAAACCGCATTTCGTTGCTTTCGCCCTGACGCACCGCAGAGCTTTGCGTTGAAGCCAGGGGATGAAATGCAGTTCCTGTCCGTTTCGCGCGACGAACTGGAAAGCATCCGTGCCAACAACTCGGACGGCTCAGGCGGGGCCACCTGCGAGGAGATCGCGGGATGAGCCTGATTGTTCATCGCATTGGCCCGGCCTGCACCATACAAGACCAGGGTCGTGTCGGGTATCTGGATCAGGGGCTGTCCCGATCCGGCGCCGCCGATCAGCTGGCCCTGCACGAGGGCGCAGCGTTGCTGCGTCAAAGCCCGGAGCTTGCAGCCTTGGAAATGGCCGGAATGGGTGGCGAGTTCGAGGCAACGCAATCTCTCGGCATCGCTCTGACAGGTGCTCCGATGCAAGCCAGCATTGATGGCGCACCTGTGGTCTGGAATGCGTCGCACCAGATGGAAGTCGGGCAGCGGCTGGTGATTGGTGTTGCGACGCGCGGGACCTATGGCTACCTGCATGTCAGCGGCGGGATCGCGTCCGAAGCCTTTCTGGGATCACGCTCGGCGCATTTGACCGCCAAGATCGGAAGCACCATTCGGACCGGAGATACATTGCCAGTCGCGAGCGGATCAAGCGTGAAGGGCATGAAACTCAACCCGGATGATCGCTTCACGGGTGGCGCTCTACGCGTGATCGCCAGCTTTCAAACCCCCCTGTTTGATAAGGAAACGCTGGACCGCTTTGTGCAAACCGAGTTTCGACGTGGTAGTCGGGCCAACCGAATGGGGATGCAGTTGGAAAGCGAGGGCGAAGGTTTCGCGGCCCACGGTCAGTTGAACATTCTGTCCGAGGTCATTACCCCCGGTGACATACAGATGACCGGAACAGGCAGCCCCTTTATTCTGTTGCCCGAATGTCAGACCACCGGAGGGTATCCCCGTATCGCGACGGTTCTGCCCTGTGACCTGCCGCGCGCGGCACAAACCCCGGCGGGCGGGCAGATCAAGTTCGAATTCGTGTCACTGGACGAGGCTACATCCCTGCAAACCGCCCACAAAGCCGAACTTGCCCGCCTACCTGCGCAAGTCGAACCACTGGTTCGTGATCCGCATGACATCCCGGACCTCTTGTCCTACCAATTGATCGGCGGAATGATCTCTGCCACCGACTAGGGAGTACCACCTATGCCAAGCGTCGATCTGAATGCCGATATGGGCGAAAGCTTTGGCCCCTGGAATATGGGCGATGATGAAAGTCTGCTGAAAATTATCACATCCGCCAATATTGCTTGCGGCTTTCATGCCGGCGACCCGGACGTCATGGCCAAGACGATGACCTTGGCCGCCGAAAACGGCGTCGGGATAGGCGCGCATCCCGGCTTCCCCGATCTCCAAGGTTTTGGCCGCCGCAACATGAAAGTGCCCCATGCCAGCCTGCGCAATCTGGTTCGGTATCAACTGGGGGCGGCAATCGGAATGGCCAAGGCCGTTGGCACCGAAGTGCGGCACCTGAAACTGCACGGGGCGCTGGCCAACATGTGCTCGGTCGATGTCGACATGGCCCGAGCCTGTTACCAGGGCGCGCTGGATGTCGATCCGGAAATCATCATCATGGTTTTGGCCGTTACCAAACAAGAAGAAGCCGTGCGCGAACTGGGGTGCAAGTGGGTCGGCGAGATCTTTGCGGACCGGGCCTATAACGACGACGGAACCCTTGTCGACCGCAGCATGCCCGGCGCGGTTATTCATGACCCCGAAATTGCTGGACTGCGCATCCTGAACATGGTGCGCGAAGGTGCCATCATCACCGAAAGCGGCCAGCGACTAGAGACATCCATCGACACGATCTGCTTGCATGGCGATGGCCCAACCGCGGTACAAATCGCCCGTTCGGTTCGCACATCCCTGATCGACGGCGGAGTCGATGTGACAAAATTCATGCGGTAGAAAGAAGGGCGTAATCCTGACGATCTATCCTCTGACTGTTGCCTGTATGGAATACAGACCCTAGCATGCCCGACAAGTGCATGTTCTGAATACCACAATTCCAAGCAACGCCATGCCGAACCGGTATAGGCAAGGAGGTTGGCCAATGTCTTTCGATCTGATGAATTACGAACCGCGCGGCGACAAAAAGAACTCAGAGTTCTTTCACCAATATTTGCCGATGATCTACGAACGCCGCAAAAGCTCGGGCGTGGCGGAACAGGTCGGGGCGATGCAGGCGATCGTCATTCAGGTCGAACCGGACGCGATGTTCGACACGCTGATCGAGCTTTATGTCATGACACCCTACCGACATACGGCCAGCTATCTGGGTCAGACGCACAAATTTGCGGTGTTGCATTCGCACTCCGACTATCCTGCGATTATCGTCATGGCGCCACTAAGCCCGACATTCGAAGACTTTATCCCGCGCATCAACCGTATGTACCCGCTGGCCCGCAACACCCCCCAGACCCGCTATGTCGGAGAGGTTTATGGCGCCACGGACCTCAAGACCCTGACCAAAACGCTTGAAGATCAGAACATCAGGTTTGAGTACAAGGGAGACACCGAAAACCCGTTCTACACTTCGGACGGGTTCAGGTTTACGTCGCCGTCCGATTTCACCTGTAACAGGGTTGGCTACTCATCCCTGGATTTCAACGACACCGACAGCCTTGGTCTGGGTGACCGGATATTGCTGAGCAATGACGAACAGGCGCGGCTGGATCAGGCGGCGGCATTCGGGGTCGACAGCAAAATCGCGCCTTTGATGCTGGGGGTCGACCACCTTGCAACACGCATTCTAGCCGGCGAGCGTGAGGACGCCATCCTCGAGTTTCTGACCATGGTGCCCTATTACTTTTGGGGCGCGTACAACATCTTTGAGATGAATTCCTCGACCAACGTGAACCGGAACGCGAATGTCGACGATGACAAGAAATCCCCCGCCAAGGTCTTCACCGCAAACAACACGCCCTCCTTCGTCAATTCCTTTGAACAGCTGCCGATGCCAACCGAGGATTTCGTTCGGAACTTTGGCCGTCGCCTGCACCACATGGCAATCGAGATCCAGGACGGCGACCACGGCGCGGGTGAAAAGAACGTCGATTTTGTGGTCAACACACTCAAGGATGAAGGGGTGCCGTTCCTGGCCCATGTGGTGGGCGAGTGTAAGGATGATCCGAACCTCAAACAGATCTTCTCAAAGCATTCGAAGTACACGCTGTTGATCACCGAGTATATCGAACGTTGCCACCACTATGACGGGTTCTTTACCAAGGATAACGTTGCCGCCCTGACCGCTGCGGCGGGCCAGGATGAACAATACGAACACGGCCACGTCTTCGACTGACAAAAAAAGGCTGCGAGTTTCCTCGCAGCCCAGATCCATTCAGGAGAGTATGTCGGGCCTTATGACGGCCCGATCATGAAACAAGTCACATTCCGGGCCTGCAACCGGCGGCAGGCCAGATCGGCCTGTTCGCGGGTCATGCCCTGAAATGTCGCGTCGAAGCCGCGCGAGCTTTGGTTCACCTTCCGCAGCGTGCCTTCCAGAGTGGTCATTTCCGACAGGGCCGTTTTCAGCAAAATCTTTTCCGCCTCATATCGGGTGGTATAGCGGCCAACGTTCACGCCCCATAGCCGTCCGCCCGATGTTGACAGTCGGGTAACGATCTCTTGCTCGGGTTCGGGCTGCGCTGCTGGATCGGTCGAGGCCAGAACCAGGTCAGCCGGGCGCGCAGCGGGACGGGGTGCGTCACCATCACCAGAGGGCTGAATGTCGGCGGCCGCGATTGCTGCGGCGATACCATCCTTAATGCGCGTGCCATTTTTGGCAGCCGTCTCAGCCACGGCGCCAGCAACCTGAACTGCAGCACCCGGTCCGGGGCGCAGAACGGGGCGCAGACTGGATTTTGGCGCGATTGTCAGCGCCGCGACGGTCGCACCCAATCCTGCGTTTCCGGCATAGGTCGGGCGCGCCGGCTTGCGGATCGGGGCGCGCGAGGGGGCGCGGCGGAAGCCCATATCCAGCAATTCGGCCACTTTGGCGTTCCGCGATGCGCCGGATTTACCGCCAAAGACAGTTGCGATGATGCGTTCGTCCTTGCGTTTGGCCGATGCAACCAGGTTAAAGCCAGCGGCCCGCGTGTATCCGGTCTTGATACCGTCCGCACCTTTATAGGCCGCCAATAGGCGACGGTTCGTGTTTGGAACCGTCTTGATCCCGGCATGCGTGGATTGGCGCGAGAACAGGTTGTAATACTGCGGATAGTCATAAAGCAGGTGGCGACCCAACGTGGTCATATCCCGCGCGGTCGACAAGTGACCTGATTCCGTCAGGCCATGTGCGTTCTTGAACGTTGTGCGGCTCATACCCATGGCCTTGGCCGTGCGCGTCATGCGACGGGCGAATGCTGCTTCGGATCCACTGATCGCGATGCCAATCGCCGTGGCCGCATCATTAGCAGACTTCACGGCAGCCGCCCTGATCAGATATCGGAACGCAATGGTTTGCCCGGTGCGCAGGCCCAGCTTCGAGGGGGGTTCAGCCGTCGCCTTTTTTGTGATGCGAACGGGCGTGTCCAAAGTGATCTCACCATTCCGCACCGCCTCGAACGCAATGTAGAGTGTCATCATCTTGGTCAGAGAGGCCGGATGCAGTCGGGTGTCAGCATTGCGCGAATGCAGAACCTCGCCTGTCCGGGCGTCGATGACCATCGCCGCATATGGTGCCGCAAATCCCTGCAACGGCGCGAAGGAGAGCAGCCACAAGAATGCTATAAGAAATAAGCCCATCCGGGCCGGAACTGTCCGCCGAACCTGCACGATCTTTGCCTCTGTCTACCTCAGGCCGCCGGGTTTTCCCGGTCAGCGTTAATTATTTTTATTATCGATAAGGCTAACACAGAGACCCAATGAAATAAACCGAAAGCGTGCAAATTCGCTGTTTTGTTAAGGGTCCGAACCGGCACTACATGTAGACGCGCATAACCCGCAACCTACCACAACTGCGCAAATTGAGCCCCTGAACGCAAATCCCGCCCCGTTTTTTGAAAACTGAGACCAATTGGCAACATCAACTTAGGCGCTGAACAAGATCAGCAAGTTCGCCCAAATCCCGCAACTCGCTATAGCGCGGATTGTCCGCAGGGGTTTCGGCCTTTTCGATCTCCCAGACCAACCCATGGGGCACATAGACGCCCCAACACCCGGCCTGAATTGGGGCGACGACATCGGACCGCATCGAATTGCCTACCATCATTGCAGATTCGGGTCCGTCACCATGCCGCGCAAATATCTCTCGGTAGGTTTGCGCTGATTTTTCGGACACGATTTCGACCTCGTCGAACAACTCTCCCAGACCGGATTGCGCCAGCTTTCTCTCTTGATCGATCAGGTCGCCCTTGGTGATCAGAATCACCCGATGCGTATCAGTCACCGCTTGGATGGCCTCCCGCGCGTGGGGCAAAAGCTCGATCGGGTGGGCCAGCATGTCCTGCCCCGCTTCGACCAACTGGCGGATAACCGAGGCTGGAACACGGTCGTCGGTCACCTCGATTGCGGTTTCGATCATCGACAGGGTGAAGCCTTTGATTCCGTAGCCATAGTGCCGGATATTGCGTTTTTCCGCAGCAAGCAGTCGATCCAACAGGTGATCGCGTTCGGCGTGATCGGCCAGCAATTCCGTGAAATGCGTCTGCGTCAGTTTAAAGAACCGCTCGTTGTGCCAAAGCGTGTCGTCGGCGTCGAACCCAATTGTGGTCAGCGCTTTTTCCATTTCGATTACGTCCTGCTGGCTCTTTTCTCTGGCCCCATGCACGTTATATAACCGATCAGACAAACCGAAGCCTGAATCGGACAAAGGCGCAATGACTGAACACAAATGGATGATGTCTGACCAACCGGACAACGACGATGATCCGTCGCTGTTGGTACAGACGCGCCCTAAAACCAAGCGCCCGCCGTTGTACAAAGTACTGCTTCTGAACGACGACTACACGCCGATGGAATTCGTGGTGCATGTGCTGGAGCGTTTCTTTGGCATGACCCATGCCGAGGCGTTCGAAATCATGTTAATCGTTCACAAGAAAGGCGTCGCCGTGGTTGGCGTGTTCAGCCATGAGATCGCCGAAACCAAAGTGGGCCAGGTCATGGACTTTGCCCGCAGGCACCAGCACCCCCTGCAATGCACAATGGAACGGGAAGAGTAAGGCCGCCTTAGCCTTCTCTCTCATATTTGCCGATGTCCCCACGTCTTTATCTTGCCCTGCAAAGCGGCCTTGAGCTGTCGCAACCACTCAGCGTGCTTGGGCCGACATCCGACAGCGATCTGTCGGCCCTGCCGCGTGAAACGCAGGTGGTGCAGCCATTCAAACCGTTTCACGATCACTTTGCCGGACAGGGCTTTGCCGCCGTGCCGGAAGCCCACGACCCTTGTCAGGATGCCATCGTGATCCTGCCCCGTGCCAAGGCGCTGGCGCGCAGCATGGTGCATCAGGCCTGTCAGCGGGCCAACGGGCTGATTGTCATAGACGGCGCCAAAACCGACGGTGTCGACAGCCTGCTGAAAGACATCCGCAAACGCGTTGACGTCGAGGGGCCCATCGCCAAGGCACACGGCAAGATATTCTGGTTCCAATCCGCGTCCGAGGCTTTTGCCGACTGGGCCGCCCCGGACAATCAGACAGTTGATGGCTTTCAGACCGCGCCCGGTGTGTTCTCTGCTGATGGGATTGACCCTGCCTCGGCCCTGCTGCTGAGCGCATTGCCCGAAAAGCTGGGTGCAAGGGTCGCTGATTTGGGCGCTGGCTGGGGGTATCTCGCGGCGGGTGTGCTAAAGGCCGCCAATCCGCGCGCGTTACATCTGGTCGAGGCCGACCAGATTGCCCTTACCTGCGCACGCGTCAATTTGGCCGAGGCCTGCGCGCAGTTCCACTGGGCCGACGCCGTCACGTGGAACGCGCCGGAATCGTTGGACACGGTGATCATGAACCCTCCGTTCCACACATCGCGCGCCGCCGACCCTGAACTGGGTCAGGGCTTTATCAAATCCGCAGCTCGAAACCTGACCCGGAGCGGAAATCTCTGGATGGTCGCAAATCGCCACCTACCCTACGAGGTCACGCTGGCCGAGAGTTTCGCACAGGTTCGCGAGGTGTCCGGCGACAATCGGTTCAAGGTGTTTCACGCCTCTCGCCCTCGACGGTGATCCCGGTTAACCTGCGCCGCAAATCAGGAGACAACGCATGTCCTTTTCCATAGCCGGCAAGACCGCCATTGTCACAGGCAGCGCCAATGGTGTCGGACTGGCCATCGGGCGCCACTTTGCGGATGCCGGGGCCAATGTCATGTTTGCCGACATGGACGAAAAACGGCTGTCCGACGAACTTGGCGAACAGGCCGATGACAGCAACATCCGGTTTTTCGCTGGCGACCTGCGGGAAAAGCTGACCATCGCGAACCTGCTGTCTGCCACGCTTGATGCGTTTGATCAGGTGGACATCCTGATCAATGGCGCGCGGCAGGTGATCCCGTCTGATCCGCTGGATGCGGACGACGATTCCGTGCGCATGCTGCTCAATCAGAACCTGATGCCCGCGCTGCGCCTAAGCCAGGCGGTCGCCAAACGCATGATAAAACAAGCAGGCGACACTGACGAAGGCCCCGCCGGGTCGATCATCAACCTGTCTTCAATCGCCGCGCGGCGTACCCACCCCGATCTGATGGCCTATTCCGTATCCACCGCCGCGCTGGATCAGATGACACGTTCGCTGGCCGTTGCCCTTGCCCCGAAACGAATCCGCGTCAATTCCATCGCGCTGGGGTCGGTCATGAGCGCCTCGCTACAGTCCACGCTCAAGGAAAACCGGGACTTTCGAAACGATATCGAGAAACATACGCCCCTGGCCCGGATCGCTGCCCCGAACGAACTGACCGAAACGGCACAGTTCCTGGCCTCGGACGCAGCCGGCTTCATCACCGGACAAATTCTGACAATTGACGGCGGCCGCACATTGCTGGACCCCGTCGCAGCCCCGGCCCATTAATCCCCATGTTCAATACCGAAAAATCAACCGCCGCCGCGTGGTTCCGCCAATTGCGTGATAACATCGTCGCCGCGTTTGAGGCACTTGAAGACACCCACAGCTCTGGCCCCTTTGCAGACGCTTCACCGGGTCGGTTCGAGGTCAAGGAAACCAAACGCCAATCCGGGGACGGCAGCGACGCGGGCGGCGGGTTGATGTCCGTGATGCGTGGCGGGCGGGTCTTCGAAAAGGTCGGCGTCAATGTCTCGACCGTATACGGCACTTTGGGTGCACGGGCGCAACAGGCCATGGCGGCGCGCAAGGGGATTCCGGGCATGACCGAAGATCCGCGTTTCTGGGCGTCGGGCATCTCTCTGGTCGCGCATATGCAAAACCCGCATGTACCGGCCGTTCATATGAACACCCGCATGTTCTGGACCCCGCACGCTTGGTGGTTCGGCGGCGGTTCGGACCTGAATCCCTGCATCGAGTATGATGAAGACACAGCGCATTTTCACGCCACCCAAAAGGCGCATCTGGATCCGCATGGTCCCGGCCATTATCCCCGCCTGAAAGACTGGGCTGATGAGTATTTCTATATCCCCCACCGCAAGCGCGCCCGAGGCGTGGGCGGGATATTCATGGATGACTATTGCACCGGAGACTGGGCCGCAGATTTCGCGTTGACCCAGGATATCGGTCGCGCATTCCTGCCTGCCTTCCTGCCATTGGTGGAAAAGCGCCGAGTCCAGGAGTTTGATGAGACGGCCAAAGACACGCAACTGGTGCATCGGGGCCTTTATGCCGAATACAACCTCGTCTACGACCGGGGCACAAAATTCGGGCTGGAAACCGGCCATGACCCGGATGCGGTTCTGATGAGCCTTCCGCCAATGGCAAAATGGGTCTGATAAATTAGCGGAACCCAAAATCCAGGAAGTTGTCAAAGCAATAGCCCTGCGCGGAGCCTGCCGACATGTTCTCTCCAACGCGTTTTACGGTGACCGAATATCCCGGCGTGGTATCGACACCATCGGGCGGGGTGAGTGAAAACTGCACCGTGCGCACGCCTTTTTCGTAGGCCCGGACAATATAGATACGCTGAGTTGCTTTGGTTCTTAGGCTGCGAATAGCAAAGTCACCTATCCCGCACCAATACGAGACCGGGGCCGAAGACCCGCTGACGGCGACCTCGTATACACCGTTGTTCATAGGCGTGACTGTGGTTTTAAAACCCGGGTAAGCGCCGATTCCGATCCCAATTCCCTGTGCAAATACAGGCGGCACCGCAAATGCTGCCAGGGCCGCTATTTTCAAAACTCGCATAATGGCAATTCCTGTTTCGAAACACTTATTCAAGATCATACCGGACACGTGGTCCGAGTAAAGCGGCACCATTTTCGGGAATTTGGCCGACAGGACCCCGACACAAGAATACAGGCAAAACAGTATCATTTTGGGTCATAAGCAATTAGGATCAAGGTATATTTTGGCTGGGGTTTGTTTTGGGCAAAGCGTTTCCAAATGACTGGTTTGATATCCCGTCCGAAAAATACGCGGATTTCGGCGCCATGTTCTATCTTGCATCGCTGACCAATACACACAGACCGCGCACCCTTGGGCAGGTGCTGTATGCATTTGAAACGCCTTTTCGGCTGAACCAGTACCACATTTTCCGACAGAACGGTTTCCCGCGCGGGTTTGTGACCTTCGCGGGCCTCAGCCCCGAAGCCGAGCGTCGGTACGCCATTCAGGAAAAGCCGCTGAAGGACACGGACTTTGCCAGCGGCACGTCCTTTTGGATCGTCGACCTTGTGGCCCCGTTTGGACAGACCAACCAGATCGTCGACATACTGAAAAAAGAAATCCCCCACCCCCGGGTCCGAACCAATCGGATGGACAGCGATCTGACCCGAAATCGCATCGTGGAGTGGACCCGCGACGACGCGGGGGACGTTCACATGAAGCTTTACCGGAAGAAAGAATTTCGTGAGGTCCTGAAAATGGAGGGGTCTTGAAATGGTATCGATCGTTGGGACAAAAACTGGCTTTGTGACCGGAGACCCCCCAAATGTGGCAACTGGAGATTTGGGTCTGGACGGCTTTCCACTGTCGCAAAACTGGACCATATCCCAACAACCGGCGCTGGGTGTCGCATCCATTGATCCCAATACCGGCGAGTGGACCTATACGGTCAACCAAAGCGATTTCGACAATCTCGCGTCCGGAGAGATTGTCACCGATACCTTCACGGTGCAGGTCACTGGGATTGAAATAGACGAAAACTTCAACTTCGCCCCTTACGACCTGATCCAAGTGATCACGATCACCCTTGAAGGCGTGTGCTTTACGGCAGGCACCTTAATCTTGGCCGAAAGAGGCAATCAAAAGATAGAAACCCTGAGCGTTGGCGACAAGGTAATGACCGTAGATCGCGGGCTGCGACCGATCCGGTGGGTGGAAAGCAGCGCCTTATCGCCGGACCGATTACGTGACAACCCTGCCATGCGCCCTGTTCGGATCAAAGCTGGCAGCCTTGGCGCAGGACAGCCCGAACGCGATCTGCTGGTATCACAGCAACACCGCATTCTGGTCAGCGGACCAACGGTCGAGCTTTTGTTCGGCGCGCCCGACGCGCTGGTTGCGGCCAAGCACCTTTGTTCCTGGCCAGGTATCGCCATTGATACCTCGGATGACCCGGTTGAGTATTTTCACATCCTGCTGGATAATCACGAAATCCTGACAGCCGAGGGCGCACTGGCTGAAAGCCTCTATCTGGGTGAGGAATCTCTTTACACACTGTCCTCGGACGCATTGCAGGAGCTCGCCGCCATTTTCCCTGACACATCCACGCCGAATGGTCTGGGATTCGGCCAGGCAGCCCGCCTGATCCTGCGAGAATTCGAAGCCCGCGCGCTGGCTTAGACCCCGCGCAGGTGCCCGCCCACGTCCTGCGGTGCCAGTGCGACCGTTTTGATGACTGCAAAACAGGGTTTGCCCGGTTCCAATCCCAACGCTTCAACTGAGCGGCGGGTGACGCGGGCCAATACAGAACCCGCGGGCGTTCTTACGGACACAATCGCCCCCGGCCCCTCGCCTGCGCGGATGGTGTCCACCGTTCCTTCCAACACATTCAGGGCCGAAAGTCCTTCGGGACGTTTGCTGGACAAAATAACCTCTTGCGCGGGAATGCGGATGCGCAATTCTTCCGCAATTTGCAGAGGTATCCGGGGCAGAAACAAGGGCGACCCGCCCGCGTCCAACTCGGTCAGCCCGTCCGAATGATGCTTGACGACCCGAACCTGTAACACTGCACCGACGGCCCGCACACCAGCCGGTGCGACCGACGGATCGGCCAGAACGTCCGAGGCCGGGCCATGCCGCAAAACTTTGCCCTCTTGCAACGCGACAACCGATGTCGCCAAGCGCGCAACTTCCGCGGCCGAGTGTGTGACGTACAGAATCGGCACCGAAACCTCGTCCCGCAGCCGTTCAAAATACGGCAATATCTCAGCCTTTCGCGCGTCGTCCAATGCGGCCAGAGGCTCATCCGCAAGGATCAACCGTGGACTGACCAGAAGAGCGCGGCCAATGGCAACGCGCTGCTTTTCCCCGCCGGACAACCCTGAAGGCCGCCGGTTCAACAGGTGCCCGATCCCCAGCATTTCGATCACTTTGTCTGGGTCTTCGCGGCGGACGCCCTTGGGCGCGAACCATTTTCCGTAGAACAGGTTCTGGCGCACAGTGAGATGTGGGAAAAGACGGCCTTCCTGAAAGATGTAACCCAGCCGTCTTTTGTGCGGTGGCAACCAGAGGCCTTGCGCGGTGTCAAACAACTCCCATCCGTCTACAGCAACCCGACCGGCCATGGGTTTCACCAAACCGGCAACAGCGTTGACAATGGTTGTCTTTCCAGACCCGGACCGCCCAAACAGAACCGTCACACCGGGGGGGGCATCAAAACTCAGATCCAGCTTGAGGTCGGGCAGATCGTGCTGCAGGCGGACGGACAGGCTCATGATCCGGCCACCCGCGCGGCAACGCGTCGCCCAATGAACTCGGACAACAGCAGCGCGCTCATGGCAACCACGATCGAGATGACAACTAAACGGGTGGCCGCCGCTTCGCCGCCTGGGACCTGCAGGAAGGCATAGACCGCTGACGGCAAGGTTTGCGTCTGACCGGGGATGTTCGACACAAAGGTTATCGTTGCCCCGAACTCTCCCATCGCTTTGGCAAAGGCCAGTATTGCCCCGGCGATGACGCCGGGCAGGATC
This sequence comes from Ruegeria sp. CDSA033, assembly GCF_059612305.1. Taxonomy (NCBI): domain Bacteria; kingdom Pseudomonadati; phylum Pseudomonadota; class Alphaproteobacteria; order Rhodobacterales; family Roseobacteraceae; genus Ruegeria; species Ruegeria sp. CDSA033. The sequence goes on along the minus strand of NZ_JBXWQI010000024.1, from coordinate 25,152 downwards.
ATCGGAAGGGTCACCGTGGCAAACACAAAAAGGCGTGATGCACCCAGTGTGGCCCCGGCCTGTTCCAGTTTGGGGTCCACAGCTTCGATCGACAGGCGTATGGCTCTCACCATCAGCGGAAATGCCATGATACCCGCGGCAAGGGCCGCCCCGGTCCAACGAAACGCCACGACAATTCCGATCTCTGCCAGCAACTTGCCGAGCGGTCCCTGAATTCCAAAAGTCAAAAGAAGCAGATAGCCGGTCACCACTGGCGGCAGGATCAAGGGCAGATGCACCAGCCCATTCAAGACCTGCCGACCCGGAAACCGCCAACGTGCCAGCGCGTAGGCAACGAATATGCCCAAAGGCAATGTCACCAGTGTTGCCCAAAACGACACACGCAGCGACAACTTCAGCGCCTCAAGCTCTGCAGGTCCCAACCACCCCATGCCGCTATCCGTTCGGCAGGGTGAAACCCTGCCTTTCAAACACAGCCCGCGCGGCCTGAGATTGAAGGTGCTTCAGAAACACCCGCGCGGATTCATCTCCGGCAGCCGTGACAGCCGCCGGGTAGATGATGGGCGGATGCAGGTCAGGCGAAAACTCGGCGATGACACGAACCCGTCCCTCGACCTGCGCATCGGATCGGTAGACGATCCCCATCGGGGCCGCACCAGTGGCAACCAGTGCAAGGGCTGCACGCACGTTATCCGTCTGGGCGATCTGGCCCTGAATGCCCTGCCACAGCCCCAAGCTTTCCAACGCCGCCTTTCCGTAAATCCCTGCAGGCACGGCATCAACCAGCGCCATGGCCAGGTATCCACCGTCCAGTACGGAGGCCAAAGCGACTCCGGGCCGCATTTCGCCAATGTCAGTCCCTTCGCCCCCAGCGACCAGAACCAGGCCATTGCCCAGCAAATCTACACGCGTAGTGGGGTCAATCAGGCCCTGATCTTGCAGCACATTCATCCAATCCACGTTGGCGGAAATGAACAGATCTGCCGGGGCACCCAACTGAATCTGGCGCGCAAGAACGGACGAGGCCGCGTAGGATACAGTTATGGCCTGCCCAGTTTCCTGCTCAAATTCAGATGCCACCTCATCAAGCGCGGTTTTGAGGCTAGCCGCAGCAAAAACCAAAATCCCCTCGGCCCCCGCGCGAAGCGGGGCCAGCGTCAAAGCGGCCAGAACCAGGGCCGCAATCAGAACTCGGCGCGCGTGGGACAGGATCGGTTTTCTCCCGCCTGGAAAGTTGCAGTTCCTTTGGGGATATCTGAGGCGGCAGGTAACACGCAAGCGCCTTTGCAATCACCCTCGAGGTAGAACGCAAAACGACAGGCCCCTCACAATCGAAACAACCCCACTACTCACGGCACGGCGAATTTCCCGCCGGATTGAATTACCAGTGGCGAACAAATCAGATTCTGGGAAAGAAATTCTGCCGGACCCTCTTGCACCCGGGCGCAGGCTTGGCTAAATGCACCGTCACGGGTGATTAGCTCAGTTGGTAGAGCGCTTCGTTTACACCGAAGATGTCGGGAGTTCGAGTCTCTCATCACCCACCATCCACGTCTCTGAATTGGCGGTAGAACTCACTAACAACGATTTTATCTCGTTTTGGGTCCGGCCAGTCGACTAATTAGACCGACCTTGTGGGTCGATTTGACAGGCTTACGGCGATCTTCTGTGCGTTCAGCAGCATGCACTCGGCAATTAGACTTAAACCACCGAAAGCGCGTCATCCTCGAGCCTGGTTACGTTGACCACGACATCCTCGAAGTCGGAGTCGCCCCCTCCCGTCAAGTCCTCGAAACCGATGGTCATTGACTGGCCACCCGACACGACACCCGAAAGCGCGTGTTGCTGATCGTCACTGTTCAAGGCCGCCTTTTCGGCATGAAACGTGGTCACGCCAGCAGAGTTTCCGTTCACCGTCAAAACAAAATCAAATTCGTCATCCACGTCCGCCAGGCCACCGTTGCTGGCAACAAAATTCAAATCATCGCTGTCTGAAAGGGAATTAGCCCAATCTGCACCATCCTGAACGATGAAGAACCCAAGGCGGTTTCCGTCCACCAAATTGCTTAGCTCTACCGTGCCATTCGCTTCATTGGTGTTTTCAAACAGCAGGCGCACATTCGCGATTTCGCCGTTACTTAGAATATCATACACGCCAAGGACATTGTTGAAGTCAGCGGTTCCGAGGTCGACCATCTGTATCCGAAAATCCGTCTCGCCATCGCCTTCGAGAAAGGATTTGTTCACGATGCCATTGATCACGCTGCTGTCAACGCGGACCCCGGGTGCAAGGTCAGGCAGAAATTTAGCATAGCTGACCACGGTGTTTCCATCCTTGGTGATGGCAAAAAAGTCGCCGCCCGACTGCCCGCCGTCCAGCGAAATCGTCAGATCCGTCCTACCATCACCATCAACATCGAATTCAACGTTCGAATTCTCGGTCAAGCGAATGTTGGACCGACTAAGCTCGACACCTTCGATGACGAGGGACTTGCCCACTCCAAACCCGCTGATAACACTTTGATCCAGTTCTTCCGGCGTCACTCTGAGGGTGTCCGCGTCGCCAAACGACAGATTCTCTTGCGAGGATGTCGAAACCGGATCTGCCGGTTCGCCCGGATCGGAAACGACCGGTACCGGATCTGCTGGCGTATCAGAACCACCGGCATCCGAACCGGCGCCGGTGTCCAACTGGACACTCGCCGTGGTGCGGGCAAAATTCTGAGTCACAATGACGGCAGGAACGCCGCCGAATGATCCAATTTCTATTCCGATGCCGATATATGCCAGGTTCGGATTCAGAATGTTGGCGCGGTGATTGGGGCTGTTCATAAGTGCATTGTGCAAATCGACGACATCGTCCGAAAACCCCGGCTCTCCGCGTTGGCTTTGCCAGGCAATGTTCTCGGCAGTGGACCAGGACCCGGACAATACAAAACCCGCGTCTCGCATGCGCTGGGTGGCCGAGCTGCCACCCTCACCCGTATGCGAGAAATCACCGGATTCCAGCATCCACTGGCTGTGCTCTTCGGCCGAAGCGTTCAAGCGGAGTTCCAGCTGAACGGAGTCAAGGCCACGCGATGCACGTTCTGCATTGATCAAATTAAGCATTTCACGCTCAAGCGTGCTGGCCTGCGACATCGTCCATCCCCTGATTCAGCGCAATCGTCGAAGCAAACTCGTTCAGATTTCCACAAACTGCAGTCGAAAAAGCGCGCGCAAGCTTTAAACGGCAGAGTTTCGCTCGACGGGCTAGTTCGAACGGCGATATTTTGCGAAACACGCATCCGTTGGATGTAATAGGTTCCCACGTTTACATTGATAGCCGCCCACCAAAGGCGGCTTAGATCAGGCGATCCATGCGGCGATGGCGCCGGAAATGGGATAAAAAAGCTGGCGATCCCGGAAGGACTCGAACCCTCAACCTGCTGATTAGAAGTCAGCTGCTCTATCCAGTTGAGCTACGGGACCGCTGGGCCCTTCTTGCTGTTTTTAGTTCCCGGGTTCAAGAGCCAAGCGCATAAAGGCGCTGTTCGGGTCGCTTTCATATCCGAAAATCGGACCGCAATAGGAATACCCAAGCCGTTCATACAGCTTACGGGCAGCCGCATATTCCGGCAGATGTTCAGCACCAGTTTCCAGAACCAAAGCCGCCACCCCTTGGATACGGGCCTCAGCTGTCAGGTGGTTCATCATCTGACGCGCCAGACCGCGTCCACGCACCTTCGAGATGATGTGAACGGACTTCACCTCGACCGTTCCGTCCGGCAACGCCTTTAACGCCCCGCAGCCGACGGGCTGCCCGTCCTCAAACATGGCCCAGAACCTGATGCCCTCGGCGGCCAGAGCCTGGGCATCCATGGTATGGTTGCTTTCCGCAGGTCCGGCAGTTTCGCCATGTGCAAAATGCGCCTCGATCAATGGGCGCAGTGCGTCCGAGGTCGGGTCGGCCTCATGGATTTCGATCATTCAGTGGGTCCAGGGCGCGCGCCGATCGGTGGCGAAATTCTCACCATAGCCGCGCGATCGCAGGTTGGGTTTGCGTTTGTGCGGTTCGCTAACCTGGACTTCGATGCCATTGTCCTTGGCGTAATCCAGGGCCTCTTCTTTGGTGTCGAACTTCAGGCGCACTTGAGTTTGCGTGTCGTCGGAAGACGTCCAGCCCATCAGCGGATCAACCTCACGCGACGACGCGGGCGCGTATTCCAGAACCCACTTGCGGGTCTTGGCCATCCCCGAAGTCATTGCGTTCCTGGCAGGCTTGTAAATCCGTGCGCGCATGTCGCCCCTCCGTCCTCACTTGGCTGAGATTGTTTATGCGTCAGAGTACAGGCTGGGACAAGATGGGAATTGCCGCGGCTGGTCACGCTCTGATGTCAGAAACTGTCATCAGGGCCTTTTATAAATCGTGCAAGGCCATCAAGAGGACACCGACATGATCCACCACAGAAAAAGCCTGGAAATCGACGCCCGGCCCGAATCCCTTTGGGCCATTCTAAGCCGTTTCATGCATATCGACGAATTCGCGCCACAAGTCGCCTCGGTGGATGCGCTGACGACTGGGCAAGACGGCGTCGGGTCGAAACGGCGTTGCCACTTTGAAAACGGCACCTCGCTGGTCGAGGAAGTGACCGATTGGCAAGTCAACAAAGGCTATCGCGTACGCTTGTCAGAGATGCCGGCGATGCCTTTGACCCAAGCACATGCGGCCATCACCATCGAACCCCTCGCGAATGGCCATTCGCGAGTCGTCTGGAGCATGGATTACCAGATGAAATATGGCCCGCTGGGCTGGCTGATGGGTCAAACGCTGATGAAGGCGATGATGGGCCGGGTTCTGGAGAGCAATCTGAAAGCGCTGGCCGACAAGGTGCAATCGGTTCAAATCCCCGATGCACAGTATGCCTATTACTGAAACTGAGTTTCTGAACCGGATCAGGCCTTGCAGTTGGACAAAATAAGAACAAATGTAAGGGCCTGACCCGGAGCCTGCCTATGCCCTATGCCCATTCCGACAAGACACAGCTGACCGCTGATGACGTTCGCGCGCGCTTGAAACTCGAGGGCGGCAAGCAGTTCGTCATGCATACCGAGTTCGCGCCTGCTGGTGATCAGCCAACTGCGATCAAGGAACTGACCAGCGGTATCTTTGACGGCGAAAGAGAACAGGTTCTGCTGGGCGCGACGGGAACCGGCAAGACGTTCACTATGGCCAAAGTGATCGAAGAAACCCAACGCCCTGCGATCATCCTTGCGCCCAACAAGACGCTGGCGGCCCAGCTTTATGGCGAATTCAAAGGCTTCTTCCCGGAAAACTCGGTCGAGTACTTCGTCTCCTACTACGACTATTACCAGCCCGAGGCCTATGTCGCGCGGTCAGACACCTATATCGAGAAAGAATCCCAGATCAACGAACAGATCGACCGGATGCGCCACTCGGCCACCCGCGCGCTGCTGGAACGCGATGACGTGATCATCGTGGCCTCGGTCTCGTGCATCTACGGTATCGGATCGGTCGAAACCTACGGGGCGATGACGCAGGACCTGAAAGTCGGCAACGAATACGACCAGCGTCAGATCATGGCCGATCTGGTCGCTCAGCAATACCGCCGCAATGATCAGGCGTTTCAGCGCGGCTCGTTCCGGGTGCGGGGCGATTCACTGGAAATCTGGCCTGCCCACCTTGAGGATCGCGCCTGGAAGTTCTCGTTCTTCGGTGAAGAACTGGAAACCATTACGGAATTCGATCCGCTGACCGGCGAACGCGCCGCGTCGATGGAGCAGGTGCGCGTCTATGCGAATTCCCACTACGTGACGCCGAAGCCAACGATGAACCAAGCGATCATCGGCATTAAAAAGGAACTGCGCATCCGGCTGGACCAACTGGTTGGCGAGGGCAAGCTGCTGGAAGCCCAACGGCTGGAACAGCGCACCAACTTCGATCTGGAAATGCTCGAGGCCACCGGCGTCTGCAACGGGATCGAGAACTATTCGCGCTATCTGACCGGGCGCGCGCCGGGCGAACCGCCCCCGACCCTGTTCGAATTCATCCCCGACAACGCCATCGTCTTCGCGGACGAATCTCACGTCAGCGTGCCGCAGATCGGCGGCATGTACCGGGGCGACTACCGCCGCAAATTCACGCTAGCCGAACACGGGTTCCGCCTGCCGTCTTGCATGGACAACCGACCCCTCAAGTTCGAGGAATGGGACGCCATGCGCCCGCAATCCGTCTTCGTCTCGGCCACCCCGGCAAAATGGGAGATCGAACAGACCGGCGGCGTTTTCACCGAACAGGTGATCCGCCCCACAGGCCTGCTGGATCCCGAGGTTGAAATCCGCCCTGTCGGCATGCAGGTCGATGATTTGCTGGACGAGGTGCGCAAGGTCGCCGCCGATGGCTATCGCACGCTAGTCACAACGTTGACCAAACGCATGGCCGAGGACCTGACCGAATACATGCACGAACAGGGCATCAGAGTCCGCTACATGCACTCGGACATCGACACGCTGGAACGCATCGAAATCCTGCGCGACCTGCGGTTGGGCGCGTTCGACGTGCTGATCGGCATCAACCTGCTGCGCGAGGGGCTCGATATCCCCGAATGCGGCCTGGTCGCCATTCTGGACGCCGACAAGGAAGGCTTCCTGCGATCCGAGACATCACTGGTTCAGACCATCGGCCGCGCCGCACGGAACGCCGACGGGCGGGTGATCATGTATGCCGACAAGATCACCGGCAGCATGGAACGCGCGCTGGATGAAACCAACCGCCGTCGCGCCAAACAGATCGCCTATAACGACGAACACGGCATCACCCCCGCGACGGTGAAGAAGAATGTCGAGGACGTTCTGGCCGGGCTCTATCAGGGCGACGTCGACATGAACCGCGTCACCGCCACCATCGACAAACCGATGCACGGCGCCAACCTTGAGGCGCATCTGGACGGGCTGCGCGACAAGATGCGCAAGGCCGCCGAGAACCTGGAATTCGAAGAGGCCGCGAATGTTCGGGATGAGATCAAACGTCTGGAAGCGGTCGATCTGGCCATCGCCGACGACCCCATGGCGCGCCAATGGGCGGTCGAGAAAGCCTCGGAAGACGCAGTGAAATCACGTGGACGGTCAACGGCCGGCAGACCGGGGCAGCGAGGTGGGAATGTGAAGCGGAGGAAACGGTAACATATTGTTCAGAAAGCGCTATTGACGCTGCCACTTACAAATATAATTTGTCCAAAACTTCAGTTCCTTGAGGATTCGAATTTGGACTTTCTAAAAGACCTATCTGAAGCATGGTCACAACGCTTGCGAAGCCCATTTATTGGATCGATTGCTCTCAGCTTTTTTGCGATCAATTGGCAACCAATCTGGTACCTTGTTTTTGCTAACCGTCCAGTTCGGCAAAAATTTCTCTATTTCGATGCTAATACATGTGTATTTTCACTCGCCGTTCTTCCCATAGCAATAGGTGTACCACTCGCGCTGGCATCGCCTTGGCTACGGACCTTGGGGGCTTGGTGGGCTCAAGGCCCCAATGGCAAAATGAAAGAGATTCAGCACAATGCCGCGCATAAACTAAAGATTCTGGAAATCACGAACGAACTCGCCCGTGTTGAGGCAGAAGCTAACCTTCAAGCAACTCAGGAGAGAGCCAAAATAGATGCTGCAAAGCGATTAGAAGAAGCAGCGAATGTTGGCGGTGAAGAGCTTAAGGAAGAGATTAAAGGTGAGAGGCAAAAAAATGTGCAGGAGCAAGACAGCGTTGCTACAAATTTTGACATTTCCCCAAAAGCATTACAGTTCTTAGAATTCATTAATGAGAACAGGTCAGGTATCTTCCACCTAAGTGATCGTAACAAAAAATATACTATTACTCGGGGCCCCAATGAATCTCGAATTGATACTAGAGAGGGTTTTTTGGCAATGAAAGATGCCGTAAAGGAACTTAGAGAAAGAGGTCTAATCGAACAAAAACAGGATGCTATTTCGAATATGGGGTACTCTTTTCTGCGTGGATTAAATGCAACCGATGGGCAGAGTACTTGAGTCTAAGCTTGGCAAAAGCACAGGCGCAGTGGGGCAAATTAGCCCTTCGATATCACCGCAGGCCCCACACTCCACCCTTGCAGCCCAGCGCGCACTCCTCCACGTTTGAAATCACAGATTGTGATTCCAAACGGTTGCCATGACGAACCCGCAAAACCTGCCCAGCACGCATGAGGTCCAAAGCGCCATTCACCGGGTGCGCGGCACTCGCGTGGTGCTGGCCGAGGATCTGGCGCAGTTCTACGGAAAATCCGTCAGCGCCTTCAATCAGGCCGTCTCGCGCAACAAGGACCTGTTCGAGGGCTACCGCTTTCAGCTGACCGATGCCGAGGTCGCTGATTTGCAATCACGGAATGTGATCTCAAAACCCAAAGGACGTGGCGGGCGGCGGGTCAATCCGTGGGTCTATACGGATTACGGCGTGGCCATCGCCTCGGCCCTGTTCAAGGACTCGCGCGCGATCAAGATCACGCGAATGATCACCGAGGCCTTTGTCGACGGCGCAAATGCGCTGGCCGAGACCCCGCGCAGTGTGCCGGAAATTCTGCCGCCCGAGGACGCACCCGCCCCGCTGCTTCCCAATGGCGATCAACTGCGTGATCTGGCCGAAAACATCCTCGATTCCGGGCAACAGAGCCTTGTCGACTATATCGCCAACCCCACCACCAAGCGCCAACAGGCGGTGGCGATGATCATGAAAACTCTGGCTGAGACCGCAGGCGAAGAGGTGCGCACCCAGCAGGAACGCCTGCGCCTGCGCATTGCCGAGCGTCTGGCTACCGGTGACTACACGGATGACGGCGACCGAAAACAACTGCTGGAATTGCTGCAGGCGATGAAGGGCTAAAGGCCCAATTCCGCCCGCAATTTCTTGGTCAGCTTAGCCACGACCAACTCGTAGGACGTCACGATATGCTCGCGCAGCGACGCATCGCTCATCCCGCGTTCGTCATAGACCTGTAGCCATTTCATGCCCCGCGACGCCAGATAAGGCGCTGGGCGGATGCCGGGTTCGCTGCCCAGCACCTCAAAAGCCAGATCGGTCGCTTTGAAAGTGAAAGCATCCTTGCCGTCGTTCCAGCCACAGAGCGCAAAAACCTTGCCGCCTACTTTCCATACATCCGCATTGCCCCATTGCACCACATGGCTGGTGGCTTTGAGGTTGGCGCAAAAGCTGTTGAATTCATCGCGGGTCATCAGCCCAATTTTGGCGATTGGGTGTGTTTTGGCAAGCGCTGGTCGAGGTTTTATCCCTTGTCCCAGTGAACCACCACATCAAACCCCGCAGGGGATGGTGGACCTTCCAGAAACTCGGCGAAATGGCCCCAAAGTTTGGCCACTTTGGATGCGTTGGCGTTTGATGTTTCCTCGCTTTGGACAACTGCGACGACAAATCCGGTGCCGTCTTCATTCATGACATTGGTAAAGCTGTGCATGCCTTCCATGCCCATAATCTGGTCTTTCAATTCATTCATTTTGGCCTCGGCAGCATCCCGCATGCCAGGCTTCATTTTAAACTGCGTAATACGTGCAAACATGACTTTCCTCCCTTTCAGGGCGAAATCCCCCACTGACGGCCGAAGCGGCGCGTCACGTGCACTATAGCATAGATTTGAATGTTCAGGTCGAGGTGATCAGGGCCGGACAAACTTGGCCGAACCCACCTGCCGTTGCGGCGCCGTCGCAGCTGGTTGAGGGTCCGCAGCCGGTTGGGGGGTAGCGAACTGAGGAACCGTCGCCCCGCAGGCAACACCATCTCCATCCGTATCGTTGCGCGCGTGATATCCCGGCTCACCGTCCCAGTACGGCCCTGGCACCAAGGCTTCGGCGGCTTGACAGCCAGCCAAGGCCACAAGATGCAACAGGGCATCGGGACTTTCGAATTCGGATGTCCGCAAAAAGACACCTACCGCGATCGCCGCGGTGGTGGCGGGCAACATGAGGATCATGAAAATGATGCGTACAGGCGACAACGCTCGTCTGCGCAGCGCATCCGCGCGCCGATGCCGCGCTGCGGCTCTTTGGTTTTTCTTATTCGAGCCCTGCTCGGAATCATTGAGCGCCATTCCCGACACTTAAACCGGGTTTGTGGCAAAACCGAGACCCGAAAGCCCCTCTCGCGCATAGGTCGCTTTGCGGATAATGTTGCGTCCGGATGAACCCCCAAGGCTAAAACACCGATGACCAAAACCGACCCGTATCGCCCGGTTGATGACACAGCCTGCCAAATGGCCCGCGACCTGATCGAAAACGCGACGTTCGGCGCGCTGGCCGTGCTGCGCCCCGATAGTGCGTTGCCTTCTGTGTCGCGCGTGGCCCTAGCAACGGATGGTCAGGGCCGGCCGGTCACGTTGATCTCAACCCTGGCCGACCACACCCGGGCACTGACCACCAATCCGGCCTGTGCCCTGTTGATTGGTGAACCCGGTGATAAAGGCGATCCGTTGACGCACCCAAGGTTGACGCTACATGCCATCGCGCAATTCGTCGCCAGAGAGACAGAGAAACACGCTGCGCTGCGCGCGCGGTATCTGAGCCTCAGGCCCAAGGCCAAGCTCTATGCGGACTTCACCGATTTCGGGTTTGTCACGTTCACCATTTCCGAAGCGATATTGAACGGTGGCTTTGGCAAGGCATGGCGCCTTGCCCCAACCGACATCTGGCCCGATCAGCGCACCACATGAACAGCGCAGGCCGCATGGCGCACCACATGATTAGTCGTTGAGCCCAGCAACAGATCCTGCATCCCCGGGCGGTGAGACGCCATGATGATCAGGTCAGGCTTATGTTCGACTGCCCAGTCAAGAATTGTCCGGCCCGAATGACCCTCGACCAGAACACCTTTGGCGTTGGGCAGTTTTTCCGCAAGCGCGTCCAGTTCCATCTGCAGCGCCTTGCGAGCTTCGGCCAGATACTCGGGCGGCATGTAGGAAATGGCGTAGCTCGGAATATGCTCGACCACGTGCAGCAACGTGACCTGCGCATCCGATGTCGCCAGTATTTCGGCCAGTTTCAACGGCCCCGAGATATCCCTTTCGGCATCAAAGGAAATGGGGACAAGAATATTGTGATACATGACGCACACCTCCGTTTTCACACCTGAAGCCTGCACCATCTCAGGCCGTTAGGCATTGATTCAGATCAGGCTCCACCAAAGGTCCCGGCCACCTCATACATCACGGGCTCAAAACTTTTGCACAGCTCGTTAATCTGCCGATTGCGGTTTCGCATTTCCGTGGTGCGCAGCATGGCCAGAAAATCCTCGCGGCGTTCCCATTGCGAATAGTTGGCGATCCGCGTCTGCGCGTCATTCACGTGCAGTCCCGCGGCGACAAATCCGGGCTGTTTCGAGATGAATTCCGCATAAGCATCCGTCAGAGCTTCCAGCAGGTCCTGGCAGGTGCCGGGCGTCATTTCAAAGGTCGTGATAACTGTCTGGACGCTGGTGTCTTTGGCAATCTTCGGCATCTGGATTCTCCTCTATCTGTTTCAAACCTAACATAGGTTTTGAAAAGGTCTTGTGTTTCCTTTGCCATTCAGCGGCATAGAATTCCTGCAGATTTGGGCGAAATCCTAACGATCCGTTAACCATGCTGACAGATGCTGCGCGCATGCGCCGGGTTTCAATCTTTCTGATTTTGCTCTTGGCAGCCTCGCCAGCCTGGTCTGGTGCATGGTTGCGGGATAAGGGCGCAGCTTTTGTATCGACTGCCGTAACGGCGTTTAAGGAACCGGATTACGGATACGACTACAAAGGGTCATTTTATGCCGAGTACGGGTTGCGAGAAAAGCTAACGCTTGGCCTGGACGTTGAAGAGCACCGCGACATTTATGGGCATGCTCTGGTGTTTGCCCGCTTGCCTGTCGTCGATTTCGAAAAGGCAGGGCGTTTTGCTGCCGAGATTGCAATCGGCGCCCATCATCGCCAGATGCGGGCCTGGGCCTTGTACAAAGCCACGCTTTCGTACGGCAAGGGGTTTCAGACCGGCTGGGGCGATGGTTGGATCGCCATTGACGCTGCGCTGGAATTTCGAACGCATGATGCGGTATATCGGAAGTTGGACCTTACTGCAGGCCTGTCATCCCCGCGCCTTATTAACCCCCTGCTGCAGATCGAAACCGCGTACCAAAGCGACCAGCCCCTGCACTGGAGGATCAAGCCCTCGATCATGATCCGCACCAAGGACAGCCCCACCACATGGGTTTTAGGCCTGGAGCGCAATGATGCCCGCAAGAATACGGGCATCAGGCTGGCAATCTGGAATACGTTCTAGAAAGCCTGTGGCACGCGCCGCTTAGTATTCCATACGCATGATGGCCGACACCGATCCACTGACGGGCAAAGGCCAGCGCATTTGGATGGTTTCTTGATTTGCGCCCTGCTCTAGCTCGACATAGGGCGTGGCGTGAACGATCTGCCCGCCCGCATTTCTGAGCGGCCCCAACACCGTAACCGCATCGCACCCGCGTGCCTTGCCGCCAAAGGGCAACCGGCCGTCAGAAGGAATGGTCCAAACCGAGGATGCCGATTGTTGCGAGCGTCGGATCCGCAACGGGTTTTCCACCTTTGCGTTGATGCCATTGAACGTGTTGTCTTCGAAAACCACGTTCAGATGCGCCGAGTGGTTCAGATCGGCAAAACTGGTATCAACGCGGTCGGCCCGGTCGATGCGACCGCTGCTTGAACGGAATTTATTCCCGGTCACGACCACCCCGTTCAGATAGTGCCCGGCCCCATGAGGGCGAATGACGATCTGACTGAACCACGGCGCGACTTCGCTGGCATAAAAGATGTTGTCCGAAATGGTCATCGAACTGAAGGAGTATCCGCTCGTGTAGACCGGGTTTGCATCCCGCTCGTTAGTCCATTCGACAAAGCAATTATCGACATAATTCTCGGAAATAGTCGAGCTGTTATAGGTCCCGGTCATGATCAACCCGGCACTGCGGATACCCTGCGGAATGCTGTCACCCTGGAAAAAGTGGTTGCCTAAGATCAGGTTGTTGGATCCGGCCAGCACAGCAAAATGCAGGAACCGCACGGCGCGATTGTGCCGTAGTTTGATATCGTTTGCGTTGGCGTTCAATGCGATGGATTTGCGGTCGGAAACGTTGAAGGATTCTTCGGTCGACAGGAACTGGCAATTGTCGATCAGCATCCCCTGACATCCTGTCCCGTGCGAGGTGATGCCCCGATCCTTGGGCCGGCTGAAAAAGCAATTCGTCACCGCGAAGGTACTGCCAGACGGCGCAAGTCGGATCGCACTGCTGCGACCGTTGCACTGAAATTCGATCTCTTCCATGCCAAATTTGCGCAACGTACTGAAGCCGCTGAAATCCAACAGGTATTTGAACGACTGGAACGTGAAGGTTTGCGTCCCCGCCGCATCATAGAGCGGGTCATTCAACCTGATTTCTCCGGCACCGACATCTTTGGAGCGCACATAGATTTCACGCCCAACACCATTGCCCTGCACCAGCGCGCCAACTGGAATGTTGGCGATGTTTCCCACATTGGTCAGCTTGGTCGAATCCGCCGGGTTGTAGGTTGCGACCGAGGTGAAGGTCTCGGTATCCCAGGCCGCGCTGCTTTTGACATCGAACTGTCCGTTACGGACGATTCGCCGGGTCGAAAAACCGCCCTGCCGGTTCGGAACGGCAGCGGCCATGTCAATTGGCGCTGTGACCGAGATTTTGCGCCCGCCCATGTCGAGTGATTCATGATCCGAATTGTTCAACAATGCCTGGAACGCTTTTTTGAACGCGAGTTCTTCGTCCCCGAATGCTGCGATGTAAGCCGGAAGGTCGAAGTTCTTTGTCAGCAACAGCATCTTGTCGTCAGGCATGGTGATAGTGCCTTCAAAATCCATCTCGGACGACATCGACGTGTTTTGCGCCAGCAAATAAGTGCCTTTCGGGACATAAATCCTGCGACCGCCAGCTGCCTGATCCGCTGCTTCGAACGCTACGGAATCGTCGACGACGCCATCGCCGATTGCACCATAGTCACGCACGTCGACAGTGCTGATCATTTCGCGCAAGAAGATGCTGGTGACATCGGAGATCTCGATATCATCGACCCGAACGAGCGACCCATTGGCACCGTCGATGTTCAGACCGAAATGCCCATAAAGCGCTGCAACGCCCCAGGGCATATCGACGCCCGAGCGTTGACCATTGCCTACGATCGCTGTGATTTCGTGGACGGTGCCATAACCCGATAGCTGCGTGACCGGTCCCTGATCGACAATTCCAACCACTTGCTGGTCGCCGGCCCCGCCAGCCCAGGCCGCAATACGAACCTGGGGCAAGGGGCCGCTGATAGCTTTGACTCGCGCCTTGATCTGCAGATAGCACCCCGGGAACAGGGGCGTCTGCCCCATATATCGCAGCTGTTGGGTTGCCTGCACCTTCAGGATTTCAAGACAACCGCCAAAATCCGGATCCGCCGGAACAAATGCCCCGTTCGGTGCCCCGTTATAGGTTGGCGAACCTGGTGTCCCGTCGCCTCTGGACCAGACGCTCAGACCATTGGCAAAAGCAGGTGGCATGAAGACGATACCGTCGGTGATTGCCTTGTTCATAGAAATCCCTTTCCCAATCGCGCGCAGCAGGTCACCACGCGCACAAACCCAGTGTCCGGGGCTGCCCGAACGCAAAAGCCTGAGTACCGAATAGGGATTAACCGCCGCTCATATCACCGTGACGGTGGTGTTGCATCATGCAGCCGGATCTGAATTTCCCAAAAGCTGCACACCATTGATCTTCCAGCCGTTTTCTTGCTGGACCATCTGATAGTCCAGAACGTGCACCTGCCCGTTGCCATCCGTGATCATGACCTTCTGCCACAATGCACCAGCAACCTCTCGCAGTTCCAGAAAGCGAACATCGGCAGGCCTCCAGACCATGGGATAGCCATTGCGAACCATCGTTCCGAAGTTCTCAGGCGTTCCGAAAAAGTTCTGGATGTTGGGGCTTGCGAAGGTAAAGGCAGTGGCAAAATCATCTGCCTTGAATGCCTGTATCTGCGCCGCAATATTTGCCTCGATCTCGGCACTTTGGGCGAACGCGCCCGTGGCCAGTCCGGCACTGAGTGATACAGCAAGTAGTAAACGACGCATGGGATCACCTCCTGATGAAAGAGTAGCCCCATGCGGTTTCAGGTCAAATCAGGCCAGATCCCCGGCCAAAGCCTTGTCGATCAGTGCGATGGTTTCGGGCACGCCATAAAGGGCGATAAACCCGCCAAAGCGTGGACCCTGCGAGGCACCCAGCAGCACCTCATAAAGCGCAGTGAACCATCCGCGCATCGGGTCGAACCGCTCGCGTCCGATGGAATACACCACCGACTGCAGCGCTTCGTCCTCAACCGGACCATCATAGGCCTCAAGCGCCGCTTTCAAAGCCTCCAGCGCTTCGCGTTCCTGATCGGTCGGCGCGCGGTGCTGGCGGGTCGGCTTGACGAAATCGTTGAAGTAACGCACGGCAAAGCCCGCAGCCTGATCCAGGTCAGGATGGGTGTCCGGCGTGGCCTCGGGCGCATAGTGACGGATAAAACCCCACAGCGCCTCTTTGTCCTCGGCCCCGGACACAGACGCCAGGTTCAGCAGCATCGCGAATGGCACGATCAAGGTGGATTCCGGAACGTTCCCACCGTGAATATGCCAGACGGGATTGTTCAGCTGTGCCTTCAGATCCTGCCCAGGATAGGCTCGCAATTGTTGATGATACTCGTCATAAGCTTTCGGGATCACATCAAAATGCATCCGCTTGGCCGTCTTGGGCTTTTGATACATGAAGTAAGTCAGGCTTTCGGTCGGCGCATAGGTCAGCCATTCGTCGATCGACACACCATTGCCCGAAGATTTGGAAATCTTCTGACCGTTCTCATCCAGAAACAATTCATACGAGAAATGCTCGGGCGCACGCCCGCCCAACGCACGGCAAATCGCGTCATAGATCTTTTCGTTCGTGGCGTGTTCCTTGCCGTACATCTCAAAATCAACGCCCAGCGCAGCCCAACGCGCGCCGAAATCCGGCTTCCACTGCAGCTTGACGTTTCCGCCCGTGACAGGAACGGTCCATTCTTTGCCAGCCTCATCGTCGAAGGTCACGGTGTAGGTCTCAGCACAGACCTTTTTCATCGGCACATACATGACCCGCCCGCTTTCGGGGTGCAGCGGCAGGAAGATCGAATAGGTCTGCTTACGTTCGTCACGCAGGCTTTTGAGCATGATCGCCATGATCTCGTCATAACGCTCAACCGCACGCTTCAGGATCTCGTCAAACCGTCCGGACTCGTAGAATTCCTTGGCCGAGTAGAACTCATACTCGAACCCAAAGGTGTCCAGAAAACGGCGTAGCATCGCGTTGTTGTGCTCGCCAAAGCTGTCATGCGTGCCGAACGGATCAGGCACCGAGGTCAACGGACGCTGCAAGTGCTGTTCCAAAATCTCGGGGTTCGGTACGTTGCTGGGCACCTTGCGCATGCCGTCAAGATCGTCCGAAAAACAGATCAGTTTGGTCGGAATATCCGACAGCGCCTCAAACGCGCGTTTGACCATCGTCGTTCGCGCCACTTCGCCAAACGTGCCGATATGGGGCAGACCCGACGGGCCGTAGCCCGTTTCAAACAGCACGTATCCCTTTTCCGGAGCCCCTTTCTGATAGCGTTTGAGCAACCGGCGCGCCTCTTCAAAAGGCCAGGCCTTGGACGACATTGCGGTTTCACGCAGTTCAGACATCAGATTTGCTCCATCGGGAAAAACAGTGCAGGTCGCCCCATGCAACCGACCGACCCCTCCTATTGTGCCGGTGCAGCATGAGTCAATAAAGCGCGCTGTTTTTCCTGATGGATTGGCCGATTTAAGCGGTCAACTGATCCAGTTTGGCAGCCCAGATAAAGTCGTTCTCACTCAGGCCACCGATTTCATGGGTCGTCAGTTTGACGTCCACATATCCCCACCCGAAACAAACATCCGGGTGGTGTCCCTGCTGATCAGCCAACCACGCGCAGAGATTTGCTAGATAGGTTGCTTTGGCAAAACCCTTGAACTTGAAATGTCGACTCAGCATCATTGCGTCTGCATCCAGTTGCCAGCCCGACGAAAGCTCGGCCATGTGGGTGTTGGCCTCATCGCGTGTCAAAGCCGGGACGCCGCCGGAACAGGGCACACAAGTACGGTCCGACAGACTGCAGGTTTCTCCTAATGTGGTCATGATCCGTTTACTCCGCTGCGGTTGCTTTTGGTGGGAACTTATTGGGCAACAATCCTATGGATTGGGCCTTATGCACATCCGCCAACAGATCACGTTCGGCGGCCGCAAACAGCTCCTCAGGTGAGTTTAACACGAAATAGCCCATCTGGTGCATGTCGATCCGATAGGGGGTGCGCAGGATTGTCATAATGTCGAACGGGTCCCGATCGGGGATGTCGCTCTCGACGGCATAGACAAGCTCGGTCGGCGAAGATGCAAGCCCTGAGCCCAGCGCCCTGATCTCACCATCCTGACGGCGCAGTCCAAATTCGATTGAGAACCAGTACAGTCGGATCAGCCAAGAGTAATCATTGTCGCTGGCCTGTACCCCGGCCTTCCCAATAGCATGGCTAAAGGCTGCAAAGCGGGGATCGCTCAGCAGAGGTGTATGGCCGAAAATCTCATGAAAAATGTCAGGTTCTTCGATATAGTCGAAATCCTCGCGCGACCGGATAAAGGATGCCGCGGGAAACACCCGGTCCGCCAACATGCCAAAAAAAGTCTTAAATCCGATCAGCGCAGGCACCGGTTGGACCCGCCAGCCGGTCATATCCAAAAGCCGCTCAGAGATATCGGCGCAGGACGGCACGGTGGCTTTTGGCAGGTCCAGCCGCTGCAGCCCGTCCAGGTAGTCCCGCGCCATATAGCGCTGAACGTTTTCCTCTTGCGCCGCGTAGAGGTCGGCCCAAACAGCATCCTCTTCCGGCGTATACGCGATATGGCCGCGCGCATCGGCAACCTTTGCGGCGTATTTGGTCGACTTGGGCATCACTTTTCCTCCCTTATGAAAAGAATACGCCCTCTGATTGAAAAATTTGGTTTGAATTAACAGTCGAACACCAGTAATTTGGCAATCACATATCATTGAATCATGATTTATGAGACAAACGCTTCAATCCGCCGATATCGCCATATTGCAAGAACTTCAGAAGGATGGCCGTCAATCCATGCAGGACCTTGCGGATCGCACGGGGTTATCCGCTTCGCAGTGCTGGCGGCGTGTGCGTGACCTTGAGGCCGCTGGTATCATTTCCGGCTATACCGCGCAGGTACGCGCCAAGTCTGTTGGGTTGAACGCCATAGCCTACGTTCACGTAGCTTTGCGCGAGCATCAGGAGGAAAGCATCAACGCGTTCCTGCGCCTGATTGAAACCGAACCTCAGATCGTCGAGTGCGCCTCGATCACCGGGGATCACGATTTCATTCTGAAAGTCTATGCCAAGACCCCAGAGGAGCTTGAGCACTTCATTATGCAGCGGCTTTTGAAATCCGGGCTTGTGCGCGACACGCGCAGTAATTTTGTATTGCGACAAACCAAAACGCGCGGTCCTTTGCCCATTCTCTAGCCTCGCCGAAGCGAAACCCGTTGAACCTGCCCGCTTGCCCACCTATCGTGCTGACGCAGAAAGCCTAATCAGGACGACACCATGACCGAACAAGTACCCCATCCAATGTCCCCTCAGGATTGCCTTGTAGCGATCATGGTTGCAATCTCTGCGTCTGATGAGACCATCCGCACCGCTGAGCTGGTCAAGATCGAAGGCGCGGTCAATATGCTGCCGGTTTTTGCCGAGTATGACATCGACCGTACCCGCCGCGTTTCGCAAACCGTGTTTGACCTGTTTGAACAAGAGGACGGGCTGGACGCCCTGTTCGGCCTGATCCGTGACAACCTGCCCGAACGGCTGAACGAAACCGCCTATGCGCTGGCCTGTGATGTGGCCGCCGCAGACGGCTCGTTGGCGGAATCCGAGCTGCGCCTGCTTGAAGAAATTCGTTACGAGCTGAGCATTGATCGCCTGCATGCCGCCGCGATCGAACGCGGCGCTCGGGCACGTCACACTACCTGATCTTAGCTTCCGGCCATAGACCCCCAGCGCTCGATCAGTGCGCGTTGGAGTTTGCGCGAGCGATTGTTCCAGCTTCGCGCGCCTTGTGGTCGTTCGCGCTGCGCGCGCGGGATCGTGGCCCGATGGTCGACATCAGCGGTGAAAATGGCAAAGGCCAGTTCCGAGCCGCCCGGAGTTGTGATGAAGCCGCCAAGACCAGAAACAAAATTCAGCGTACCGGTCTTGGCATCGACCTTGATCGGGTGATCTTTGACAGGCCGCCCCTGACTGTCCGCAAGGGTGAATTTTTTCAGCAATGGTTTCAATGCGCCCGCTTGTTTCGCCGCGACCAGTGCTGTCACCAAAGCGCCCGGTGCCATTCGGGACGCATCGCTTAGACCCGAGTGGTCCACCATCGCGATACCCGTCACGCCATATGTCTCGGTCGCCCAACGGTTCATTTCGGCCGCAGAGTCCGCCAAGGTTTGCAAATTAGCGCCGCGCGCTTGCGAGGCCGCCAACCCGACCATCTCAGCCGTCAGGTTGGTCGAATACTTCAACATGCCGCGCAAGATACTGTCCAGCGGATCACTGTGATGCACCGCAAGCGGGGTTCCCTTCGGTGCTTCGCGCATGACTTGAACGCGACCCAACTGGATCCCATTCGCACGCGCCAGCGTCCTGAACACATCCCCCGCATAAAGCGCAGGCTTGCGCACCGGCAACCACCGCGCCCCACCAGTACCAAGCGCCCCTTGCGCCACGGTCCAGCGGTCCTGCCGCGCGCTGGATTCATAGGTGTAGATAGGCGCTTTTCGTTTCTCAATCTGCATAGAGGCCACATCGACCGACGGTTTGTACCGCGCGCTGCGCGCATCCATGGATACGTCATAACGGGTACCATCACGTTTCCACTCAAAGTGCACCCGGTTGAAATTCAACGATATGCCACTGATGGAAGGGCTATAGCCCAGATGATCCGGCTGCCCCGGATCGATGCTGAACACATAAGGCAGCGCCCCCTCAAAAACCTTGAACGCACCCTGAACCTCGGAAATCCCAGCCTCACGCAAATTCGCCGCCATATTGGCCAACGCATTGGTGTCCAGCAGCGGGTCGCCACCTCCCATAAGGATCAAGTCACCTTTCAGGATACCATTTTCGATCGGTCCATCCGCCATCAGGGCGGTTTCGAACCGGTAGTCCGATCCCAAGACATCCAACGCATAAAGAGCTGTCAGCGCCTTGGCCACGCTTGCTGGCGGCAGCCCCTGATTGCCACTGTACTCTTCCAGCTGCGTGCCCGTTGTTGCATCCGCCACCGCGAACACCACCTCACCACGCAGCCCGGCCGCTTGGACAAGCCTCTCGACCCCGGTCGGTACGTCGCCGCGCAATTGAGGGCGCAACGAGACCAAAGGCGCCTCGGCCAGCACAGCAGAGGGGATCAAAGCCGCCCCCAGCCCTGCTAAAAATCCACGTCGAGAAAATCGATCAGTCATAAGTCGAATAAAATCTCACAGATAAAATACGCACAACCACAGATATGGATTATGCGCGCATGGGGCTATTCCGGCAACACCTCAGCGCCCCAACCGCCGTGCGCCCGGATTTGGCTGGAACTTACATCGACCATCGGTACGTTCACGAAACACCACGCGGGCGCATCGGCGCGCCCCAGCAGACGCCGCGCCTGCCCATCTATGCGGTACTTGGCGTAAAGCCGCGCAGCAGGGGACATTCGCGCAGAAATCCGGTCGCCGGGGCGCGCAATCACACCGACAGGCACGATGTCCATGATCAACCGCCAATTCTTCCACTTATGGAACTGCGCCAGATTATCCGCGCCCATGATCCAGACAAACCGCACTTTGGGATAAAGACGCCGCAGTTCGGCCAACGTATCCGCTGTTGCGCGCGTCCTGGTGAGCGTCTCGATATCCGTCACCTCGACCCCAGGGTGTTGCATCAGCCCGCGCGCCGCCGCCATTCGCTGCGCAAGCGGCGCAGGCCCCCGCGCCTTCAAAGGGTTGCCCGGAGACACCAGCCACCACACCCGATCCAGGCCAAACGCCTTCATCGCCTCAAGCGTGACATGCACATGCCCCTGGTGCGGCGGGTCAAACGACCCTCCGAACAGCCCAATGACCTGCCCGGGCCGCGCGTATGGAATACTAAAACGATCCATGCCTTGCTGATGTTCAGAACTGGTCAACGTTGTCAATCAATCGGTCGAACCTCATCGCCCAACGTGACCCGCCCCGGCCGCACCACCTCGGCGCACCACCCACCATGCCCCCGCACGGCGGAATAGCCGCCTTTGCCCAGCGCCTCCTCCATCCGGCTGCACGGCGCGCAGATCACGGCAAAACGCAGAACGGCCTCGCCTACCTGCACCTCACGCCCCTTGAGCGCCGCCAGATTGATCCCTGACACCACCAGATTGCGACGCAGGATGTCCGGAGTAACCGGCCCCTGCCCAAGATATGACCCAATCGCCGCCAGATGCTCCTGCTGGATCAGCGTCACCGCCCGCTTGCCTGCGCGGCCCCGGTCGCCATCAAGCCCATTGGTGGAGATCATGCCTTCCTCAGCCGCGACCATCTCCGCACGACGCTCAGGTCGCAGACCGATCCAGCCAATACGGCCAGGTTTGCACCAGTTGGATATCAATACACTCAGGGACAAATAACCTCCGGTTTATCCGTTCATACATGTTTTGAATTCGGCGGATTCAGCAATCTCTTTTAGCGGCAAAAACGGAACGTCACTTTCGACAATACACTTAATATGAAGCTTGGAATCTGCTGACTGCTGCTTCCATTCAATCTGAGGATAATTAACGCTCTTTGGCAATTCCACCTTCGGTTCGATGAAAAATTCCAAGTATGCCAAATAGACTTGAGCTCTGATCTCATCACCAGTCAAAGCTACATATTTAAGCATCTGGTGCAAAAGTGACTTTTTGAGCTGTCGGTAGTCTTCGGTCAGTGCGAACTCTTCCTCGATATTTGCAAGTGATTGAATGAACTTAAAGGTAACATAGTACCTGATATCGTGATCTGACGCATTCGAAACACTAAGCATAGTCAAAATACCTGCAGAAGCAAAATCACCCCCTTCGATTTGAGACGTCGACATCTGCGCCACATTGTATGTTGAGCAATAAGTTGCGTCTTTGTACGCCTTGCAGTCCGGCAAATATTCGGCACGAACCGCCATTGAACTGATCCCCCCGAAAGCAAAAAAAGCCATCGAAAATATCACATAACTACTCATCTTCATTTACCAATCTCCCGTTTGGGTTGTGTGTATACAGCAATCCTCACAGAGGAAATCCCCAGCACCCGGACCCCGCTGGTTTTAACCACTGGGCACTACGTCCCTGCAAACTGTGCAAACAGCTTCATCCGGCCTGATTGTTCATGATTGCCCCCATCCCAACCATCCGCTATCACACCGCCCAACCTGATTTCCCCGACCCAGAGGACGCGACATGGCCGCCTATCAATATGTCTACCACATGCAGGGTGTCTCAAAGACCTATCCCGGTGGCAAGAAGTGCTTTGAAAACATCCACCTGAGCTTTCTGCCCGGCGTGAAAATTGGTGTTGTCGGCGTCAACGGCGCCGGTAAATCGACGCTGATGAAGATCATGGCTGGCCTCGACAAGGACTTCACCGGCGAGGCCTGGGCCGCCGAGGGTGCCAAGGTCGGCTATCTGCCGCAGGAACCGAAACTGGATGAAACCCTCAGCGTTCGTGAAAACGTCATGCTGGGCGTGGCCGAAAAGAAGGCGGTCCTTGATCGCTATAACGAACTGGCGATGAACTACAGCGACGAAACCGCTGATGAGATGGCCAAACTGCAGGACGAGATCGACAGCCAGAACCTGTGGGACCTCGACAGCCAGATCGACGTCTCGATGGAGGCGCTGCGCTGCCCGGCCGACGACGCCAACATCGCCAACCTTTCAGGCGGTGAGAAACGCCGTGTCGCGCTCTGCAAACTGCTGCTGCAGGCCCCCGACATGCTGCTGCTCGATGAACCGACCAACCACCTGGACGCCGAAACCATCGCCTGGCTGCAACAACACCTGATCGACTACAAGGGCACCATCCTAATCGTCACCCACGACCGCTATTTCCTAGACAGCATCACCGGCTGGATCCTTGAACTCGACCGTGGTCGGGGTCTGCCTTACGAGGGCAACTACTCCGCATGGCTTGAACAAAAGGCCAAACGGCTGGAGCAGGAGGCGCGCGAGGACAAGTCCAAGCAGAAGACCCTGCAGCGCGAATTGGATTGGATGCGTCAGGGCCAAAAGGCCCGTCAGGCCAAATCCAAGGCCCGGATCAACGCCTATAACGAGCTGGCAGACCAATCCGAACGCGAAAAGCTGACCCGCGCCCAAATCGTCATCCCCAACGGCCAGCGCCTTGGCGGCAAGGTGATCGAGGTCGAGGGCCTATCAAAACACATGGGCGACAAGCAACTGATCGAAGGGCTGGATTTCGCCCTGCCCCCCGGCGGAATTGTCGGTGTCATCGGCCCCAACGGTGCCGGTAAATCGACCCTGTTCAAGATGCTCACCGGTCAGGAACAGCCCGACAACGGCACCATCACGCTGGGCGACACGGTCGAGCTGTCCTATGTCGACCAGTCCCGCGACGACCTCAAGGACAACGACACTGTGTGGGAGGCGATCACCGGCGGCGCCGAGATCATCCAGCTGGGCGACGCACAGGTCAATTCCCGCGCCTACTGCTCGTCCTTCAACTTCAAGGGCGGCGATCAGCAAAAAAAGGTCTCACTGCTATCCGGTGGTGAGCGCAACCGCGTCCACATGGCCCGCCTGCTGAAAGAGGGCGGCAACGTCCTGCTGCTCGACGAACCGACCAACGATCTGGACGTCGAAACCCTGCGCGCGCTGGAAGACGCCCTGGTCGATTTCGCAGGCTGCGCCGTAGTCATCTCGCACGACCGCTTCTTCCTCGACCGGATCTGTACGCATATTCTGGCGTTCGAGGGCGATGCCCATGTTGAATGGTTCGAGGGCAACTTCGAGGACTACGAAGAGGACAAAAAACGCCGCCTTGGACCGGACGCGCTGGAGCCCAAGCGGTTGAAGCATAAGAAGTTTGCGCGGTAAAAACTTTATTTGAAGCCCGGAACCAACGGATATGATTCCGGGCCTCAAATAGCTTGTTTGGAGTGAGTACCAGCGTAACTATCGGTAATACGGTTTGACCAGGGCGTGCGGCCATCTTTCTTAGCTTCTCAAGATCATTTGTGCGCCTTAAGCAGCCGGTCGGAGTTCAGCCTCTCGCAACATAAGTCAGGTTGTCCGCGCATTCTCGATCTGTGCCTTACAACAGCTTGTGGAAATCAATTACTTTTGCGACTGGCCGACTGGCTGTTGGTTTTCACCACTCCGAACCTGTTTCTCGTTCAGAACATCTCCAAAAAGCACAGTCAGTTCTTTTTTGTTGACCGCTCCAGAATTTGCAATTTGCGTTTTCCCGGCAAGCTTTTGGGGCACCGAATTTGCCTGCTCCGCTGATTTGAAAATATGGTCTAAGATCGACTTGAAAAACATATCTTTCACCGTGCGTATTGGATTTCTCGAAATTGTTTGAAACTGAGTATTCGTTGCAATGTTCCGCTGCGGGCCGATCCGAGCGTGCGGTGGACGTCGGCTCAAGGACCGTATTTCCGTGAGTGGCCACCCGCAGCGGTGCAGCGTACATATGAAAGAAAGATCAAGCGCCAACGGGGAAGAAAACCGCGTTCCGCATCATTTTTGAAAAGCCTGTCAAAAAGTCATTTTGTGATGCGGCTTTGCGAACAAAAGCTCATGCCACTGCCACTCCATTCCGGATCAACGCGACCCGCACGAATATCGCGGCGTATCGACGAATACGGCCAATGGGTTGGGTGCGCTAGGGTCAGGACCCATTGATTTCCGCTTGGCTGCGTGATTCACGGTTCGAAAATCGAGCGGTGACCATGTCTGATC
>NZ_JBXWQI010000023.1:0-48059 GCF_059612305.1 Ruegeria sp. CDSA033 | reverse complement strand
CAATTCTCCTAGTTGTCAATCTGAACCTGTAACCATCGCATATCCATTTGACCAACCTAAAACTTTGCAACGGAACCCTCAGTCGACCTTTACGACCATTTTTCCAAAGTTGTCTCCAGCCAGCAGTTGGTTGAATGCTGCCGGAGCATTTTCAAGCCCTTCGACCACATGTTCCTTGTAGGTAATCGAACCGTCCTTAAGCCAGCCCGTCATATCCTGAACGAATTCGCTGTAAACCTCGGGACCGAAATTGTCGAAAATGATGAAACCCTGCATTCTTACCTTCATCCGCAGCAGGGTACCCATAATTACGGGGCCCATATCCGGTCCATCCGGCAAACCTGGCAGATTATACCAGGATACGACACCGCAGACTGGGACGCGCGCGAACGGGTTCAAAAGTGGTAAGACCGCGTACAGCACTTTGCCGCCGACATTCTCGAAGTAAACATCAATGCCATCGGGACAAGCGTCGTGCAATCGCGTTGCCAGATCAGCCGCACGGTGGTCTATACATGCGTCGAATCCAAGGTTCTTTACCACGTGTTCGCATTTTTCGGGGCCACCTGCGATACCCACCACACGACACCCTTTAAGTTTTGCGATCTGACCTACGGTTGCACCCACCGGTCCAGCCGCAGCCGCCACAACAACGGTTTCACCCGCCTTTGGTTCGCCGATCTTCAGCAACCCCGCATAAGCCGTGTAGCCGGGCATTCCCAGAATACCCAACGCCCATGACGGATTGTCCGGCGTCTTTCCAAGATTGACGACCTGCTCACCAGTTGAGATCGCGTAATCCTGCCAACCACTCGTGTTTAGAACGTAGTCCCCGGCTTCGTACCCTTCGAGGTTCGATTCCACTACCTGCCCCACAACCTGTGCCGTCATGACGCCACCGATCGGAACCGGTTCAGCGTAGGATTTCGCGTCATTCATACGACCCCGCATATAAGGGTCCAGAGACAGGTACACCGTGCGCACCAGCATCTCTCCGTCGTCGGGTGTTGGAACGTCCGTGATTTCAAGCCGCAGCGTGTTTTTGTCCGGGTGCCCGATGGGGCGTTCAGCAAGAACTATTCGACGGTTCGTGTGGGATGCTTGGGGCATTGAAATCTCCTGACGAATGAGTGTGGCGCAACGCAACCAAGCAAGATTGTCAAGAACTGTCCAGTCAAAATACCTTCCCCATTAACGAGGGCACCGATTGCGCAATTCAATGCCACCCATTGGTTTTGTCACATTATCCGTCGTTCCGCTGCTCGCACCTAGGTTTGGAAGTAGACCGCATCGCAGATTTCATCGCCCATCAGCTGCAAGCGCCGCCGATATCCTCTGCTAATCAATACCACGCGGTGTGGCTTTATGTTCGATTCAATTTGAGCCTGCGCGAAGTTGAGGACATGATACTGCAACGTAGGATCGAAGCATTCTACGCAACCATCCGGCGCCGGGTTGTCAAGTTCTAAGAGGTGGTCGCAGATTTTCGACCAGCTAGCAGCTTATTTTAGATGGATCAGGGTTTCATTCAGGCTGCCATTCTCACGGGTTCCGTTTTGCTTTCATAAGATTCGCCTGGCGTCAATATTCCATGCGCCGAATGCGGACGTTTGGCATTGTAGTAGGCCATCCAATCGCCGATCCCGGCGCGAGCCTCTGAATCGGTTTAAATGCCCGTAAGTAGATGCATTCGTATTTCAGAGACCGCCACAGCCGCTCGATCATGCGATTATCGATCCAGCGGCCCTTGCCATCCATCGAGATTTTGACGTCCGCATCTTTCAAGGCCTGTGTCCATTCGAAGCCAGTGAACTGACTGCCCTGATCAGAATTCATGATCTCGGGTGGGCCGTGCGTGGCAATTGCCTCTTTCAAAGCCTCAACACAGAAGCCGGCTTCCATGCTATTTGACAACCGCCAGGCCAAGACCTTGCCAGGCATTGCCAAGTTGATCGCGTTGTCCTTCTTGGATGGCGCGGTCCCATGACCATAATGACCTCATTGCCGCGGCTGAAAGGCTTCCGTTTTCCTCGCGAAATCATCGCCTATGCGGTGTGGGCATATCATCGGTTTGCTCTCAGCACGGCGGATGTCGAGGACCTTCTGGCGGAGCGTGGCGTCATCGTCCGTCGTGAAGCGGTTCGTCTCTGGGAGAACCGTTTCGGGTCTCAGTTCGCGGCTTGTATCCGACGCGACCGGCCCCGACCGCACGACAAATGGCATATGGACGAAGTGGTCGTCCCGATCAACGGCGTGAAACATTGGCTGTGGCGTGTGATCGATGGCAATGGAGATGTACTCGACATTGTGAATCAGCCTCGCCGTAATGCCAAAGCTGCAAAGCGTTTCTTCGGGCGACTGGTTGCTGCCTACGGCGAACCACGTGTCGTGATCACCCAGTATCGTGACATTGCTGCGCAATGCACTGCCGGGCAAAGATGAAGGGCCGGTTCAAGTCACCACGCCAGGCGCAACGATTTCTCGTCGCCCATGACCAAATCAGTACGATCTTTCGTCCCCGCCGCTATCGCCTTTCCACTCTCTCCTACCGCCATGCCAGAGCCGACGCGTTCGAGCTGTGGGAAGGGTATGCTATGGAACTATCGGCCTGATTGCGCGGCCTCACGCATATTCCAATCCACGTCAGATAACTTGGCAATGGCCTTGAACTTATTTCCGGTCGATTGTCTTCGGTGACGGAACACTCGATGTTAACACTCTGCGGGATAAGTCGGGTATCTTCAGAATGGTGTATCGCTATTCTGCTGAGTGGCCTTCAATAACCTGACAAAGACCAATTGACTGAATGCTAAAAACTGACACAACTATGACTAACAATCTTCTATGCAACTACAGCAGTATCGGCACTGAAAACTGTGATCAAACAAAGAG
The DNA here is from genome assembly GCF_059612305.1 of Ruegeria sp. CDSA033. Taxonomy (NCBI): domain Bacteria; kingdom Pseudomonadati; phylum Pseudomonadota; class Alphaproteobacteria; order Rhodobacterales; family Roseobacteraceae; genus Ruegeria; species Ruegeria sp. CDSA033. Next base: position 45,167 of record NZ_JBXWQI010000023.1, on the reverse strand, counting down.
ATATCGAGCGTGACGTCGGGCAAACCTTGCAAAGGCTGCGGCAGGAACGCAATCTGATCCTCTCTGAGCTAGCTACAACATCGCAGGTCTCGGCCTCGATGATCAGCCGTATTGAGAACGGAAGCGTCTCTCCGTCTCTTGGCACGCTACAGGCTTTGGCGGACGCGATGGATGTTCCTCTGATGGCCTTGTTTGCGGACACCGAAGTCTCCGCCGACGTACATCATGTCAAAGCGGGCGAAGGTCTCATGTCCCGACGTATTACGCAGGGCCACGTGCATAACTACCTGTTGCTTGGGAAACATGGCGGGCCGGGAGGTCTGTTTCAATCTGCCCGCATCACCATTTCAAAGGACCAATCTGGGACGTTGCCCAGGTACCAGCACGAAGGCTGTGTTTTTCTTTATATGATTAAGGGCGACGCAATATACAGGTGTGGCACCGAGGATTTTGTTATGGCAACTGGCGATACCCTAAGCTTCGATGCCAAGCTGCGTCACGGGTTTGGCAAGATCGTGTCGGATGAGATCGAATTCATCACTGTATCAACTCGCCCGCAGTAAATTCAGACCGTGATTTGGCACCCTCAGACCGTATAACCTATCGGACCCGTTTCATATTCTTGTATTATGTGAAACTATGAATAATCCGACCGCATATCCCAATCAGGCACTGAGCCCCCATGAAAATTACGTTCAAACAGGTTGATGCATTTCGAACCGTCGTCTCCACCGGAACTGTAACCGAAGCGGCGGCGATGTTGGGCATCTCACAGCCCGCGGTCAGCCGCCTGCTCTCGGATTTCGAGGCCGAAGTTGGTTTTCAGCTATTTCAGCGTTCTGGCCGGGTCCTGGTACCCACGGATGAGGCACGCTTGCTGGTGGAAGAGGTTCGACAGGCCGTTAGCGGCATGGAGCACATAAAGGAATCCGCCACAGCCATTGGCAAGTTCGGTCACGCGCGGCTTAACCTTGTGATCACCCCGGGGGTTTCCTCTCAGCTAGCTCCGGATCTGCTTCAGGAGTTTTCTGCCACTTGGCCACGGGCCATGGCCCGAATGGAAATCGCGCCCAGCGATGACGCCGTCGAATGGATGGTTTCGCAGAATTACGATTTCGGGATCACAACAACCCAACCCGCCAACCCGTCCTTTGACAGCCTGGTTATCCGGAACAGCGACATCTGTTGCGTCGTTCCAACCGGCCATCCTCTGGCAGAGAAGACCATAGTTCAGGCGCAGGACCTGGCGGGTAAGAACTTTATCTCCTATATGCCGTCCTCACGCTTCCGGTTTGAGATTGACCAGTTTTTTGAGGCCAAAGGCATCTCACGTCAGATGCAGTATGAGACCCGCACCACCGACGCGGTGTGCCGTCTGGTCGCGCGCGGTCTAGGAGTTTCGGTTGTCGGAGCAAGTCTGGATTATCTCAAAACCATTCCCGATTGTGTCGCGCTGCCTTTTGCGGCGCCTCTGACGTTTCGCGCAGTCCTGTTCTGGTCGAAGAACAAGCCCCTGTCCGCCGTGGGACAGTCCTTTTTGAAGATCGTGCAATCGCAGATCAGCGACGATTAAGCGCCTCGCGAAAACTGGCGCGCGCCTGCGCACTGTGGATATAGGCGTAGTCCCGAGGGTAAGGGGCACCTGCCGTCAGTTCCATCGAGACGAATTGCGGGCCGGTGGATGACAGAACCTGAGGCACCGCAGCTGAAAACTGATCCAGCTCGGTAAAGCGCTGCACGCTGGCATACCCGGCAGCCCAGGCCATGGCCGCAAAATCAACCCTATCCGCACCAGGCAGGGGATGCGACCCGTTCACCTCATAGACCCGGTTAGCCGACAGAAAATGATAGAGGTTCGTCACCCCTGAATTGGCAATCGTCACCAATGTCCCAAGATTCATCAGCAGGCTGCCATCGCCATCCAGAACGATGACCCGCCTGTCAGGATTGGCCAGCGCCAGACCCAGACCATGGGACGACGCCTGCCCCATCGCCCCGACGGCGACGTAATTAAGGTCGCGCGGATTCAGGGCAAGCCAGTCGAAACAGCTCTGATAAACAGCAACAACAATATCGTCCTCGCGGACATGAGGGATCAGGGCCTTAAGCGCTGCGTCGCGGTGCATGGTCATGATGCCTCCGGCGCCCGGCCGATCAGGAAAATGTGGGGCCTCGAAGTTGCATAAGCCGCTTCAATCGCCTGCGGGATATGAGCCTCGTCCCCTGGCCATTCGATCAGGGAATGTGACAGTTCCATCGCATTCAACACCGGCCGAACAATCCGCACCCCGTAAGAGGCCGATTGGTCCGGGTGAATATGTGGCTCCTTACCCTGCAGGCCAACCATCATAACGACCGGCAGTTCATAATCGACGCCAATGGCCCGGATCGCATTCAATGAATCCATCAGACCCGTTTGCTGCATCATCAGGATCGCGCGCGTGCCGTTATAGGACATCGCCCCGCAGATGCTGACGCCCTCATCCTCCTTGCAGATACGGGTCAGGCGAAATTCGGGATCTCGCGAAATCGGCCAGAGCAGCCCGTCACTGGTGACGATATCCGGCAATGCCACGATTTCACCAACACCCGCCGCTTTGATAGCAGCGATGATAGCCGCACCTGAAGGATGCTTGACCTGCGGCGTACATTCGGTCGGTAGAGGGGACGCAACCATCAGGCACCTCCGTCCAGAAATGCGGCAAGCCCATCTCGCGCCGCTTGCAGTTCATGCCTGTGACCAATGGTGATGCGAATATAATCACGGTAGGCGGGTGAGGCGAACCGACGCACAGCAATCCCCTGTCCGCGCAAGAAAAGATCGGCCGCTTCGGCAGATTTCCCGGTGTCCGGAAAATGAACCAGCACGAAATTGGTCTGACTTGGGACAACATGCAGACCCATTTCCGTTAGCGCGGCGCTAAACCAGGCCCGGCTGTTCAAATTGGTCTCTCGCACGAAACGGGTATGTGCCGTGTCTTCTAACGCCGCAACTGCTGCTGCGACCGAAGAGGACGCCACCGGGAAGGTCAGGCCGATCCGACGCACATTGTCCACCACATCGTTGGACCCGTACATCCAACCAACACGCGCACCAGCCAGCCCGAATATCTTGGAAAACGTCCGGCACATGACCACGTTGTTGGCAGCCTCTACCAGCTTATGCGCGGGCTCATAATCTGCCGCATCGACATATTCCTCATAGGCAGCGTCGATGATCAGCAGGACGTTTTCCGGTAGCGCGGCATGCAGGCGGCGCAGCTCTGCGCCGTTCAGATAGGTGCCTGCCGGGTTCTCCGGATTGGCGAGGTAGACGATCCGGGTTCGTTCGGTCAACGCATCGATCATCCGGTCGACCGAAGGTTTGAATGCGTCATCCGCGACCGACACCACCTCGGCATCGTTGGCAAAAGCATAGTTGGGCACCTTGAGATAACCATTGGCGCTGCGGATCAGCTCGGTGCCCTGCCCTAGATAGGCGCGGGCCAGACGGGCCAGCAGATCGTCCGATCCCTGTCCTGTGGTAATCCGGGCCGCATCCAACCCGTACTGCGCGGCAATCGCCGGGCCCAGGATATCGTCTGGGTTTTCCAAATAGCGCTCGACATTACTGATTGCCGCACAAGCGGCTGCGCGGGCAGACGGGCTGGGACCAAACACGCTTTCATTCGAGTTCAAAAGAATCGCAGGCGGTGGACCGTCAGCAGATGCTCCACCAACCATATGAGGTTTGATCCTGCCTATTCCTGATTTTGCGAGGGTAATGCCCATCCAATTCCTCCGGCACCACCAGATGGCGGCAATGGCAATTTTCACCATATATCACATAGCATGGCATTTTAAGCAATTCACTTTCAAAAAAATTATGGTATGAAGGCTGTGACTCAGCAAAAGAACCCGGATGACCGATACGTTTTCGCCCCAACCCAGCAGGCTTCACCTGACCATCGATCTGGATGCGCCAGGTCGACAGTCCGGTGATCTAATGCTGAAATGGTCCGACAATGCTGTACCGTTGGGATACCACCCGGTCCCGATCATCAGCTTACGTGGGAAACCCGGACCTTCTGTTCTGATTTTGGGCGGCACTCATGGGGACGAATTCGAAGGACCCGCCGCGATCCTGCGGCTTGCGGCACAGCTGAACCCATCTGACCTGACCGGACAGGTGATCCTGATCCCGGCCTTGAACGCCCCCGCGTTTCTGGCTTCATCGCGGGTTTCGCCATTGGATGGGCAAAACCTGAACCGGGCTTTTCCTGGCACCGCGAATGGCGGCCCGACAGCAATGCTGGCGCATTTTGTTGAAACTGTACTGCTGCCGCGCGTAGATGCCGCCATTGACCTGCACTCGGGTGGCAAGGCATCTGTATTCGAGCCCTGCGCCTTAGCGGCGCGGGGGGATGACGAGGACCTGACCGCTTCCAATATGGAACTGGCCCGCGCTTTCGGGTTGCCTCTGATCTGGGTGCTGGGCGCACATAACGACAACCGAAGTGTGAATGCCGCAGCCGCGCGGGTTGGGGTCCCGATGATCGCAGCTGAACTCAGCGGCGGAGGTGGTGTCGATCCGCATGCCGCGGACCTTGCCGAATCCGGGCTCAAACGCTGTCTGAAGCATTTAGGTATCCTGCCCGGCAGTGCACCGGACTCTGTTCCGACGCAATGTGTCGAAATCGCCGATCCATTGCATTCGGTCCATGCACCCGCAGATGGGCTGTTTGACCGACGCTGCACCGCAGGACAACAGGTTAAACGAGGCGATCTGGCAGGCACGCTGCATTTCCCCGCCGAACCGGAACGCTCGGCCGTCGAACTCACCTTTCCCACAGCCGGGCATGTTCTGGCTCATGGCAATCGTGGCATGGTGCGCCGTGGCGATCTGTTGGCATTGGTGGCTCAACCGGTGTCCGAGGAACGTTGAATGAAAACCTATTCCCCGTTCATTTCCGGTGCCTTTGTCGATTGGGATGGTGAAACCCTGCCCAGTATCGACCCCGCCACCGGTCAGGTGTGGAGCATGATCGCCCGTGGCAACACTCAGACCGCCGACATGGCCATCCGGGACGCCGACCAGGCCTTCCGCAGCGGGCCATGGGCCAAAGCCGGGCCGATAGAACGGGCGGATATGCTCGACCGTCTGGCTGACATGCTGGAAACCCGGTGGGACGACCTTGTCACACCCGAAGTCCGCGACAACGGCAAACGCATTACCGAGGTGCGCGGGCAGTTTGCCGGGTTGCACAGCTGGTTTCGATTTTTTGCGACAGAGGCACGCAAGCTGCAGCCCGAACCTCAGGCCAATTCCATCCCCGGTGTGCATAGCGTGGGCCACTTTAAGCCCTATGGCGTCGTGGTCGCCATCACGCCCTGGAATTCTCCGCTGATGATCCTTGGATGGAAGCTGGCCCCGGCACTGGCAGCTGGCAATACGGTTGTTGTGAAACCCTCGGAAATGGCTTCAGCTTCAACCTTGGAATTCGCGCGCCTGGCACATGAGGCGGGACTTCCGCCCGGAGTGCTCAACGTTGTCACCGGACTCGGTCATGAGGTCGGCGAAGCACTGGTCCGCCACCCTCTGACACGCAAGGTCACCTTTACCGGTTCGGACCTTGGCGGACGAAAAGTGGCTGAGGCTGCCTCAGCCGGTGTAATCCCGGCGGTGCTGGAACTGGGCGGGAAATCTCCGCAGGTGGTGTTTGCCGATTGTGACATGGACAATGCGGTCAACGGAATTCTGTCCGGCATCTTCCTGTCAAATGGCCAGACTTGCGTCGCCGGATCGCGGCTGATCGTTGAGGCCGTGCTGAAGGACAGGCTGTTGTCCCGCCTGATCGACCGCGCCCGCGCATTGCAGATGGGGGATCCGATGGACCCGGATACTCAGATCGCACCGCTGGCCAATGAACCGCATCTACTAAAGGTTACGGCAATGATCGAACGCGCCAAAGCCGACGGCGCGGTTTGCTTACTGGACGGCACCGCCACAACGGCAGGCCGAAATGGGTTCTATATCGGACCAACGGTATTCGACGATGTGACCCCCGGCATGCAGCTCTGGCGTGAAGAAGTGTTTGGACCGGTTCTGGCCGTCACCTCTTTCACCACCGAAGACGAAGCCATCGCACTGGCCAATGACAGCGACTACGGGCTTGCTGCCGGTGTCTGGACCACCGATGCCGACAAGGGGGCGCAGGTAGCTGAGGCAATCGAGGCGGGCACTGTTTACATCAACCATTATCGCAGCGTTGACCCTGCCTGCCCCATTGGTGGGGTCAAACTGTCGGGCTACGGGCGTGAATTGGGCCCGGACGCCATAAGGGATTTCTGTCAGGTCAAATCGATCTGGACCGGCACCACGCCGGTGTCCGATCCGTTTCCCTGACCACCGATACGCACGGAGGACGGCATGAACGATCATTTCTCAGCCCCCAAGGGCAATTTCCGCGGTCACGACCAACAAAAAGTCTGGCAACAGCAACCTGACCCGGAACTGACCGAGGTTGGCCCCGGCACTCCGTGCGGCGAATACCTGCGCCGGTTCTGGATGCCGGTAGCAATGACCGGTCAGATTGGCGACCTGCCCTATCGCCTGCGTATTCTGGGCGAAGATCTGGTTCTGTTCCGCGAAAAGAAAGAGGGCAAGCTGGGTCTGACCCATCTGCATTGCTGCCACCGCAACATGAGCCTGGAGTTCGGCATCGTTGAGGAAGGCGGAATTAGATGCTCTTACCACGGTTGGAAATACGGCTTGGACGGCACCATTTTGGAAACCCCGTGCGAGCCACCCGCCTCACAGGTCAAGAAAAAGGCCTGTCTGGGGGCTTATCCGGTGATCGAATACAAGGGTTTGGCCTTTGCATTTATGGGCCCCCCAGAGGAGCAACCCCCATTCCCAGTGATGGACACATTTGATGATGATGGCGACGAGTTGGTACCTTACCTCATCAAATCCCCGTGCAACTGGCTTCAGGTGATGGAAAACGCATGGGACCCGTTCCATGTTGTCTACCTGCATACTCTGGCCGTACGCAGCCAGTTCATCGACGCCTTTGCTGAAATGCCGATGATCGAGTTTCACGATAGTCAAACGGGCGATTTTTACACCAATGTCCGACGAGTCGAAGATATCGTCTGGGTGCGCATACATGACCATATGTTGCCGTCGTTCACGCAAAACGGCGGCCATTTCCCGGTGCCAGACGAGCCGCGCTATTTTGGGCGCTGCGGGCTGTCGCGTTGGATAACCCCGATTGACGACACCAACACGATGGTCATTGCATGGCGCCACTTCCGGGATGCGTCAGCGAATGACGATCCCAAGGGCCTGACAGACAAGAGTAAAGTGGGCTTTGGGATGACAGATTTTTATGGCCAGGATCCCGATCGACCCTATGAGATGCGCCAGCGGGACCCCGGCGACTATGACGCCTGGGTCAGTCAGGGGCCGCGGAACATCCATGCCCGCGAAAACCTCAGCTTTACGGATCGGGGCGTGGCCAAGGCACGCCGCCTGCTGCGCAACGCCATTCGCGCGTTGAAAGACGGTCAGTCCCCTCCGCAACCGACCGACAGCTTTGCCGGTCAGGTGATACCGACCTATGCCGGGGACACAATGCTACGCATCCCGCTTCAGGACGGTCGCGACGATGGTGCAGTGCTCAAGGAAATCTCGCATCAGGTGGCTGAGATCTACAAATCCGGCGACCATTTGCAGGGCGAGGCCCGTAAGACGTTCATCGTCGATGCGCTGAAAAAGTATGAGGCTAGCTGGTCATGACAAATCGTGTTCCTCATAATCCGGGCCGGGTCGACTGGTCCGGCGAAAACCCCGGCATTTATCTGAAACAAAGCTCGACGCAGGACCACTATGACACGCTGGCGCTGTTCTTCCGGGTGGTTTTGTCGCCCTATGGTCGGGGCCATGCCGCATTGATCCTGGGCGCACCGGATCAAGCGCAGGGTTGGCCGCACGCACCCAATCTGATCATGACGGACAACCAACGCATGATGCGCTGGATCGTGGATGGTTGGGTCACGAAAATGCCCACCTTCATCGGAAAGCCAGGCCTCGACGCGATGAGTTGGCTGGACTGTGACAGCGTCGAAAAACGCCCCGGCGATTTGAGATCGCGCTATTCCGAGACCCTGCGCGGCTCGGGCGTCACGGTCGAGATGATCTGGCAGGAAATGGGCCCACCCTTGCCAGTTGAGGTCACTAAGGAAAACTCGGCAACCAAAGAGCATGAGATGTATTCAGTGTTCCTTGAAGCCAAGGCGGCGCAGGTCGTCATCAACGGCACCCCGCTCCCCGGTCAGGTCGCAAGCCGCCAGTTCTTTGGCCGCACCATGTCGACCGCCTTTCTGGCCTTTTCCGAAACCTGGGTGACCCCGCAGGAGGATCTGTGATGCCGTTGAACGAACCGATCACCCCCGGAACCGTCGACTGGACCGGCGAGAACCCCGGCATCCTGCTGAAAGACGACAACAACAATTTCACCGCTATGGCGCTGTTCTTTCGCGTGGCATGGTCTCCGGTTGGGCAAGGTCAGGTGCTGCTGCTGTACGGAACGCCAGATCAGGTGGACGGACCGCCCGTGGCACCGAATGTAATCCTGAGCGACAATCCCGATCTGACCGCCTTTCTGAAGACCAATTTCATCAGCAAACTGGCCGCTTTCGCAAATGCTCCCGCTTTTGCCTCCCTGCCCGAGATAGGCGCGCAGGTCGTCCGATCCTCGGGCGATCCTATGAGCCATCGCTATACCGAAACCATCGCCGGGGAAAACCTGACGGTCGAACTGGTCTGGGAGGGGCTCGAGCCACCCCGGGCGCTGGAGCTCTCTCCGCATGAGGTCGCTTCGGGCGAGCAGAACATGTTCTCGTTACTGGTGCCCGCACAATCGGCGCAGATCATCGTTAATGGTCACACATTGCCGGGCAAGTTGGGCACACGGGTGCAGGCTGGGTATGAAACGACGACTGCCTTCCTCTATTTCTCGGAAACATGGATCATCCCGCCGGAGGATACTTGATGCTGCATCCGGCTGATCAGCTGGCATTCGACAAGGCCATGGTGACACAACCGGTCTGGAACCGGTTCAATACCGCGTCCGAGGCGCTGACGTTGGACGAAAATGTCCTGCTACATGCCGGTCCCGCCTTCGCCAGCCCGGATCAGATCACCGTGCCGATCCTGAACTCGGCCTGTGTCGCCGCAGTCTGGCAAGGGCTAGCACAGAATTTCGATCAGGCAGAGGCGATGATTAACGCAGGCGAGATCGTGCTGAAACCAGCGCAAGACCACGATGTCGTGACACCTCTTGCTGCCGTGGTTTCGGCGGATATGCCGCTGCACACAGTCTATGACGCGTGGCGTGGCGAACAACGTGTTTACGCGCCGATCAATGCAGGTAGCCGCCCGGCCATGCGGTTGGGGCTACGGTCCGAGGCGGTGCTCAACCACATTCGCTGGCTCAACACCCGGTTTCTTGATGTTCTGGAGAAAGGAATTGCCGAAGGGATCGCTTTGGTCCCGCTGGCCGTGATCGGCCTGATGGGCGGGGATGATTGCCATGGCCGCACACCTGTGGCCGCACAGGCGTTGATTGCTGAACTCAAGGATCGCACCACCAGCGGGATCACGGATGACGACGTGTTGGCCTTTATGGACAGCTCGCCCTCACTGTTTCTCAACCTCTGGATGGCGGCGACCAAATGCATGATGAAACTGGCGGAGGGTATTGAAGGGTCAAGCTTCGTCACCGCTGCAGGCGGTAATGGGCGTGAAGTCGGCATCCAGATCTCGGGCCTGCCGGGCCGTTGGTTCACAATCCCGGCCAGCCCTCCCAAAGGAGCGTTTGACGTGGATCTGCCGCAGGACCGCGCCCTCGGAGCGGTCGGGGACAGTGCCGTGGTCGAGGCATTCGGGCTGGGGGCAATGGCCATTGATCTGAGCCCTGAACAAAAGAAGGGTCTGGGTGCCTATCTGCCCGACGACGCACAAGCGCGCATGTCCGGTCTGTCAGTCGGGGCGCATCCGTATTTCCGGGCCTTGGATGTTCGGCTGGGCAGCACGGCGCGGGGTGCCGTGGAACAGGGTTCGGGGCCTGTGATCGGGCTCGGCATTCTTGACCGATTGGGCGAGGCCGGTCGCTTGGGCGGTGGCATCTACGACATGCCAGTCGCCCCCTTTGCCGACGCGTTGAAAGCGCTGGAGGCATGACCGGGCTGAACCATCATTCTGCCCATGAACTTGCCACATTGATCCGGGCAGGTGAGGTGAAGCCTTCCGAGGTGATGGCGGCCCATTTGGACCGGATCACAAACCGTGAACCCGTCATCGGGGCTTTTCAAACCCTCGATGCGGTCCGCGCCATGGAGCGTGCAAAGGCCGCCGATACTCTCCCCGTTGGTAGGCCGCTCCATGGCGTGCCGTTTGTGATCAAGGATATCATCGACACCGGTGACATGCCAACAGGATGGGGTAGCGACCTGTATGCCGGGCGCCGCCCCGACCGCAATGCAGTCTGCGTTCAGGCTTTTTTGGACGCGGGCGCGATCCCAATCGGAAAAACCATCTCCACCGAATTCGCCTACTTCAAACCCGGCAAAACCGCCAATCCGGCGAACCCGGCGCATACGCCGGGTGGCTCGTCATCCGGCTCTGCCGCAGCTGTGGCCGATTTCATGGCTCCGCTCGCATTTGGTTCGCAAACCGCAGCCTCGCTGATCCGACCAGCAGCGTATTGCGGGGTCTGCGGGTTCAAGCCAACCACCGGCCGGTATGTTCTGACGGGTGTCATGGGCTTGTCTCAAAGCCTGGATACACTTGGCCTGTTGGCTCGTGATCCCCGCGATTTTGTGCTGACCGACGCGGTAATGTGCCAAACTGACCCGGCACCGCCAGTTGAGTTCGACGAGGTTTTGCCTCGGATCAGCCTAATGCGCGGCCCGCACTGGCGGGACGGTTCGGTCGAGATACGGGACACCTGCATGCGTGCGTTGGCTGCCCTTGCCGCAACGGGGGCAGAGACCGGAGAAATTGCCTTTCCACCCGTTTTTGCCGAACTCACACAGGCTCAGATCACCGTCATGGGCTATGAGGTCGCGCGGCAGCGCGCTGCAGAATACGCTATCGGCATGCCCGCCATCAGCCCGCAATTTCATGACCTTGTCACGGCGGGGCTGGCCGTCACCGACGCAGAATACCAAGCTGCGCTGGACCTGCGCGACCGGGCGGGCGCGATGCTGGACCAGATGTTCCGCGATGTCGACGCTCTGTTGGTCCCGTCGGCCCCCGGATCAGCCCCTGCCGGTTTGGGTGCTACCGGAGATCCGCTTTTTTCCCGGATGTGGAACCTGTTGCAGGTGCCCTCGATCGCTTTGCCATTCGGGAACGACCAGAATGGCCTGCCGCTGGGCATTCAATTGATCGGTCGAAAGGGGGATGACGCCCGCCTGCTGGACATCGCGGTCTGGGCCCATGAACACTTGTCGAAATGACCGCTTAAGGAATTAGGGGCAGCAGCAAAGCAAGTGATACGGGAATGCTGACGGCTGCTATCAACGTCTGCAACGTGACAATGGCCGCCATCAGCGGCGCGTCTCCACCCAAGTGCTTGGCCAGCGTGTACGAAGACGCACCGGTCGGCACCACCGAATAGACGACGGCGATCTGCAGAACCTCCCGCGGCAACCCCACCAGTAATCCGATCACCAATACTGCCAGAGGGAAGACAATCATCTTGCCCGTGAAGGCCAGAATTAAGGGCAGCGCACTTGCGGCCATGGCCCGGACTCTCAGATTGGCACCGACGGCCAGCAATGTGATCGGCAAAGCGCCTGCACCCAGAACATCCGTCACATCATGCACGACCGCTATCCTGTCACCGATCAACTGGTTGGCACAAACCGCCAGAAAGATCGAAATCACGTATGGATTGCGCGCGAGTTCCCGCAGGATTGCAACGGCCAGGCTGTTGGTTCGATCGCCTTTGAGCGCACCAACCATCAGAACCACCATAACAATATTGGTGGTGGGCACGAGAATTGCGGTCGCCAGAATCGCGATATCCAGCCCCGCTGGCCCATACAAGTTGGCAGCCAGCGCAAGCCCGATGAATGAGTTATGTCGCGCGCTGCCTTGCAGGATCGAGGTGGCCTGCGGCGGCGCAAAACCCAACAAACGGGCGCTAAGAAGCGCAAACAGAAGCGCCACAGCGAACCCGCCCAGTATGGCAACCGAGTAAAGACCCAGAGCCGACTTGTCCAACGGCGACAGGGAAATTTTGCTGAACAGAAGGCATGGCATCAGAACCCAATAGACAAGTTTGTCATTCAGGTTCCAGAAATCCGTACTGGGAATGCCGCCTTTGCGCAGGGCCAAACCCAGCGCAATGATCAAAAAGATCGGCAGAATCGAGGTGAGTGTCGAAAGCATTACAATTCGCAGACAAAACCGGACCGGCTCGACCGGACAGTGTCATGACAAGCGTTTCTACGCAATGCGATGTCGGATAGACCCGACTCCTTCAGCCCGGGGTATCAGCATCATCGTCGATGACAGCCATCGCGTCGATCTCGACCAAAAGCGACGGATCGGCCAACCCCTGCACAACCACGCCTGTCGAACAGTGATGAACACCTTCGAACCAGCGATTGATCGCCTCGTAAACGGCCGGACGGTACGAAATATCGGTGACGTAGACTGTCAACTTGCAAACATCAGTCAAGCTTCCCCCGGCCTCTTCCATCCAGCGCTGGATGTTGCGGCAGGCCTGATCTGCCTGCGCGCCCGGGTCGCCTTCGCCAACCAATGTGCCATCCATCAGCGTGCCGACCTGTCCCTGCATGAAAACAAAGTCACCCTGGGCGCGGATCGCTTTGGAATAAGTTGCTTTCGCATGATAGCGCGTCTGGTACTTGTGGATGTGCGTTCGCGCCATGCCGATCTTCCCCTCAAGTCGTTGCGCGGATCAGATAGTCTTCGACCATATCCGCAAAGCTTTGTTCGACCGCGAACTCAATACCATCCTGACACCGCATCACCAAAGCCTTGAGTCCAAATACTTCGGTATAGGAAACCGCGTCCGTCCCGAACACGCTGTCATGCAGGTCCATCGGGCAAGCAATTGCCATTACCTGACCTGCATCTGGGCCGATTATGCGAAAGAAGGTCATCGTGTCCGAGACCCGAACAATACTGATGTCTGCCGGGCAATCCGTGGGCTTCAGCCGGGCTTCCATCGCGTCTTCCTGGGCCAGTGGGGCGCGGGTGATCCAGTGGTTACGACCAATGTAGAACAGTTCGATGCCGTCCTTTTCTGTTCGGCTGTTAGGGCTGAGCGGCAAACTCGGCAAAGCGTCCCCAGCCCATTGCGATACCGCGTCAGGCGCGCCTTTGAGGTCGAACAGAGCCATCAGCCCACACCGTTCAATTGTGACGTCATAACTCATCTCAGGACCTCAGCAAATTACCTTCGGGGTCGTGAAAGACCGGTTTCGTAACCGTGACCGGGATCACGTCATCCTTCAGCCGGACGTGGGCGGTTTCACCCTGCCGCGCGTGGCCATCTTCCAGCAACGCCAACCCAACCCAGCGGTTGTTGACAACGCTCCATACACAGGCAGTGACCAACCCGTCGGTGGCTTCTTTCCGACCTCCAGGCGTCAGTGGTGCACCTTCGGGGATTTGCCGGTTGGTATCATCCGCCAGAATTCCGACCAGCTCGCGCCGTGTACCGCCGCCTGACCTGCGCAGCTGGACCGAGCGTTTGCCCAGATAGTCAGGCTTCTTCTTGGACATCGCCCATCCCATTCCCAGATCATAGGCATCCACCGTGCCGTCGACCTCATGCCCCAACGACAGGAACCCTTTTTCGACCCGCAGTACATGGCTGGATTCCGAACCCACAGGCAGGATACCAAAGGGCGCACCGACCTCCATCACCTTGTCCCACAAGGCCGCCATGTGGCGCGGGGCTACGTTGACCTCATAGGACAGTTCACCGGTGAAACTCACCCGCACCACCCGCGCAGGGAAACCGGCGACAGTGCCTTGACGGAAAGACATGAAAGGGAACGCCTCGGGCGCGAGGTCGATATCCGAGCCCATCGCCTGCAAAACTTCACGCGCCTCGGGACCACAGATAGTGGCATTATTCCACTGGCTGGTGACAGTGGTAATCAGCACCTGCCAGTCGGGGAATTCGGTTTGCAGCAGCTTTTCCATATGCTGGTTCACCGCATCCGCGTGACCGGTCGAGGTTGAAATCATCCAGCGGTGGTCATCCAGTCGGAAGGCCACGCCATCGTCCAGGATCAAGCCATCTTCAGACAACATCAACCCATAGCGCCCGTCACCCGGTTTCAGCGTGGACATAATGTTGGAGTAGATGAAATCCAGGAATTTCGGAACGTCCCGCCCCTTCAGTTCAAACGTGCCAAGAGGCGAGCCGTCATAGACACCGACGCCTTCACGAACAGCGCGGCATTCGCGGTTCACCGCCTCTTGCAGGCCTTCACCCGGTTTCGGGAAATAGCCTGGACGCCGCCAGCGCGCCCCGGCTTCATACATCACAGCGCCGTTGTCTTTATTCCATTGGGTTACAGGGGTATGTCGATAGGGGAATAGCCGCCAGTCTTCCCGTAACCCGCCAATCGCACCGAACGAAACAGGCGTGTAGGGGGATCTAAAAGTGGTTGTTCCAACCTCTTGCAGCGGCACGCTCTTTTGCATCGCAACAGTGCCGATGATGTTGATATTGCCGGTCTTACCCTGATCGATCCCCATGCCGCCGGTCGTGTAGCGCTTGACGTGTTCCACATTGTCATAGCCTTCGCGCAAGGCCAGATGAACATCGCTGACCGAGACATCGTTCTGCACATCCAGAAACGCCTTCCCGCGCTGTCCCGGCACGTTGACCCGCCAGAGAGGTTCGATCGCGTAGGCCAGGTCTTCGCCGCCACCAACAATCCTATCCAGCGTCAGATCACCAGCCGCTGCGCCCACAGCGCGACAATTCTGAACCGCCTCGTCAGGAACGAAGGCTGCCAGATCCTCATCAAATCGCAACGTGCTGCGGGATTGCGACCAAAGATGAACGGTCGGGTTCCAACCGCCGGAACAACCCAGCACATCACAGTCGATCCAGCGACCCGCCCCTCCGGTCACAGGAACGGCTTTGACAGCGCGCACGCCTTTGCGCCCGCGTACGTCACCAGCAACGGTTGCGGCGTGAACCGGAATATCCGGCACCAGCTTCAAAGCCTCAGGCGGAACGGTTTTGCGACAGTCGAGGATGGCCTCAACTTGCATACCGGCTGCTGCCAGATCGGCCGCCACGGCATAAACACTGTTGTTGTTTGTAAACAGCACCACACGCTGCCCGGGCTTAACGCCCCAGCGGTTGACATAGGCCTGTACCGAAGAGGCCAACATGACACCGGGTCGATCATTGTCACCAAAGACCATGGCACGTTCGGTGGCCCCGGTTGCGATCACAACTTCCCCCGCTCGCACGCGCCAGCTGCGTTCCAAAACTCCATCCAGTTCGGGTTCGCGTTCGTTCACGATCATCAGATTGTGCTCGCGATAAGCCCAGACGGTTGCATTCTGCAGATGGGTGACATTCTCCATCCCACGCAGCTCAGCCACCGCATCCGCGACCCAGTCCAAGGCTGAACGCCCACCGATAAACAGGTTGCGGTTCAACAAACTACCACCCGCCTCGGTACCCTCATCGGCCAGAAACACGCGTTTTCCGGCGCGACCAGCCTCAAGCGCCGCTTGCAGCCCGGCTGGGCCCGCCCCCGCGATCAGCACATCGGTATGGGCGTTTCGGGCCTCAAAACGGCCCGAAGCCGGGGGGCTTTCGGGTGCTGCCGCCAACCCTGCAGCCCGGCGGATCGAAGGTTCGAACAGATGCCAGTTCGGCCATTTGAACGTCTTGTAATAAAACCCTGCGGGGATAAACCGCGCGAGTAACTGATTGATCCCGCCCAGATCGAACTCGGGCGACGGCCAGCAATTGACCGAGCGTGCGCTGAGCCCGTCCCGAAGCGGTACCGTGGTCGCAGGACGGTTGCCCGAGGCATCCTCGCCGTCCAATTCCACCAGCGTCGCAGGTTCTTCGACCCCGTGCCCCATAATACCGCGCGGGCGGTGATACTTAAAACTGCGGGCGGTGACACGAATACCGTTGGCCAGCAGGGCCGAGGCCAACGTATCGCCCTCAAACCCTTCATATGGTTTGCCATTGAAGGTGAAATGCAAAGGGCGATTTCGGTCGATGCGCCCGCCCGAGGCGCGGCGGTTACGTTGTGCCATCGGGTGCCTCCACAATGTCATGGGTCCGTGTATCACGCCAGATGGTGAACCATTCACCGCATCCCCGTGCGTGCCACCATTTCTCCTGAACCGGACCCAGTGGATTCGGCGTCACTGTCAGATACTCGACCCATTCCTCATCGCTGACGGCATTGGGATCGGGGCGGACCGCCCCTACCGGGCCACCATGGATAAATTCGCTTTCATTGCGCTTGCCACAGAACGGGCAGGTTATTTTCATCATGATCCTGTCCTTTCCTATCGCGCAGTGGTGGTTCCGGCTTCCATTACGAAATCCAGATGCCGGAACCTGCCCAGTGTGAAGGGTGCCATCAGCGGGTGCGGTTCACCTTTGGCCACCAGATGCGCCAGCGTCAGCCCGCCCGCCGGGATAGCCTTATACCCGCCCCACCATCCGGCGGTGACAAACAGGCCCGGCACTTCTGTCTGATCCATGATGGGTGAGGCATCATGGGCAATATCCAGATGCCCGCCCCACTGCCGCATCAGTTTGAGCTTCTTGAAACTGGGAAAAAGCGACAGCATGGCAGTCACGGTATCCTCGAATACATGTTGCTTTATGTCTCGACGGAAGCTCTGACCCATATCGGGCGCGCCGCCGATGACCATCTCACCTTTGTCGGACTGGCTGAAATAGAACCCGCTGTCCGGGCAATTCACGATCACATCAACCAGCGGCTTGACCGGCTCAGACACAAAGGCCGTCAGGTTCATCGTCCGCAGCGGCAGTTTAAGGCCCGCAGTTTCGGTCAGCGTCGTTGTATGTCCTGAGACTGCCACGACCACTTTCTTTGCCCGAACGGTGCCCCGGTTGGTCTCGACCCCTTCGATGGACCCATCAGCCCCGCGCAACAGGGATTGCACCGCTGTTTGCTGATGAATCTCAACCCCGCGCGCGTCAGCTGCGCGGGCATAGCCCCAGGCCACCGCATCATGCCGGTTCACACCCGCATCCGTATGAACCATGCCGCAGATCAAAGGCAGCCGTGCATCTGGGCCGCCGCCAGTCAACGCAGGAATGCGGCGGCGCAATTCTTCGGTTGTGATCTGTTCGTAGGTCGAGCCGTAGATGTCCATCACCAACTGCCGCCGCCGCAGCTCGCGCAGCTTGGGCCAAGTTTGAACCACATCCACCATGGTTCGTTTGGAATGCATCATGTTGAAATTCAACTCGCCCGTAAGCCCTTCGTACATGGCAACGGATTTGACATAGAACGGGATCGATTCATCCCTCATGTAGTTCGA
The DNA here is from genome assembly GCF_059612305.1 of Ruegeria sp. CDSA033. NCBI lineage: Bacteria > Pseudomonadati > Pseudomonadota > Alphaproteobacteria > Rhodobacterales > Roseobacteraceae > Ruegeria > Ruegeria sp. CDSA033. The sequence goes on along the minus strand of NZ_JBXWQI010000023.1, from coordinate 27,571 downwards.
CCGAATGGTCACCGTATTTCGCGCGATGTTGCCGCCGCCCAGCCAGCCGCGTTCCAGCACGGCGACATTGGTGATGCCAAATTCCTTGGCCAGATAATAGGCAGTTGCCAACCCGTGACCCCCTGCCCCGATCACCACGACATCATAGCGGTCTTTCAACGGTGGGCTGCGCCAGACCTGCGGCCAGTTCCGGTGCCCGGTTAGCGCATTGCGAGCGAGCGAGAAAACAGAATAATTTTGCATGATGGTAATAATATTTATCACTATGCACATTTAGTCAATAAATTTATCGACATGCAAAACAACTCGCCACGGGTTCTATTCCAAAGCGGAAATTGCGGCTAAGGTAACGGAGAAAGGTGACGCAATGAGCTTTCGCGTGGAACAATTCCATCGACGTCTTGCCGGCAAATGGTCGGCCCGGTCGCTTTGGCCCTGCTTCATCATAAACTGCCGCAGTTCACCCGCCTCGTAACGCCAAAAAAACCGGGCGCAACGCGCCTGCCCTCTGCAACCACCTCTGTGAATGAGGTGACAGAAATGGACGTTACATGACACAAACACCTGACCTGAAAACCGTTCAGAATACCTATGCGCGCGACGGAGTCGTGCTGCTGAAACAAGTGCTGTCGCAGGATTGGCTGAGTAAGCTGAGCCAGGCCGTCGATGACGAAGTTGCCAAAGGTGACCGTTACTTTGCTTACAAAAACATGCGTGAAAATCCCGGCGTGTTTCAAGACTATTGCCTGAACTCTGATATTGGGCAGCGTGTGGCAGAGGTAGCAAACAGCCCCTGGACCTCGCTGATCTACGACCAGATATTTGCCAAAGAACCGGGTACAAAAACACAAACCGGCTGGCATACGGATCAACCCTATTGGCCGGTCTCAGGCCCGATCATGACCATGTGGATTGCGCTGGACCCCGTGGACCCCGACAACGGTGCGTTGGAGTTCGTAAGGGGCTCGCATGCCTGGGGCGCCAAATACCGGCCCTTCAGAACGGACCAGCTTGGGGGCTTTTTGCACAATCTCGAAGTGGACAACCCAGACTATATCGACATGCCCGATTTCGAGATGAACCGCGCCGACTACGACATCTTTCACTACCCGAAGATGAAACCCGGTGATGCGCTGGCATTTGACGGTATGATTGTACATTCAGCTATGGGCAACCGCACCTCAACCCGGCGCAGGCGCGGCTATGCGATCCGTTTCGCTGTGGACGGCGCAACCTATGAGCCCCGCGATACTGTCACCGAATGGCTGCACGACGAAAGCTTACGCCCCGGTGCGCCCTTCGCCGGGGGCCGGTTTCCAGTGATCTACAGAGCGTCATAACAAGCAAGTGGTAAACTCCGCCCTTCTTGCCAAAAATTCGGTCGGCAGGGCGGGGGTCAACTTCAAATAACCCAATCAAGTGAAACTACGTGTGTAACCTTCGCAGACGGTGCCTCAAGCCTGAACTGTTGTACTCACAGGAGTGGTTTCGGCTTCGATCGCGCGATCAAGCGTTTTGCGGAACAGTTTGGCACCCGCGTCCAACCCGAGATCTATATTGGGCGTCTTGGCGTACTTCATACCCTTGTGGACTTCTTCCAGAACGTCCTTGTCCTCAAGAAACGCCATGCGCGCGCCGTCATTCATGAATTTGGACACTTCGGCATTTTCGGGGTCGGAATTTCGGTGCTGAAACCAGAAGTATCTGGTGCGGTCTTCATCGATTGGGGTCATGAAATTATAGGAGATATTGATGAACGTTTCAGCAATGGGTTGCTTGTCATACCCGCCGGTCCCGACCGGCGTATAGATGGATTTGTTCAGTCCGATCGCGGGCATGCACATCTCATAGTGCTGTAGCCGGTCGCAATCGCCGTCAAATGCCACCAGTTTGGCGTAATAGGGCGATGGCGGTTTGTTCCCGATCCAGCGCGAGACGACGACGCCACGGTCGGTCCGCTCGACGTTCAGCGGCTCTTCATCCGTTCCGGCGCCTGCAAAAGAAGAAACATGCACCCAGGCGACATGGCTGGGATCAAGCAGATTGTCGCAGACCCACAGGTAATGGCAGTCGATATCCATTACCCCACCGTCGGTCTTGCCCCAGCTGTCATCGTCGAAATTCTCGATCGGGAAAATCTTATCGGGATCTGCCAGTTCCGGATCGCCCATCCATATCCAAAGGAACCGATACCGATCCACAACCGGATATGATCTAACCACCGCCCGCCGCGGGGTCATGCCGCGCTGCGTCGGGCTGTCCGTGCACTTGCCCGTGCAGTCGAATTTAAGCCCGTGATAGCCACATTCCACTACATCCCCGATCAGGTTGCCCTTGGACAGAGGCAGCTTGCGGTGCGGGCAAGCATCCTCCAATGCGACTGGCCTGCCATCCTCCTGCCGGTAAAGCACGATATTCTCGCCCAGAAACGTCTCGGCCTTCAGCTCGCGACCGATATCTTTGCTCCAAGCGGCGACATACCAGCAGTTTCTCAGATACATTGGAATGCTCTCCAGATTGTCAGATGGCTTATGCAAGTATGAGCGGCAAGCCGATCTTGCACCATGCTGGAATGGTAATGACTCGTATAAGTCAGGCTAATTCCCGGCGCCCGCGGCTGGCGGAATGTCCGGCTGCGCCCCAACCTCGGCACGGATCCAGTTCAGAAACTCACCGACTTTCGGGCTGTCCTTAGTTTCATGGGGTCGAACCAGCCAATAAGACAGCGGAGACTGCGTCAGCTCCGGAATTGGTCGCACCAACCGTCCGTCGCACAACGTGTCAATGACAAGAGGTTCCCTTCCTAAAGCGACGCCAAGCCCTTCGATGGCCGCCTGAACGACCAGATTGGATTGTCCAAATCGCCGTGTTCGCAAGGGCCACGGTAGCGTTAGCCCGCATTGCCGCGCCCAGAAATCCCACGTCGGGCTGGCGGGCCCATGATGCAGGTTCTCATCCACCAGCATCGTGTGTCGCGCCAGATCTTCGACCCCACGCAAGCTTGGTATCAAAGAGGGAGCGCAGACCGGAAACAGCTGCTCGGTCATCAGAAGATCGACCTGATAGCCAGGGTAATCACCCAGGCCATAGCGAATACCGATATCCGCATCCGCCCCTGAAAACGGATATTGCCCGGTATCCGTGGCAATGGAAATCGACAGGTCCGGATGAGCAAGATCAAAGTTTAAAAGGCGCGGAAACAACCAGTTGAACGCAAAGCCCGGCAGACATGAAATCACGATGGTCCTGTCGGTGCGGGTCTTGTCCCTCAGCTGGGTACAAACGTCCGAAATACGCCCCAAACCTTCAGAAATGGCCAGCGCCAGCAGTTCTCCTTCGCGGGTCGGACGCGATGACCGCGCACCACGTACCAGCAAATCGAGACCAAGCCATTCCTCAAGCGCCCGCACATGCTGACTGACCGCACTTTGGCTGACACCCAACTCAGCTGCTGCCGGGGAAAAGCCGGAATGTCGGACAACTGCCTCGAAGGCGCGCAGGGCGGAATAGGGCAGGTTTACGATCATATTAGTCACCCTAATGTCAGGCATAATCACTTTCAAATAGATTAGGCGCACAACCCGAGCCTAATCTATACTGACCGGAACCCGTAGGAGACGCGAATGTCGGACATCACACCCGAGCGCGGCGCGCGAAATCTATTGACTAATTGCGCCCACGCAACGGCAGGCGACCGGTTGTTGATCGCTTATGAACCTCCCGAACACGGCTATTTCGATGCGGATAGTGTCCAAATCGTCACGCATGCCGCGCGATCCATGGGGCTGTCGGTTGATGCAGTGAACGTAGGTTTTAATCCGGACAATCCACACCTTTCCGCGGATCTCCTGGCGCGGTTCGAAACCGCCGATATCATCCTGTTTCTGGCCCGTCTTGGGGATCAGCTCCGGTTCTCGGAAATGCCGCAGGGCAAGAAGATCATTGTCAGTTTTGCCCTGAGCCGCGAGCTTTTTGGCTCTGGTTTTTCCAACGGGCATCACGATGCCTTCCTCGACATCAAGGCAGGGATCAACAGCGTTCTGAATAGGGCCGCCGACGTGCGGGTCACCTGCCCTCTGGGCACGGACTTTCAGGGGCGGCCTGAGATGAACCTGGATACGACAGGCGATACGTCGATCCTGCGCTTCCCCATGTCGGTCTTCACACCAGTCCCGGCGCACAGCTTTTCGGGCCGGGTGGCGTTGAAATTTCTGACGGGCACCGGATCAAAATACTATGATGATTATACGGTAGAGTTCGAAAGACCGGTGTTTGCGATGCTGGAAAACGGGCGTCTGACAGGGTTTGACGGCGATCCTGCCGACGCCGCACGGGCCGAGGCTCATTATGACCGGGTCGCGGGTCAGTTCGGCATCGACCGCAATTTCGTGCATTCCTGGCATGCGGGCATCCACCCGGGCTGCGGCTACCCATGGGATATGCGCGAGAATTTCGAGCGTTGGGGCGGGTCCGCTTTCGGCAATCCGCGTATTTTGCACTTCCACACCTGCGGTGCTTATGCCCCAGGCGAAATCAGCTGGAACGTGTTTGATCCGACGATCGTAATCGACGGTGTGACCTTCTGGGAAAACGGGGCTTTCCACGCCGACCGGCTGCCCGGCGGAGCCACCATTCTGGACAAGCACCCCTGCGCGGCCGCTCTGTTCGCCGACCCCGATCTGGATATCGGTCTACGCCGCACTGGGTGAACCTTCCCGCTTGATCGAACGCGTGCCATCGCGCTAAACTGATTGCAATAGGGCCACCTGACAAGGTCCTATGGTGCGGAGCACTCCCGTCTCCGGTGCCGGTATATGCGATGAGGGCGCAGCCCCCGCACCGGCAAAAATGTGGAACTCACATGTTACAAGCAATCGTTACGCCCCTGTCTCAGGCACTGGCCGAAGGCAAGCTTACGCGTGAAGAACTGAAAGGATTCATGCAACGGTCCGACGGCCCCGGCCTGCGCCATCTGGCGCTTTGGGTACTGGTACTGGCTGGCACAACTTCCCTTGTCACCCTAGCCTGGAACAGCTGGCTAATCTGGCCCGCAATGTTCCTGCAAGGCATCGTTCTGGTGCACCATTTCTCACTACAGCATGAATGCGTACACTATACGGTGTTCCGAACCCGGTGGCTGAATGATTTGGTAGGTCAGATCTGCGGCCTGATCATCATTCTGCCACATCGGTTCTTTCGCTACGAACATTGCGATCATCACACCTATACGCAACTGACCGGGGAAGACCCCGAATTGATCCCTTTGCCCGAAACAATGGGAGAATATCTGCTTTATCTGTCCGCCCTGCCCTATTGGCGCGGCAAATTCACGGAACTGTTTCGCCACGCCAGCGGCAATCTCAGCGAGACCGAGCAGCGGTTCATTCCGAAAGTCGAACATCAGGCCGTATATCGCGATGCCCGTAGAATGCTGGCTATTTATGCGGCGATCTTTCTGGCCATGGCCATCACGGGCTGGTGGGGGCTGATCTGGTATTGGTTCATCCCTCTGTTTCTGGGCGAGCCGGTGATGCGCTTCATCCGGATGACCGAACATGTCGGACGCCCGACCGTCGCGCAGATGTCGGAAAATACGCGCACCAATCTGGTTTCGGCACCGTGGTCCTTTCTGTGCTGGAACATGAATTACCACGCGGAACATCACTATGTCGCTTCGGTCCCGTTTCACGCGCTGCCGCGCCTGCATGAGAAGCTAAAAGACCACATCCATATCGAGCCCGGCGGCTATCTGGCTGCCCACCGCGAAATCCTGCGCCAGATCCGGCACAAGGAGGAGGCGTGATCCATGACTGATGTAAAACCGTGGAAAGACGTGATCGAGGCTGCTCGGTTGGAAAAAAATTGGGTCACACGGGTCGAACTCGGCTCACGTATCATCGCAATCTACGACACGCCCGGTGGTATCTATGCCTCACTAGCGCTGTGCAATCATGGCGGCGCGGATCTGTGTGACGGGTATTTCGATGGTTATGTCATCGAGTGCCCCCTGCATCAGGGCGCGTTTGATGTGCGAAATGGGCACCCGGTTTCAGCGCCTGCTACGCGGCCGATGAAAGTGTTTGAATCCCGGGTCGAAAACGGCATGGTTCAGATCAGAGCATAGCCCCGCTTGCCCTTAACCCGGTGCCGGCAACCCCGGCATCGGGACATATCCGGGCAAAGCCTCAACACGCGCGATCCATGCCCGCACCGCCGGGTATGGAGACATCGATATTCCACCCTGATACGCCAGAGCTATGTAAGGATAGCAGGCCAGATCTGCGAGGGTGGGACGGTCGCAGGCCAGCCAGAGATGGTCTGACAAGTGTTGCTCCATGATCTTCAGGGATTTCCGCCCAAGCGCCAGCGGCTCAGCCAGATCGGTGTCGCGTTCAAACAGAACAATCGCCCGGGCCATTGCAACGCCGTGGAAGATTTCATTCACAGAAAACGACAGCCATTGCTGTATGTCGCCGTGTTCTTTCGGTGTGGTCGGGGCCCATTCGGCTGCGCCATATTTCTGTGCCAGATAGACCATGATGGCAGTACTGTCGCGCAGGACGAACCCATCATCGTCCAGAACCGGTACCTTGTTCAGCGGATTGACCTGCAAAAAAGCGCTCTGGTTTTGGTCACCGTTCAGCAAGTCTACGTCGACGACCTCATGATCCCGCGCCAGCATGGACAGCAGCAGTCGTACTTTGTGACAACTGCCCGAAAGCGGGAAATCATAGAGGCGTATCATACTGGCCTTTACGTCAGCGCTTATCTGACCGTTTTTCAAGCCGCGCAAACAATCGGCTAAGGCCGAAGCAAACCACAAAGTAAAAAGCGGCCGTGGTGATCCACGCCTCAAAGATCATGCGGGATGAGGCCACAAGCTCAACCGTTTTGTAAGTCAGTTCCTGTACAGAAATCAGCGACAGGATTGAGCTGTCCTTGATCAGCGATATGAACTGATTGGCGAGCGGTGGCACCACTTTCTTCATTGCCTGCGGCAGTACCACATAACGCAGTTCCTGGATGCGGCTCATACCGATAGAGCGCGCGGCTTCCCGCTGACCTTTGGGGATCGACTGGATACCGGCACGCACAATTTCACCAACGAATGCGCTCTCAAAAAGGGCCAGCACAATGACGCCCGAAACAAGCGATGGGAAGCGGCGCATTTCACCGAAGAAGAACTCCCAGATCTGATTGTTTTCCTGCCGCGCGATGCCGCGCGCCCATCGTTCCAGATTCAACGCATCGATCAGCTGTTGGGACAGGAAGAAGAAGAAAATGAAAACGACAACAACCGGCGGCACATTGCGCAAGAATTCCAAGTAGGTGCGCGCCAGCATACGGATGGTCAGATTGGCTGAACATCGCGCAACACCCAAAACAGTGCCCAGTATCAAAGCCAGAATGCCGGAATAAACACTGATGCGGATTGTCGCCGCCAAACCCTGCAGCAGCAGATTGGCAAAGTACTCCTCGCGACTGGAATGCCAGCCGACGATGTAACCCGGGATCTGTTCCCATCGCCATTTGTAGTTCAGCGTGCCTTCAATCGACAGCCAGATATACCCAAAAAACACGACCAGAACACCGACGATCAGGTAGTCGGGCCATCTCAGTTTATTCAGGAAGTTTTGCACCGGGCACGCTCCGCGTTGGTTTCGAGGGCGGTACTACGTCCGCCCTCGTCAGTTTGGTTACTGCGCGACCTGATCGGCCCACTCGTTGCCTGCGAACCAATAGTCATGGCGTTCTTTCAGCCAACCGGAGCGCCAGTTCTGCGCAATCCAGTTATTGAAGAAGTTCAGTGCGTCCGGATCGCCTTTACGCAACCCAAAGGCTTCTCCACGCTGGTCATAGAGACTCTCAAACGGAACGACTAATGTGTCAGGATATTTAGCAGCATCGCGGTTAGGTGTCGGCTGAGCCGCCATCGACGCGTGGGCATTACCGTTCAATACTTCCTGAGTCGACGCTCCGTCTTCGTCAAACAACAGCAGCGTTGCGTCGGGGAAGTTGGCGGCTATAACCACGGCTGGTGTCGCACCGCGACGCGCGACAAATGTGACCTCGGGGTTGTTGAAGTCTTCAAGCGTCATCCCAGCAGTCAACTCTTTGTTGGCCAGGATTGCCAAACCTGAATAAGCATACGGATCAGTGAAGTTGATTGTCAGGTTCCGCTGTGCAGTCATGGACATACCGGAAATAATCACATCAAAATTGCCCGCCACCAATGCTGGAATAATACCATCCCAAGCAGTCGGCACGAATTCAACCTCAACGCCCATATCTTCAGCCAGCTTGCGGCCAACATCCAGTTCATAGCCGATCAGATCGCCATTCTTGTCGCGCATCGACCATGGCACGAACAGCGACAGTCCAATCCGGATCACGCCATCCTGTTTGATAGTTTCAATCACACTTTCGCTGGATAGTTCCTGCGTAGCGCTCTGCGCCCAGCCTGAGGTCGCCACACCGGTAGCCACGACCGCGCCGAGGGCAGCCCCGAGCATTCTGCGAGAAAGCTTCATCTTGGTTCTCCTTGTTGTCCGACATATTTTCTGGGTTATTGGTCGACGGCATATTTCTTCTCCAGATGGCTTACGCCAATCGACAGGATCAGGGTCACCACCAGATAGACCAGTGCGATGGTGAACCAGATTTCGAAACTCATGTATGTGTCTGAAATGATGTTGCGTCCGAAGGTCGTCAGCTCGGCCACTGCAATCACGCTGACAATGGCCGAGGATTTGATGAGGTGAACGACCTCGCCGGTCATCGGCGGCAGCATGAAGCGGACAGATTGTGGCAGGATGATATATCGATACGTCTGGGAGGGGCTCATCCCGATGGATTTAGCGGCCTCCCACTGGCCAGTGGGGACGGCGTTGATCCCGGCCCGAAAGATTTCAGAAATCAAGGCAGAATGGAACACGGCCAAGGTAAGGATACTGGCCGTGTACCGGTCAAATCCAAAGATCGGCCCCAGAACATAATAGAAAAGGTAGAGCAGAACCAGCAGCGGGATGTTACGGATCAGCTCCAGAAATCCAACCGCAATTGCAGACCCGATGACCAGGTCCGACAGGCGCAGCAACGCCACGAGCAGGCCTATAACCATAGCCAGAATGAAAGCTGTGACCGACAATTTGATCGTCGCGACCAGCCCGATGGGAATTTCACCCCATTCAAACCCGACCTCGGTATTGCGATACAGAAACTGCGGCACCCGGTACCATTGCCAATTATACCCCATGCCCTGCGCGCCTGTATATGCACCATAGGCGATCAGCCCGACGATAACGGCATAGATCCCGACCGAAATCAGGATCGAGTCAAAAAACCGCTTTAAAAAAGGCGGCTTAGGCAGCGGCTGACCTTTTGGCCGGGAGATGCCCAGATCGCTCATGTCAATGCGCCAAAATCTGATCTAGGAACAAACGGCAGCGTTCGCTCGAGGGGTTGGTGAAAAACTGTTCGGGTGGTGAGACTTCGACGATCTGGCCCGCCTCCATAAAGACCATCGTATCAGCGACCTTACGGGCAAAGCCCATCTCGTGCGTGACGACAACCATGGTCATGCCGGTGTCGGCCAGCTCGACCATCACATCCAGCACCTCATTGATCATCTCGGGGTCCAGCGCGGAAGTCGGTTCGTCAAACAGCATGATCCGAGTTTCCATGCATAGAGACCGTGCAATTGCCACCCGCTGCTGTTGCCCGCCCGACAGCTGTGCCGGGTACTTGTCGGCCTGTTCCGGGATATGAACACGTTCAAGATAGTTGCGTGCAGTTTCTTCGGCCTGCGCCTTGGATATCCCGCGCACTTTCATCGGACCGATCGTTAGATTCTCTAGCACTGTCAGGTGTGGAAACAGGTTGAACTGCTGGAAAACCATACCAACTTCCTGCCGCAGCTCGCGAATTTCTTTGGCTCCGTCATAAACCTCGATCCCATCGATCACGAGGCGGCCGGAATTGTGCCACTCCAGCCCGTTAAAGCACCGGATCAGCGTCGATTTTCCCGATCCCGAGGGACCGCAGATCACGACTTTTTCACCCTGATGGACCGTCAGATCGATGTTTTTCAACGCGTGAAACGCGCCATAATATTTATCCAGATTGGTCACTTCAATCATCGGAGTGGCTTGGTTCATGTCGTACCTGCTTGGGTTCGGGACACCATGCGAATTTTTGTTTTGATGGACCGCGCGCACAAAGGAGTTTCCTCCACCGCTCCTGCAAAGGCAGGCCGGCGTGTCGTGGTGCCAGGCCTGACGAAACAGCCGAGGCCGGGCTGGCGCTGCGATTGTTTGGGGCAGTCGGGCAAGGCCTGAGCCTCCTCAAATACGTTGCACACTAATTAATATGGTTGCTTAATATGCAATACTCGTCAATAAAAAACTCAGAGGACAATTTTTGATCTGCCCTCAGATAATACTGACGACCAAGGGAGGAACCGCAAATGTCTGCCTGGATCAGCATGATATCTGACGAAGATGCTGACTCGCATCTGAAGGCCACTCTGGATCTGGCGCGCACACCGCACGGCACTGTCGACAATGTCATGCGGGTGCATTCCCTGCGGCCTAACACCATGAAGGGGCATGTGATTCTGTATCGCGCCTGTCTGCACGATAAGGCAAACAAAGTTCCCATGTGGTTTCAGGAAGTGATCAGTTCCTATGTATCCACTCTCAACACCTGCCCCTATTCTTATGCCAACCACTGGTCTAACGCCCGGCACCTGATCGGCGACGCCGCACGCGCCGACAAGATCGAAGCCGCCCTCGAGGCACATCGCCCGCAGGATGCGTTCGACGGCGCACATTTGGCTGCACTGACCTATGCTGAAAAGCTGACACTTTCGCCGGGTACGATGGTCGATTCTGATGTGGCAGCCCTGAAAGACACCGGTTGGGAGGATGGCGAGATTCTCGAAATCAACCAGATCGTAGGGTATTTCAACTACGCCAACCGGTTGCTGAATGGCCTTGGAGTCACCACCGATGGCGATGTGGTGGGGTATTATAGCAGCGACTGAAAGGACGGATCATGCAAGGAGACACTCCAGGCAGACAGATCGACCGTGCCATCGGCGCCTCGCTGAAGGAACTGCGCCAAAGTCGGAAGCAATCCGCTCGTAGCTTGGCAGAACAGTCCGGTATCTCAGCCGCCATGATCAGCCGGATCGAAAATGGGTTGGTTTCTCCCTCTATCGACACTCTGGCGGCACTGGCCGAAGCGCTCGAAGTTCCGATTGTTTCTTTGTTCCGCGAAGCGCGTACAGATCACACTGACTACACTCTTGTGCGCCATGGCGAGGGACTGAAATCAAACCGTATCTCGGCGGGGCACAGCCACGAGTATGTCAATCTTTCACTGCATTCTCGTAAAGACCTGCGATTTCAGGCGCGTCGCGTGACTTTATTGCGCGAAGGCGGGCCGCCACCCACTTATGTCGGCCACGGCGTAGTGTTTGTACAGGCACTCGAGGGCCAAGCCGTTTACCGATATGGCGAGGCCCGCTTTACGCTGTCAGCTGGAGACACGATCAGTGTGGACGCTGAACTCAACCACGGGTTCGAAGATGTTCTGACCCCTGAGTTTGTCTTTCTAACAGTTCAGGCCGAGCGCCCATGACACCCAGTTAACATGGCTCAGGCAATCGACCTTAATCTGACCCAAGGGTCCATTGCAGGCCATTTCCGAACATTGGCGATACCCGGCGCGGTCGGAATGCTTTTTAGTACACTGTACAACATCGTCGACATCTTCTTTGCCGGGCTGTTGTCGACAAGCGCCCAAGCCGGGCTGGCCCTTGGCTTTCAAGCTTTCTTCCTCTCTATTTCTGTGGGCGTCGGGCTAGGTGCAGCTATGAGTGCACTGGTTGGAAACGCTCTGGGTTCAGGCGACAACCGAGCGGCACGGCGCCTAGCGGCCCAAGGGATAACTTACGGAATCGTTGCGTCTTGCCTGCTTGCGCTGGCAGGGCTTTGGTTCGGCCCATTGTTAATCAAGCTTGTCTCGGAACCAGGCGTTTATCGTGAAGCCGGGATTCGCTATTTCTATTGGTTGCTGTTGGCAATGCCTGGGTTCCTTCTGGCTCATGGGTGTAATGGCATCTTGCAGGCCCATGGCGACGCGGTGTCTATGCAACGGGCACTTATTGTCGCGTTTCTGGCGAACATCATTCTGAACCCCCTTCTGATCTACGGAATTCCGGGCGTGATCCCGGGCATCGGCTTCAACGGTTTGGCTTTATCCACGGTGATCAGCCAGACAGGCGTGATGATCTTTTTGATCCGGCAGGTTCTTCGGCGAAGGCGAATGAAACGTATGCGCGCGGCCTATTTCAGACCACGCCTAAAACGGTTTGCAGAAATTTCGCTGCAGGTTCTGCCCACTGCCTTTTCGTTTACGATCATGTTGTTGTCGGCCTTTGTCCTGCAGTTTGCGCTGAAGCCGTTTGGTGAACATGCAATTGCTGGTTATGCAATCGCTATACGGCTTGAACAGGTTTTGTTGCTGCCCATTCTGGGTGTCACGGGTGCCCTACTGCCAATCGCCTCACAGAATTTCGGTGCTCGGGACAGCCAGCGGGTGCGCGCCGCGTTGTTCTATTGCTGGCGCGTTGGGTTTTACATGTCACTGATTGCGATCCCGATCCTCTGGCTTGGTGGTCCCTTAGTGATGCGCCTCTTTACAGCGGACCCCGAGGTTGTTCGCGTTGGTGTGGGATATCTACGAGTCGACAGTCTGATCCTGCCTTTTTACATGATGCTGTTTTCAATCAACTCACTTTTGCAGGCCTTCAAAAAACCTATTTGGACCGTTTGGATCAGCCTTTATCGTCAGGCCTTTGGGGTCGCGTTCTTTGTTTGGGTGTTTATTGGCATATTGGGGTTCAACGAAACCGGGGTGTGGTTCGGAACGGCAGCGGCCGTAGTGACCGGCTGGGTCGTCGCAATGGCGTTGACCATACGCATTGCGAAGACAGAGATCGGCGGATTGTGGGTGCCCGCCACGGCGTGAAAAAACTGCACATTTGCAAAGATCTGTTGCAAATTTTGACGATTGACACGTTTGACGACGGCAAGTGAAAGTCTGTCAGACAATGGTGGCGCAATGTAACCAAGGAATACAGTCCACACAGTTGAAGGCTACCGTGATCCCAGTTGGGCCGCGTCAGCGCCGGGGACACTCTACAACCGCTGGAAGCAGTGGTGTAGATAAGGAATCTTTGCCAGGATGTTGGTCAGCTTGGCAGTTGACCAAGGCGAATAGAAGACCGTGATGATTGATCAGGTATCCAGGCTCCCCTTTTTTGCCAGACTGGGCGCCGTGCGGTGGGCTTTCAGTGAGGTCGCGACTATCATGACCGTCCTCTTTTCGCCGTGCTCTCCGGCTAAACCGGCCATCATTCGCGCGAAGATGCCGTTTTCGCTCCAACGGCTATAAAGAATATTGTGCGGGTCATGGACTTCAGGCGCTTCTCGCCAACGCAACCGATTGCGATTGCGATTGCGATTGATGAAGATAATCCCGTTCAAGACCCACCGATCAACGACCCGAGGCTTGCCGTGGGAATTCGGGCAAAAAAAGGGCTAGCTTGGCGATCTGATCGTCAGTCGGGCAGTAAAGGTCGCTCTTGTCACCGTTGCGTTTTTTGGACCGTGAATCATACAGCCCAGCAAAAATCAATGCATCCTGAACCTAAGTTGGAAAAGAATGTCGATGGACCGGGGATCCAACAAATTAGTTTAAAACTCCAGCCGAGCATTGGCCCAGGAGCTGACTTTTCCGCCTTTTTCAGTCACAAGCGATCGGTAAAATGCCTCTTACCCCGGCGATCTCGTTTGCAACACGCAGAAGTTCGATCAAAGATGTCAGGCTCGCCATCGGAAAGCCGTCAAACAGTGGAATTCTGATCTCTGGTCTTTTTTCTGACAGCATGATTATTTTACTATCAGGAAAACTTTGATGCTATGATACTTCGAATGGATTGGGTATTCCGCTGCTCCTGCTTGCAGAACCGGTTTGGACAAGTGTAGCAAGACATTGAAAGAGTAAAATTGAAAAAACGCGACAAAGAAATGGCGGCAAATCTGACTCAGGACCCACATTCCGTTCGTTCGGGTAACAGAGAAAAAGTTCTTGAAGTTGCCATCGGCCGCGAGGTTCGCGCCTTTCGCAAGCAGCAGGAAATAACCGTCGCGGACCTTGCCCAGCTAACCGGATTGTCGATCGGCATGCTGTCCAAGATCGAAAATGGAAATACGTCACCGTCCTTGACGACCTTGCAGTCACTGGCGGATGCACTGTCGGTTCCTTTGACAAGTTTTTTCAGACAGTTCGAAGAACGCCGGGAGGCGGTTCATACAAAAGCTGGTGAAGGCGTCGAGCTGGAGCGTGAAGGAACACGCGCAAACCATCAATACAATCTGTTAGGGCATATTGGCGCCAACGGATCAGGTGTAATTGTCGAACCATACTTGATCACTCTAACCGCTAAATCCGACGTGTTTCCAACATTCCAACATGGTGGCATCGAGACGATTTACATGCTGGAAGGTGAAGTAGATTATCGCCATGGGGACCAGATTTACCCCCTGAAACCAGGTGACACCCTATTCTTTGATGCGGATGCACCCCATGGCCCGGAACGGTTGGTTAATCTGCCGGCCCGCTACATATCGGTGATCAGCTATCCGCAGACAAACTGATCGGCTTGCGCAACAGGAAATCCGTGGGTCTGTTATAGCCTTCATGGCTGCCCGTATTCACGATCGTGAACCCAAGCCTTGAAAAAACGCGATGGTTTTCAGTAAGTTCCACGCGCGTTTCCAGTTCCAGCGCAGACAGACCAAGCTCAGTTGCACGGCTTGCAGCATGATCCACTAACACGCGGCAGATACCTTGCCCCCGCAATCCTTCCTGAACTGCAAGCTTCCCCAAGTACAGGCAGTTGGGTTTGGGCGTCAGAAACATACACGCGAAAAGCGGTCGGCCGATGGCCCAGATTTCACCACCATCCTTACAATGCTCCCGCATCCCTTCCACCGTTAGCCTATGGATAGAAGACGGAGGGTCGATCCGGGCATCCATGAATTGAAATGACGCACGAAGCAGCGCAAGCACGTCATACAATGCGAAGTCATCGCTCGGAATAAGCCAAGGCGTGATGTCCGGATCAGTCATTTGAGCAAGGGCACTTCACATTGCTCACTTCGACAAAGGCGGTTCCGATTCAAGATCCGGCCAAATCCCCGGCGATGTGGGCAACCCGTCGTCAAACTGGCTGAGATAGTCCAGCATCATCGGACGGTTGTCGATGAACCCCTTATAAGTGGCCAGCTCTTCAGGCAGGTCCCGAATAACCCGGTGCAGACGGCGGCCCCATTTCGGAACAGTCATCAGATCCTGAAAACTGCACAGATAGCAACGGATCGGGAACACCAGCGCATTGGAGCGCGGCAAGCGGAAGAACGTCTGCAACTCGACCCGCAGATGCTGCTTGTGGGCGATGTTTTCGGGCGTCAGCGTGGTCTTTTGGACCCCCCATTTGTGATAGTTTTCCGGGCTGGTATCCAGCAAAGGGTTCACCGTCATTGTCCAGTTGAGACGCCGCGCGGGGGCGCCTTGCTGGATATTCAGTAGGAACTTCAGCGCGCGCTGGAAAATACCCATTTCATGGGCTTTTGGAACCGGCGCATGCCATTCGAAAAAATTCATGCCGATGTCGAAATCCAGACTCCAATCGGCTTGTGTTGTCACCATGCCGGCGTCCATCCACAGCATCTCATCACGCTGATCCAGCACGGCGAAATCGCCCTGAGCTTGTCGCGTGATGTATTCCATCGGCCCATAAGGCAGCGTGGTTTCATCCATGAAGGTAAAGCTGTGATCGATGCCCATTGGCTTGTTGATCCAACGCCACTGATTGCCGTTGCGATGCAACTCGAACAGATCAGGATAGTCTTCGGACTTGCTAACCATGATCAGTTCCAGCAAGTCCCAGCCGGCCAATGTCATATGCGGCAACGACTGACAGCGCAGCGGGTCCTGATCCAGAACCATTGCGCGGTCTTTCATCTCTGAGACGTAGTGCTCGTCCACGTCGAACCGCATCTCATAGACCGAGCCCTCTGGCCCGCCGCGATGTTGTTCCATGTTGACCGAATACATGTAGCTGTCTTCGTGAAATGGGAACGGAAAGCGTTTGATCGCCCAGTCCGAGTTGTGGAACGTATAGTCGTCGCGGAAGGACTCGTCGTTGAATTGAATGGTCATGTTGGGCCTCCTCTCAGCGGTCCAGCACGAGGGACTTACCCTCGAAACGCGATACGCAGGGCATGATTTTCTTGCCCGATGCCTTTTCTTCGTCGGTCAGCCAGTGATCGCGGTGAACAAAGTTCCCAGCGTGATCCAGCACAACGGTTTCACACTGACCGCAGGCTCCGCCACGACACAGATAGGGCGCATCCACACCTTCGCGTTCGATGGCTTCCAGAAGGCTTTCGTTCTCGCCCACATGAACGACTTTGTCTGACGCGGCCAGACGCACTTCGAACGGCTTGCCGGGCTGTGGGGCCAGAAACTCTTCGTAATGCACGCAATCTTCCGGCCAGCCTTCAGCGGCGGCCGTGTTGCGCACCCAGTCGATCATGCCCTTGGGGCCGCAGACATAGACATGCGTGCCCAGAGGTTGCCCGCTCAGCAGGTTCTCCAGATCAATCTGCTGGTTCTGGTCGTCGTAATACAGATGCGTCTCATTGGGATGGCGGTCAGTCAGTTGGTCCGCATAAGATGCCAGCGCGTGATTGCGGCAGGCGTAGTGCAGCTCCCAATGTCCGTGCAGCAGTTCAAGTTGTTTGATCTGCGCCAGAAACGGGGTGATCCCGATTCCACCGGCCAGAAACAGATGCTTGCGGGCACGCAAATCGAGAGAGAACAGGTTGACCGGATAGCTGATGGTCATCTCGTCGCCCAGCTTGACCTGGCGGTGCATGAACAGCGAACCACCCCTGCCCTCATCATCACGCCGAACCGAAATGGTGTAGGATGACTGATCAAACGGGTCCGACATCAGCGAATATGGGTTGAGCCGCGTGATGCCACCATCCTGCATTTCAACAACCGTATGAGCTCCGCCCGAAAAGGTCGGCAACTGGCCCCCGTCGATACGTTCGAACCGGAACCGCGTCACCAACTCGTTCAAGGGGGTGACTTCGGTCACTTTGGCCTGGATTTTCTCGGCGCCACTCATTCGTAAATCCCCTTCGGCTCGGGCACATTACCATGATCTTCGGCATCCACGCGGACGCCCTGATAGGCGGCAAGACGGCGGGAATAGTGATCGCGCACGAACAGGTTCAGCCCGCAATGTGCACAGACAAACGGGTCAACCTCAACATCTTCGGTGATGCCTTTGCAATGCACGCATTGCATTCGGCGCGCGACCGATCCGCGATGTTCGGTCTGAATTGCCGTGTGCGGCAGGCCTACGGCCATCACCTCGTTCATGGCCTGACCCATCATGCCCTCAGATCCGGTCAGGTAGACCTGCAACCCCATATGCGCGTCTTCCAAAACGCGGCGAATGCGCTGCAGCGAGGCTTCATAGGATGGACCTTCGTAGAATTGCGCAGGCTTCAGTGCCTGCAGTCGCTCAACGTAATCCGTTCCCTTGGGAATGTAGATCAGATGGGTTTTGGCGATCAGGTCGGGTGTCGCGATATCAAGAATGGCTTCGGCCCCTTCGGCCTCAGCGATCATGAGATGGTGTTCGCCCGGGCGGACCTCTAGCGTGCCCCAGACCGGGCGGCTTGCGATTGACTTGGGAAATTCGAACTTTGACATTGTGCCCTCAAATAGGAAAAGGGCGCCACGGTGTGTCCGTTGCGCCCCCTGAAACTCAGCCCTTTGCGGTTCGGATAGATTTGTCCTGATCGTAGAACGGCATCTCTTCTGCAGTCGCCGCTATTTCTGTCCCATCACCGTTGCGCACTGTCAGCTTGGTGCCGGGTGAGGCACAGGCGACCGGCATTCGCGCGATACCTACGTTGTGCCCGTTGATTTCGGAATACATGCCAAAGGTGACAACCCCGACCTTTTCGCCGTTTTGCAGCAAGTCCGCACCCTCATCCGCAGGGGTCGTGCCGTCAAGCTTGACGCCGTAGATCTTGAACCGCTCCTTGCCTTGCGCGGCATAGTGGTTCTCGGCCCCAATAAAGCCGGTTTTACCGGGTGAGACTGTAAATTCCAGGCCCAGTTCCCAAAGCGTATCACCGCAGGTTTCGCCGTCGAACGGGTAGGTTTCCGAATTGTCGCCCGGATAAAACAGCAAGTAGCTTTCGGTGCGCAGCAGATCGAGGGTCGAGAACTGGACCGGGACGATCCCCATATCCTTGCCTTCCGCCAGAATGTTGTCCCACAGGTGTACCGCGTGCTTGGCCTGACAGAAAATTTCGTATCCGCGCTCACCAGTATAGCCGGTCCGCGAAATCATCACTGGGCAGCCATAGAGTTTGGTCTGCATGATGCCGAAATAGGCCAAATCCCGAATTCCGGGAATGTGCTTGGCCAGGAAATCAACGGCCACTGGTCCCTGAAGCGACATGTCGTGCATGTCGTCGTCAAAAATGACCGCGCAGTTTTTGCCCGCCGCCACCGATGTCAGCTGCTCCAT
This sequence comes from Ruegeria sp. CDSA033, assembly GCF_059612305.1. NCBI lineage: Bacteria > Pseudomonadati > Pseudomonadota > Alphaproteobacteria > Rhodobacterales > Roseobacteraceae > Ruegeria > Ruegeria sp. CDSA033. The sequence continues at coordinate 8,880 of NZ_JBXWQI010000023.1, read as the reverse complement.
GCCCGTGCCGGTGCCGTGCACCACAAGCCATGTGTTCACCGACAAGCGATAGATGATGCAATCGTCAACGAATTTACCTTCGGCGTTAAGAATCGAGGCATAGGTCGACCGACCCGGCATGATCTTTTCCACGTTCCGCGTGGTGACCCGATCAATGACATAGGCGGCATCTTCGCCGACCACGTGAACCTTTTTCAGGCCGGAAACATCCATGAGGCCCGCCTTGGTGCGGATTGCCTCATAATCAGCTTTGGCGCGTTCTGGGCTGTGGTCATAGAACCATGCGGTTCCCATGCCGTTCCAGTCCTCAAGTTCGCCGCCGATGTCGGCATGGCGCTGCGCAAGGGCGGACGTCCTCCAAAGAATGGCCATGGTTCAGCTCTCCCGTTGATTGCTTTTTGTTGCCTATATTGAGGCCGATGTCAGATTGAAAATCAACACCTCTGTGCAGATTATTTTCCTGTTGGGAATATTTGCCTTCAAATTCTGAACCCTTAGGCGGGGGCTTAGAATTGAAGAAAACCCCTTATTTTCATGGCTATGAGACAGTATTCGACCCTTCAAATTGAGTATGCGACACCACCGTTAAAGATGTTTGCCCCACATATCTATTGACAGGTGCCCCACGAGATTGTCCCCTGAGTAGATAAAATTTCCCAGCAGGAAAACTCCGCAGAGAGACCTCCTGCTGCAACAACAGGGAGACTACGAAGTGGATGGCAATCTAAATGCTCTCACGACGATCTTTACCGAGTTCTACTACTGGGTAACGGTCGTTTTCATGTTCCTCATCCATGTGGGTTTTTGCATGTACGAAGTCGGCGCCAGCCGTGCCCGTAACCATATGCACACATTGATGAAAAACATCATGATCATCCCGCTGGTGACGGTCACGTTCTTCTTCTTTGGATGGTGGATCTACTGGGCTTTTCCGAGCTTTCCGTTCTGGGGCGGTCTGGACACAGAAGCGGGCGCAGCGAATCTGCCTTGGGCCGACACGATGGCAACCAATGTTAGTGACAGAATCACCGGCGTTTTCTGGGCGGCATTCCTGCTGTTCTCTTGGACGGCAGCCTCGATCGTTTCGGGTTCCGTGATCGAACGGATCAGGTCTTCGGCGCTCTGGGTACATGCGGTTATGATCGGATCGGTCTGGTGGATCATCGACGCTGCATGGGGCTGGCACTACGGTGGCTGGATGGTTCGAATTCTCGGCTACCATGATGCATACGCTTCCGGTGTAATTCACGCAATTGCAGGCGGTTACGCATTGGGTGTGATCATGGTTCTGGGCCCTCGCCTTGGCAAGTTCGCTAAAGACGGTACACCACGGGACATTCCTCCGCACAATCCGTGGCTACTGACGATCGGCATCTTCCTGATCTACACTGGCTTCTGGGGCTTCTATGCCGCGTGCAATGTGCCTGTGATTTCACCTGAAGGGATCGATGGGCAGATCACTGGCGTAACCTGGACAGCTACCAATATCTATCTGGCTCCGACGACCCTGTCGGCGATCACCTTCAACTTCCTGATGTCGCTGTCTGGCGGTCTGATGGCGGCTTATGTGATCTCGAAAGGTGATGCGTTCTGGACATTCTCGGGCGGGCTTGCCGGAATTATTACTGCCTCGGCTGGAAACGATTTGTATCATCCGATTCAGGCAATGATCATTGCCGCGATCGGCGTCGTGATCGTGTACAAGCTGCACTACTGGGTTGAACGCCGGTTCAAGCTGGATGATGCGGTGGGTGCCGTTGCTGTGCACGGTTATGCCGGGGTTGTTGGCTTGGTGATTTCAGGCTTTGTCCTCTGGGGTGTGCCATCTTCGCCGTACGAAGGATACGCAACAATCAACCCGATCGGTCAAATCACCGGCGCGGTCATCATGTTCTTTGTTCTTGGCTTCCTACCCGGCTGGGCTCTGGCCAAGATGCAGGCGGCCGCAGGTGTGCTTCGCATCCCGGAAGAGGTTGAACTTCAGGGCCTCGATTACGCCGAGCACCACGCCTACGAAGATGCCAAGACAGCGATCATTGAAGCTGACAAACAGGAATTGGCTGCCCGTGCTGGCGCGGCAGCGAAGTAAAGGAGAAAGACATGTCTACGAATGGATACACAAGCTGGGCTGTCGATCTTGCCGAGGTCGGTCCGATCTACCCCTTCCAAGGTTACGAAGTTCTGATGGTCATCATTGGTGTGGTCTTCTGGATTGGCTGGCATCGCATCCAGTTCGTCCGGGAAGGTGAACACCTTGAGAAGGCCCGCCACACTGGCGACGAAGAGAAGGTGAAGGCACAGCTGGAACGATACTGATCCAGCTTTAAGAGCTGGCAATGGGCGTGAAATCAGAGATCGCGCCCATTGCCTCTTAGGAAAAAAACTTTCCTACAATTATTGATGTCCCCCAGTTTTGTTGATACCGTCGAATCATAGTCAAACACACAAGGAGATCTGCCAGCCATGTGCGGAATTGTTGGATTATTCCTCAAAGACCAGTCTCTTGCGCCCCAACTGGGTAACATGCTGACGGACATGCTGATTACGATGACAGACCGCGGCCCCGATAGTGCCGGTATCGCGATCTATGGCGCAGAGTCGGCAGGCAAAACCAAGATTACAGTCCAGTCGCCCAACCCCGATGCTGACTTTGTCGGCCTGGCTGATGAGCTGGGTGAAAAGCTGGGCGCAACGGTTGGTCAGACAAACAACGACACACATACCGTTCTTGAAATTCCCGCCGGTCAGTTCGAAGCCGCACGCGCTGCGCTGGCCGAAATCCGCCCGTCGGTTCGGATCATGAGCCGCGGCGAAAGCCTCGAAATCTACAAGGAAGTTGGTCTGCCCAAAGATGTTGCAGACCGATTTAACCTCAACGGTATGAGCGGCACCCATGGCATAGGACACACGCGTATGGCGACCGAATCCGCCGTGACGACAATGGGCGCACATCCGTTCAATACCGGCCCCGATCAGTGTCTGGTCCACAATGGATCGCTGTCCAACCACAACTCGTTGCGCCGCAAACTGCGCCGCGAAGGTGTGGTTATCCAGACCGAGAACGACACCGAAGTGGGTGCCGCATATCTGACTTGGAAAATGATGAACGGCGCGACACTGGGTGAGGCACTGGAGACCAGCATTGATGATCTGGACGGTTTCTTCACCTTTGTTGTTGGCACCAAAGACGGGTTTGGTGTCGTACGTGACCCAATTGCCTGTAAGCCTGCGGTGATGGCCGAAACTGACCAATATGTGGCCTTTGGCAGCGAATATCGCGCCTTGGTGAACCTACCCGGCATCGAAGACGCCCGGGTTTGGGAGCCTGAACCGTCCACCGTGTATTTCTGGTCGCACAACGACAGCCCCACAACCCACGAAAAGGCCGCCTGATATGCAGACCTATGATCTAGAGGCAGACGGGCTGCGCGGATTGAACTCATCCCTGCAGGCGCAAAACGCCGAAACCAACCAAACGCGCTGGGAAATTGTGAACCCTAAAGGCAGCCACGCAATCGCCGTCGGACTGGACGCACCGATTGAGGTGACGGTCAAAGGCTCGACCGGGTATTATTGTGCAGGCATGAACCAGCAGGCAACCATCAAGGTCGAAGGCTCTGTTGGTCCGGGCGTTGCCGAAAACATGATGTCCGGTCAGGTCATCGTCGATGGTGACGCCAGCCAATACGCCGGAGCGACCGGCCATGGCGGATTGCTGGTGATCAAAGGCAATGCCAGCTCGCGCTGCGGCATCTCAATGAAAGGGATCGATATCGTCGTGCATGGCAACATCGGCCACATGTCCGCCTTCATGGCACAGGACGGCAATCTGGTTGTCTGCGGGGACGCGGGCGATGCGCTGGGGGATTCACTCTACGAAGCCCGGCTGTTCGTGCGTGGTTCGGTCAAGAGCCTCGGCGCCGATTGCATCGAGAAAGACATGCGTCCCGAGCATCTGGATATCCTGAGGGATCTTCTGGCCCGCGCGGGCAGCGACGCCAAGCCAGAAGAGTTCAAACGCTATGGTTCGGCCCGTCAGCTTTATAATTTCGACGTTGATAACACCGCCGCTTACTGAGGAAGAAGGGTATGAAAGATATGAACGATCAGATCCCCCGCACCCTGCCGATCCAGTCGGCGACATTTTCCAACCCGATCAATGCCGAGATCCGTCGCGCCGCTGCGACCGGCATCTATGACATTCGTGGTGGGGGGGCGAAGCGGAAAGTACCTCATTTCGACGACCTGCTTTTTCTGGGTGCGTCGGTATCGCGCTATCCGTTGGAGGGCTATCGCGAACGTTGCGATACCTCAGTAACGTTGGGCACGCGCTTTGCCAAAAAACCGATCGAGCTGGATATCCCGATCACCATTGCAGGCATGAGTTTTGGTGCCTTGTCTGGCCCGGCGAAAGAAGCTCTGGGCCGCGGCGCATCCGCAGCGGGCACGTCAACCACCACCGGTGACGGTGGCATGACACCAGAGGAACGCGGCCATTCAACCAAGCTGGTCTATCAGTATTTGCCTTCGCGTTACGGCATGAACCCGAACGATCTGCGCAAGGCTGATGCAATTGAGATTGTGGTTGGCCAAGGCGCAAAACCCGGTGGCGGCGGTATGCTGCTGGGTCAGAAGATCAGCGACCGCGTGGCCGAGATGCGCACCCTGCCCAAGGGTATCGACCAGCGCTCGGCCTGTCGCCATCCCGACTGGACTGGCCCGGACGATCTTGAGATCAAGATCCTCGAACTGCGCGAGATCACTGACTGGCAAGTGCCGATCTATGTCAAAGTTGGCGCAACACGCCCCTACTACGACACTGCTTTGGCCGTGAAAGCGGGCGCCGACGTTGTCGTCATGGATGGGATGCAGGGCGGAACCGCCGCCACGCAGGACGTATTCATCGAACATGTCGGTCTGCCGACGCTGTCCTGTATCCGTCCCGCCGTGCAAGCGCTGCAGGATCTGGGCGTGCATCGTGAAGTGCAGCTGGTGATCTCGGGCGGTATCCGCACCGGGGCCGATGTGGCCAAGGCTTTGGCGCTGGGTGCAGATGCGGTTGCTATCGGCACGGCCGCTCTGGTTGCCCTTGGAGACAACGATCCCAAGTGGGAATCCGAGTACCAGAAGCTGGGCACAACAACCGGTGCCTATGATGACTGGCACGAAGGACAGGACCCGGCGGGTATCACCACACAGGACCCCGACCTAGCCGCACGTCTGGATCCGGTCGATGCAGGCCGAAGGTTGCGTAACTACTTGAAAGTTATGACACTTGAGGCGCAGACCATCGCGCGCGCCTGTGGGCACAATCACCTGCACAACCTCGAGCCTGAGGACTTGTGTGCCCTGACAATGGAGGCCGCCGCCATGGCGCGGGTGCCACTGGCGGGAACCAGTTGGTACCCGGGTAAGGAAGGGTTCTGAATATATGCTGCGCGGCTCCCTGATGGGGGCCGCGTTTTTGCTTTGAAAAACTAAAATTCAACAGGGAAAGGAAAGCAATCGTGACGACAGATCTCGCAGCTTTCGCAAAAGAAAAAGGCGTCAAATACTTCATGATCTCGTTCACCGATCTGTTTGGTGGACAGCGGGCCAAACTGGTACCCGCGCAGGCGATTGCCGACATGCAGCAGGACGGCGCAGGTTTTGCCGGGTTCGCCACATGGCTGGACATGACACCGGCGCATCCCGACATGCTGGCGGTGCCGGATCCGTCCTCGGTCATTCAACTGCCGTGGAAGCCCGAAGTGGCCTGGGTTGCAGGCAATTGCGTGATGGAAGGAAGCGATGTTGCGCAAGCCCCCCGCAACGTCCTGCGCCGGTTGATTGACGAAGCTGCAAGCGAAGGCATGCATGTCAAAACTGGTATCGAGGCTGAGTTCTTTTTGCTGACCCCAGACGGCGAGCAAATCAGCGACCCATTCGATACAGCAGAAAAGCCCTGTTATGACCAACAAGCCGTAATGCGCCGCTATGATGTGGTACGCGAGATCTGCGATTACATGCTGGAACTGGGTTGGGGGCCCTACCAGAACGACCACGAGGACGCCAATGGTCAGTTCGAGATGAACTGGGAATTTGATGATGCGCTGCGCACCGCTGACAAGCACTCGTTCTTCAAGTTCATGACCAAGTCGGTTGCTGAAAAGCACGGCCTGCGCGCCACCTTCATGCCGAAACCGGTTGAAGGCCTGACCGGCAATGGCTGCCACGCCCACATCTCGGTCTGGGACGCACCGGGCGATGCGGCCAAGACCAACGTCTTTGCAGGTGAAGGCGACGGCCCCACCGGAGAGGTTGGCCTGGGAGAGCGCGGAAAACACTTCCTTGGCGGCATCATGAAACACGCCTCGGCGCTGGCGGCAATTACCAACCCCACGGTGAACAGCTACAAGCGTATCAACGCGCCGCGGACAATGTCGGGCGCAACATGGGCGCCCAATACAGTGACCTGGACAGGCAACAACCGGACGCACATGGTTCGCGTTCCCGGCCCCGGCCGGTTTGAGCTGCGTCTGCCCGATGGGGCGACCAACCCCTATCTGCTGCAAGCCGTGATCATCGCCGCTGGCCTGTCCGGTGTCCGGTCCAAAGCAGATCCGGGCAAACGTTGGGACATCGATATGTATGCCGAAGGCCACAAGGTGCGCGGTGCGCCGAAACTGCCTTTGAACATGCTTGATGCCCTGCGTGAGTACGACAAGGACAAAGACCTGAAAGCGATGATGGGTGCCGAGTTCTCATCCGCGTTCCTGAAAATGAAACATCAGGAATGGAACTCTTTCGTCTCTCACTTCTCACGCTGGGAGAAAGACAACACTTTGGACATCTAAGCCGTGTTGCAAGGTTGCACTTCTGGGCCGCGGCAATAGCTGCGGCCCGTTGGATGCTTGGGTAGTCAATGCCAACCAATTGCTAACGCTAGAAAAAACCATCAGAACGTCGGTGCATGATTTCAATCGACCGTATTTTGGCATTTGTCATGGACATCAGCTTTGATCAGAACCGCAAAACACGTAACGTGATTGCCGCAAAACGTCTTTACGTATACCCAGCATCTGCTGCCAACCGCCAATCTGGAACGTCATTGACCAGCATAAGCGCGGCCCGGCGAAGCGTCGCGCGCATCTTTTCCACAACCGGACCGGTCAATTCGCAATCCGCCAATGCGGCATCGAAAGTGTCCAGCCAAAGCTCTGCGTCGGCCTCCCGGATGGGAATATGCGCGTGGATTTCGCGCAGGTCCATATGGCCGAAACGTTCACGATAATAGGCGCGGCCGCCCAGAAACCCGCTGAGAAATTCAAATTGAGCTTGTCTGGTGTGGTTTAGCCCATGCCCCCGAAAATGCAGCCTGTGCAACGAATGTGCTGCCGGATCCGTTTCCATCCGGTCATAGAAACGCTCGACCAGAGCGCGCAGTTGGGTCTCACCACCAAGTTGCTCTATCGCAGATTCCATGTGCTGCCTTTCTGTATCTCTGGCACCTGTAATATTGCATAACAGGAAAATAAGTTTATCAACAGTGACATTCTGACATACTCATGTTCAGAAGCGGAACCAGGTGAAATCAGTGATGGTGATGACGGAATGAACGCTCTGGTGCTTGGCCTTTTGGCGGCACTTTGCTGGGGGGTACACGATCTGGCAGTGCGCTATGTTAGCCAGTCTGTCAGCGTGATTGCTTCGCTCATGGCTGTGCTGGTTTCGGGTGCGGTGCTGCAACTTGGTCTGGTTGCGATGATGGGTGAAGTCGACCCAATTCCTGGCACGGCATTGATCAGCGCTGTTGCTGCAGGGGGGTGTTATCTGTTGGCGGGCATCAGCATGTACGCCGCCTTTCAGCGCGGCCCGGTTCGTCTGGTTGCTCCGCTTGTCGCAAGTTATCCAATACTCTCCGTCTCACTGGCCATCTGGCGCGGTGCAAGCGTCAGCCCGCTGCACTGGCTTGCCGTCATAGCGATTGGTGTTGGCGTTTCTGTTGTGGCTGCCCAATCAGAACGCGACGCAACCGAATACCCAGCAGCTGGCCCGACGGTAGTGCTATCGGTACTTGCAGCAATCGGGTTCGCCGCCACCTTTGCGCTAGGACAATATGCAACCGAACAAAATGACGAATACTCAGTCTCTCTGGTTATTCGACTGACGGCAGTTTTTGCCCTGGGCATGATCGCCCTGGCATCCCGCAGATCAATCTGGCCCGGGCGGCGGGCTCTGCCGCTTCTCTGTGTCATGGGTGTTCTGGATGCTGTTGCCATCCTTTGCGTGATCGCGGCGGGTGGGTTGCCGAATGCGCAATTTGCCTCGGTAACAGCGTCCGTCTTTGGGCTGCTGACGGTTGTGTTGGCTTGGGCTATCTTGCGTGAAAAGATGCTGCCACGCCAATGGCTTGGATGTTTGGTTGCGTTTGCAGGCATAGGCTATTTGGCGCTCTGAGACGACCAATTCGAAAGCACGTTGAAACAAGGTAATACCAGTTTTGTTGGGGCGCATTTTTGCGCCCCAACGGTATGCTCAGGCTGTGAGGCCTTCTGGTTCTGGCAGTTTGTTTGCTCGGCAGCAGGCGGTGAGTGTGTTGGCCAGCAGGCAGGCGATGGTCATGGGGCCAACGCCGCCGGGGACCGGGGTGATGGCGCCGGCGCGTGCTGCGGCGCTGGCGTAGTCGACGTCGCCGACCAGCCTGGTCTTGCCTTCACCTTTTTCGGGCGCATCAATGCGGTTGATGCCCACGTCGATGACGGTGGCCCCTTTCTTGATCCAGTCGCCCGGCACCATTTCGGGGCGGCCAACGGCGGCCACGACGATATCGGCGCGGCGCACCACGTCGGGCAGATCCTTGGTGCGGCTGTGCGCGATGGTCACGGTGCAGCTGTCGCC
>NZ_JBXWQI010000022.1:0-54188 GCF_059612305.1 Ruegeria sp. CDSA033 | reverse complement strand
GAAGGCAGCGACAGCTTCACATACACCATCACCGACGGGCAGCTCACCGACACCGCAACCGTCAATCTGACCGTGAATCCAGCCCCCCCCGCCAGCACCGCAAGCTCGGACGACTTCTCGGGCGGGACGCTCGACCCGGCCTGGACCTTTGCAGGGCCTGCGGGCACCGCTTCGGGTCTGGACACCACGGCTGGCGACGCCTTTCTGACCCTGTCCACACCGGCGGGCAATTACGATGTCTATGGTGAGAACCGGGGCGCGCGGGTGCTGCAGGATGTGACCGATGACGACTTCCAGGTCGAGGCCAGGTTCCTGACCACGCCGTCCGAGCGCTATCAGCTGCAGGGTTTCCTGGTTGAGCAGGACGCGGACAACTGGCTGCGGTTCGACACCTATTCCGATGGCAGCACCCTGCGGGCCTTTGCCGCCATCACCGTCAATGGCAGCAGCAGCCCGAGGTTCAATGTCGTCATCCCCGGCGGTAACGCCGAATTCCTCGATCTTACCCGCTCCGGAGACACCTGGACCTTCCGCTATTCCACCGACGGTGTGAACTGGACCACCGCCGGCAGCTTCACCCACGCGCTGACCGTCACGGCGGTCGGACCGCTGGCCGGCAGCACCCAGACCAGCGCAGGCTACACCGCGCAGGTGGACTACTTTGAATTTGCCAGTGACCCGATTGCCGATGAAGATGCAGGATTTATAATGGTGCCTCAGCCGCCTGAGGCAAGCGACGACGCGCTGGCCGCCCTGCCCGATACTGTGCTGACCATCAATGTGGCCAGCGATCTGCTGGTCAATGACAACGATCCCAATAGTGATCCGCTGAACCTGGACAGTTTCACCCAACCCGCGAACGGCTCGATTGCCGACAATGGCGACGGCACCCTGACCTACACGCCCAATGTCGGGTATGAAGGCAGCGACAGCTTCACCTATACCATCACCGACGGGCAGTTCACCGACACCGCAACCGTAAGCCTTGAAGTGAGCGATCCAATTGATGTCTGGTACGGGGACGTACAGACCTTTGGTGCACCGGGCGCGTCGCAGCAATGGGTAAACATCCTGGGCAATGCTCATACCACGGATTTAGTTTCTCTGACCTATTCGCTGAATGGCGGCCCGGAACAAACGCTTTCCATCGGCCCCGATACCCGCCGCCTTGAAGAAGACGGGGATTTCAATATCGACCTCGACTTTGCAGCGCTGGACGGATCCGCGGCTGATGACGTTGTGACCATAACGGCGACATATTCAAACGGAGACATCCACACCCAGGATGTCACGATCGAATATGAGAACGGCACGACCTGGGCCCCCGATTACGTGGTCGACTGGTCAGGTGTCACGAACATCCAGGACGTAGCTCAGGTAGTCGACGGGGAATGGACGATTACCCCGGATGGTGTACGGACCGCAGAACCTGGTTACGACCGTATTTTGACTTTCGGAGATCAGTCCTGGGACAATTACGAGGTCAATCTGTCTCTGACGGTCAACGACATCAACAACGGCACCCCGAGAGATGGCGCAGGGCTTGGCTTCGGAATGCTCTGGGGCGGGCATACAGATGATCCTATTTCGGGCTGGCAGCCACTTTCCGGATACAACCCGATTGTTGCGCCGTTTTACGATATGAATGACAGCCGGTTTGAACTCCATGAGCATCCAAACTGGAATTTCCTGCTCGACACAGCGCCTTTCACCTTTACCGAAGGCGCAACATATAACGTGACCATCCGGGTAGAGCAGACCGATCTGATCAACAGGACCTATCGTTTCAAAATTTGGGAAGAAGGCAGCGGCGAACCTGTGGAGTGGCTGCTTGAGGGGACCGATGTGATGACGGATCCCCTGAATGGTTCCTTCGCACTGATCGCGCACCATTGGGATGTCACCTTCCACGATCTCGACTTTGCCGAGATCAAGGGTGACGATATCATCTTGGGGACCGATGGTGCGGACCTGCTGGTAGCTGTAGATACCAACGCCGCGCTGCCCGGATTGGGGGAACGCGATGTGCTGGTCGGCAATGAAGACGCGGATGTTTTTGTCTTCGGTGATCTGAGCGGCAACTACTACGATGACGGCGACGGCAGCACCGGTGGCGTCAACGATTTTGGCTATGCCTGGGACTTTGTTTCCGGAACGGATCAAATTCAACTGGCCGGGATTTCGGCGGATTACGTGCTGACTGAAGACGCAGCTGGTCTGCCTGAAGGGACCGCAATCTGGCTCGTGGGCTCCGGCGGGGACGAGGATGAATTAATCGGTGTGATCAATGATGTATACGGACTGTTGTTAACCAGTGATGACTTCCTCTTCCAAGGTGATTTGGTAACCTGAAGCGTAGAGATCACGGTTTGAACGCTTTTGACAAAAAGGTTGAATTCTGGTTGCGGCCTTGTATTCAGATTGTACGATTTTGATTAGATTTCGCCCTCGCTGTTGCTTTCAGTTACACTCCGGAAACCCGGAAAATCATAAAGCGATGACCTTTGCCTGGGCGAATATATTTTAATGAAAGCCGCTGAGTTCGACAGCATCAGGTATGCAGTGTCGTTTCGGACCAGGGGTTGTTTTAGGAGGTTGGCGAGTTGCGTATTCTGGTTACCGGTCATAACGGGTATATTGGCGGGGTTCTGATCCCATTTCTGCAGGAACGCGGGCACCATGTGACCGGGCTCGACAGTTACTATTTCGAACATTGTGACATGTCCGGGATGCCCGAGGCGGACGCCGTGATCCGCAAGGATATCCGCGATGTGGGACCTGCCGACATGGAAGGTTTCGACGCGGTGATCCATCTTGCCGGTTTGTCGAACGATCCGATGGGCAACCTCAATCCGCAATGCACCTATGACATCAACGCGGACGCGACTCTGACCCTTGGCCGTGCGGCCAAAGCCGCAGGCGTGGGGCGATTTGCCTTCTCGTCGTCCTGCTCGATCTATGGGGCTGCCAGCCCCGAGGACGTGCTGGACGAAAGCGCCGAATTCAATCCCGTCACGCCCTACGGTGAATCCAAGGTCCGCAGTGAGGCGATCCTGTCCGATCTGGCGGATGACAATTTCTCGCCGGTCTTCCTGCGCAATGCCACGGCCTATGGCGCCTCACCCAAGCTGCGGGCGGATCTGATGGTCAACAGCCTGGTCGGATATGCCTTCTTGCAGGGTGAGGTTCTGATCAAAAGCGATGGCACACCCTGGCGACCATTGGTTCATATCGAAGATATCAGCCGGGCCTTCCTTGCCACGCTGGAGGCTCCGCGCGACCTGATCCACAACACCGCCTGGAATGTTGGTCGCTCCAGTGAGAACTATCAGGTGCGCGCCGTTGCAGAGCATGTGGAGCAGCTGGTCCCGGGCAGCCGCATCGCTTACGAGCCGGGCGGCGGACCCGACAAGCGCTGCTACCGGGTGGATTTCTCGAAGATCGAAACCGGGTTGCCGGGCTATGATCCGCAATGGACAGTGCCCATGGGCATTGAGGAACTACACAAGGCTTATGTGGATAACGGGCTTGAGCTGGCGGATTTCGAAGGCTCGCGCTTTATCCGCCTGAAGACCCTTCAGGATCACATGGCCAGCGGTGCGCTTGATGGGGAGCTATTCTGGACGGAACGCCGCGCTGCTGCGGGGTGATCCGTGACATCTGCGAATATCACCAGGGACGGTGAAGCGTCGGCTAAAAGCGCACGGGGCACAATCTGCCCGTCTTGCGACCAGTCCGGGAATACACTGTCGCTCTACGATCTGACCGGCATTCCGGCACAGAGCACGTTGCTTTTGCCGGACCGCGCCACCGCGCTTGGCTTTCCAACCGGAGACATGGCGCTGTGCTGGTGCCCCGAATGTGGGCTGGCCTTCAACGCCCGGTTTGATCTGGCACGGGTCGATTACGGCACCGGATATGAGGACGCGCAGGGCGGCTCGCCCACGTTCAATGTTTTCGTTTCCGATCTGGCACAGGGCTGGATCGACCGGTTCGACCTCAAGGGTGGGCATCTGATTGAAATTGGGTGCGGCAAGGGCGATTTCCTGCGTCTGATCTGCGCCCAGGGCAGCTGCAGTGGCACCGGTTATGACCCGGCCTACGTGCCGGGCCGCAGCGCAGAACCCGACGGGCTGACTTTCCATGCCAAGGATTTCACCAAGGCCCATGTACCGGTGGACGCGGATTTCATGATCTGTCGACACACGCTGGAACATATTGGCGACGTGGCGGGTTTCCTGGCCCTGATGCGGCAAGCCGCCGGGGATGGTGCCCGTCTGCGCTTTGGCGTTGAGGTGCCGGACCTGCGGCGCATCCTGATCGAAGGCGCGTTCTGGGACATCTATTATGAACATGCCAGCTATTTCACCGCCGGATCTCTGGCGCGGGCCTTCCGGCAGGCAGGGTTCGATGTGCTCGATCTGCGCCGGGTTTATGGTGAGCAATACCTGATCATCGAAGTTGCGGTATCGGATCAGCCCTCACCGCTATCTGAACTGGCCGACGATCTGGGCGAGACCACAAAGCTGGTCGCAGAATTCCGCGATACCGCACGGGCCCGCATCGACGGGTGGCGACAACGCTTTGCCGCCTGGCGTAGCGCGGGACAGCGCGTGGCGCTTTGGGGATCCGGCTCAAAAGCGGTGGGGTTTCTGACCACCGTCGGCGATCCCAGGATCGTCTCATGCGTCGTCGACATCAATCCTGCTCGACAGGGCCATTACATGCCCGGCTGCGCCGCGCCCATCGTGGCACCCGAAGCCCTCACCGCAGAGCGCCCGGACGTCGTGATCGTGATGAACAGTATCTATCGCGACGAAATCGCCGCCCAGATTGCCAGCATGCAACTGTCCCCAGAAATCCTGACAACTGACACCGCCCCGAAAATGGAGCCAACGCAATGACCGCCCACGCCACACCCTCTGTGCCTGCCTGTCCGGTTTGCGGCGGGGACCATGCCGCGCTGTTCTTTTCCTTGTCCGACCAGCCGGTACTGATCGGCGTGCTGTGGCCGGATGCAGACAGCGCCCGTGCCTGCCGCCGGGGGGATATCGATCTGGCCTTCTGCCCCGATTGCGGATTTATCTGGAATGTGTCCTTCGATCCGGACCGGATCGAATACGATCAGCAATACGACAACTCGCTGCATTTCTCGCCAACCTTTCAGAACTATTCGCAGAAACTGGTCGACCGTCTGGTGGACACCTATGGGCTGCATCAGCGCACCGTGGTCGATATCGGCTGTGGCAAAGGCGACTTTCTGGCCATGCTCTGCGAGGCCGGCGGCAATACCGGGTACGGCTTTGATCCCTCCTACGAGGGCGAGCGGGTCAGCACATCGGCCGCTGACCGCATCACCTGGTCGAATGACTATTATGGCGAAGAACATGCCCGCCTGCAGGCCGATCTGTTGGCCTCGCGCTTTGTCTATGAACACATCCCGGCCCCGAATGATTTCCTGCGAATGATCCGGCGTTCAATCACCGATCCGGACCGTACAGTGATCTATTTCGAAGTGCCGGACACTGATCTGATCATCCGGCAGGGTTCGGTCTGGGATGTGATTTACGAGCATTGTTCCTATTTTAGTGTCGAATCCCTGACCCGGTCCTTTGCGGCCTGCGGCTTTGACGTGCTGCGCGTGGAAGAGACCTTTGAAAAGCAGTTTCTGACAATCGAAGCACGGGCCGCGGGAACGGATACCGGCAATCCGGGCAACGACACCGGCGATCTCGGGCAGCTGGCAGCCGATGTCGCGGCATTTGGCGAAACGCAGAACACCAAGATGTCCGACTGGCGCGACCGGCTGGCACAATGGCGCGCCGAGGGCCGCCGGGCTGTGGCCTGGGGTGCCGGTGCCAAGGCGGTTGGGTTCCTCAACATGCTGGAGGATCGCGACACGATCACCCGTGTGGTCGACATCAACCCACACAAACAGGGTAAGCATCTGGCCGGAACCGGCCAGCAGATCATTTCGCCACAGGCGCTGACGGAAGATCCGCCCGATGTTGTCGTGTTGATGAATCCTATCTACCGTAACGAGATAGCGGCACAATTGGCGGAGCTTGGGCTTGCGCCGGAACTGATCAATTCCTGATACGAAACGCATTGAAATAACAAGAGAGGCCCCGCATGTCAGCTCCTACCGGATCCTTCCCCTGTCGGTTTTGCGGCACAGACCTCAAGCATACGCTGGTCGATCTCGGCATGTCGCCATTGTGCGAAAGCTATGTCGCCGAAGAAAACTACTCGAAAATGGAGCCGTTCTATCCGCTCCATGCCTTCGTTTGCCACGAATGCCACCTGGCCCAGCTGGACGAGTTCGTCCCGGCCGAGGAGATATTCACCGAGTATGCCTATTTCTCGTCCTATGCAGACAGCTGGGTGGAACATGCGCGTCGCTATTGCCATGACATGAAAGACCGTTTCGGGCTGGGGTCCGACAGTCAGGTTGTCGAAGTGGCCAGCAATGACGGCTATCTGCTGCAGCATTTCGTAGCGCTCGATATCCCCTGCTACGGGGTGGAACCTGCGGAAAACGTAGCGCAGGTCGCCATCGACAAAGGCGTTCCGACCGAGGTCGCGTTCTTTGGCGTCGAGACGGCCCAAAAGCTGGCCGCACAAGGGCGGCGGGCGGATTTGATCCTGGGCAAGAACGTGTTGGCGCAAGTGCCCGATCTGAACGATTTCGTGGCCGGACTGAAGATCATGATGAAGCCCGGTGCGGTGATGACGATTGAGTTCCCGCATCTTCTGGCCACCATGGAAGGCAACCAGTTCGATCAGGTCTATCACGAGCATTACTGCTATTTCTCGCTGATTGCGGCAGAACGGGTCTTTGCCCATCACGGCATCCGGCTGTTCGACATCGAAGAGGTCTCAACCCATGGCGGGTCACTGCGCATCATCGGCCGCCACGAGGAAGACGACACCAAACCGGTGACCGACCGGCTTGTGGCCTTCCGCAACCAGGAACTGGCCGCCGGGCTGGACCGGATGGAAACCTATGCCTCTTTCGACGAACAGGTACGCGAGACGAAACGCAAGGCACTGGAATACCTGATCGCTGCGGCGCGCGCCGGCAAACAGATCGCCGCCTATGGTGCGCCCGGCAAAGGGAACACCTTCCTGAACTATTGTGGGATCAAGACCGACCTCATCAGCTATACGGTGGATCGTAACCCCTACAAACAGGGCCGCTATTTGCCCGGGTCCCGGATTCCGATTCACCATCCTGACAAGATCGCCGAAACCAAGCCGGACGTGATTGTCATCCTGCCCTGGAACTTCCGCGACGAGATCGCTGAACAGCTGGCCTATACCGCCGAATGGGGCGCAGAACTGGTGGTTTTTGTTCCCGAAGCCACGGTGCTGACATCACAGGAAACCCGGGCGCGCGCCTAAACAAAAGGAAATGGACCAATTATGAAAGTCGTTTTGTTCTGTGGTGGTCAGGGAACCCGGTTGCGGGATTATTCCGATCAGATCCCCAAGCCGTTGGTGCCGGTGGGCGGGCGTCCGATCCTGTGGCATATCATGAAGTATTATGCGTCTTACGGGCACAAGGATTTCATCATCTGCCTGGGCTACAAAGGCGAAACGATCAAGCAGTTCTTCCTGGACTATGATGAGCGGGTGAATAACGACTTCGTCTTCGAAAACGGCGGTGCCAAGATCGACGTGCTGCAAAGCGACATTCAGGACTGGCGCATTACCTTTGTCGATACCGGTCAGAACACCAATATCGGTGGCCGCCTTCTGCGCGTGCGCGAGCATCTGGAAGGTGAGGAGATGTTTCTGGCCAACTATGCCGATACGCTGACCAACCTCGATCTTGACGAGATGGTCCGCGGGTTTTCCGCCACCGACGCGGTCGCAGGTTTCTGTTGTGTGAAACCGCCATATTCCTTCCACCTTGTGTCTTTCGGCGGCGATAGCCGCGTGGCGCAGATCTCGGATATCAAGGAATCAGGCATGTGGATGAATGGCGGCTATTTCGCTCTGCGGCCGGAGATTTTCGACAATCTGCATGAAGGCGAGGAACTGGTGATCGAAGGGTTCGAACGTCTGGTCCAACAAAAGCGGCTTTATGCCCATCAACATGAAAGCTTCTGGACCTGCATGGATACGTTCAAGGAAAAGCAGGCACTGGATGATCGGGTGGCCGCCGGGAATACGCCCTGGCAGGTCTGGAAGGACGACTGAGACGATGCGTGAACTCGGCCTTGGAACTCTCGGTACGGTGCTCTGCCTCGGCGCCCATAGCGACGATATCGAAATCGGTGCGGGCGCAACCATTTTGCGACTTATTCGCGATAATCCAGATGCCCATATCGTCTGGGTGGTCTGTGCCGCCTCGGGCGTCCGCGGCGAAGAGGCCCGGGCCAGCGCCGAACGCTTTCTGGAAGGTGCGGGATCGTCTGAGGTCGTACTGAAGGATTTCCGCGACGGCCATTTCCCGCATCAATGGGCTGAGGTGAAGGCGTTTCTGGAAACGCTGAAGGTGCATAATCCAGACCTGATCCTGACCCAATACAAGCAGGATCTGCATCAGGATCACCGCATCCTGTCAGAACTGACCTGGAACACGTTCCGCGATCATACGATCCTGGAATACGAGATCCCGAAATGGGATGGCGGTATGGGTGCACCCAACGTCTTCGTTCCTGCCTCTACCGCAGATACAGACGCAAAGATCGCATTGCTGATGGAGTGTTTTGCATCGCAGGCAGGCAAGCACTGGTTCGACGACCTGACATTTCGCGGCCTGATGCGGCTGCGCGGTCTGGAATGCAATGCGCCGGACGCACTGGCCGAAGCGTTCTATGCCCGAAAGCTGCGGCTGGGATAGGAGAAACCGACCACAGACAGAACAACCAGTATGCCCCGGAATTCCAGGACACGGTCTCATTTGGGGGCAGCCTGAATTACCCGGGGCGAATTTCCGAAGCCTGGCCGCCTGAACGCAACAAGCCGCCAGAAAAATCTCTGGCGGCTTGTATGTTTTAAGGCACGTATGTGCGCGGTATCAGGCCAGCAGATCGAAGGTTTCGACGTGCAGCGCTTCGTCCAGGATCTGAACATCAGACACCGTGCCATTGAAGGCATTTCTGACAGAGTCGCCACCGTTGGAACTGCTCCAACCCAGACCACCAATCTGCAGAGTCTGTTGGTTCGCGGTCAGGTCGAAATCAAACTCTTGTGTTTCCACAAGTTCGCCATCCACAGACAGGCCGATCTCTTCGCCATCGAACCAGACCTGAACATCATAGTCCTGATTGGCCTTGATGCCTTCTACCCTCATATACGCATCGCTTTTTGTCTCGGCATCCTGGAAACGCAGAACCAGGTCGTCACCCTCCAGCATAACAGACAGGTGATCCCCACCGTCGTAGTTCTTGGCATCCTTGGACAGCAAGCCCTGGCGACCGTTCAGGTCATCTGCGTTGAAGGTAAAGGCGATTGAGCCTTCCTCCAGTTCCAGCGCCTGATCGTGGTCATGGTTGATGATGCTTCCTGTCTTACCGTTGAACTCAGACTCGCCTTCTTCGAATACTGTTTTGGCTGTGCCGTCCGAAGGTGCTTCCGGCTCGGTAACAGGTGCTTCCGGCTCGGTCACGGGTGTTTCCGGCTCGGTAACAGGCGCTTCCGGTTCAGTAACCGGAGTCTCAGGAAGCGGCTGAGAACCGTAAACAAACTCCTGCATTTGCTCAGGCGACCATTTCCCCTCGACGATCACAACGTCGGAAATTGTGCCATCAAACGCATTGCCAAAGCCTGCACTACCCGAGGCGCTGCCCCAGCCAAGCCCGCCAATCTGCAGATGTTCGACGTTGTCTGCCAGGTTCATTGAAAAGTCGGCGGTATGTACCTGCTGGCCATTCAGCCAAACTCCGACCTCGTTGTCACCGAAAGTGAGTTGCAGATCGTAATCCTGGTTTGCGTTTATCCCAGGGATACGGACGATCTCGTCACCGGAACCGTCCTGGAAGCGCACGACCAGCGAGCCCTTGTCGATATAGACAGCCAGGTGATTACCGCCACCTGCATAATAGCTGGCATCCTTGGTCAGCAGACCATACCGGCCCGAAACGGTATCCGCATTGAAGCTGAGCGCGATGGTCCCGGTTTCCAGCGACAGATCGTTGGTGTGGGCGACCTCGACCACATCACTTTTGGAGCCGCTGAATTCCTGCGTCCCCAGCATGCTGAAGGCGGCGCCGTCAAGCTTGTCGGGCACGTTTCCGCCGGTATCCGGAACGGTTGGCTCGGGGTCAACCGGTGCAGGTTTTTCCGGCGCCGGATCTACCGGTGCGGGATCAACCGGTGCCGGGTCTACCGGTGCGGGTTCAACCGGAGCTGGCTCGGGAACATAGGAGGTGCCGTCAAGCAGTTCCGCAAGCCGTTCATGAGCACCGAATTCTTCGGCAGGGCTTCCGCTGACGGGGCGCAGATCTTCAAGCGTCAGACCAAGGCGGATATCACCTTGAAATATCTGGCCGTAGTCGTCCGTATCAGCCTGGTAATTCGACCCGGCCACCTCGGTATAGGAAGTGACAAGGTTCCCCGAACCGGAATTCGCACCGATGATGATCGACGCCTTGTGAACGGTGTCGGGGATGTTGACCACAGTATTGTCACGCATGACGATACCAGACGATCCCCCGGTGCTTTCCACCTTGATGCCGTTAAACATGCCGGTGGCGATGATGTTCTGTTCGATCAGGATGTTGTTGAAGGTCCCGCCCTTCATGAAAATCCCCTGCGACGATACAGCCGCATCGGTTTGGGGAAGAAACACGTTGCCGCGAACAACCCCGTCCGATGATCCGGTACCCTGGAACTGCATGAAGTCCAGGTGCCAGCCAGCGCCCTCGAGCGGGTAAACGTGGCCACCGCCTGTGTTGTTCTCGATCAGGAAGTCAGTAATCCCGATGAACTTGAACGCGTCGCTTCCGATATAATCGACGTAGTTGTCGGAAATCTCGATCCCCTGGTTGGGATAGATGACCAGACCGTTTTTGACATCATGGACATAGTTGCCGCTGATCTTGATGTCGGTGTTGCCGTTGGCATAGATTCCGTAGTGGCCGAAGTAATCATTGTCTTCCAGGCCATGGACTTCGGAATTCAGAAATTCCACATTGTCACTGTTCGTGATCGAAACAACCCTGGATGCCTGACTGCCATTCCCGCTGTCTCCGACCTCGATGCTGTCAATCCGCAAGTGGCTGACGTTGTCGACGTCAAGATTCGAGAAAAACGCCGGTTTATCCGGGTTCGCCGATTTGACAGTGACCATGCTGTTGTAGCTGAGGTTCTTGAGATCAACGGAACCATAGTTTCCGGATGCAAGAACGATCGTGTCTCCGCCCTGAGCAGAAGAAAGGGCCGACAAAAGCTGTGACGCGTTTGATACGTTGATGGTTGCCATTATGATAGTGCCTCATTTTGGCTTCATGCGACAAGCAGTGTTGCCGCCGTGAGTGGTTGCGGTTGGAAACTCTTTAATCAGCGCGCCGAGGATCATCCCTTTAGTCCCACGGCACAGGACAGGCATTTGACGCTATGTTCAGACGCCAAAATGCGGATACTCACACTTGACTTGTCGGTAACGCTGACCCGCAAGTGTGTTATTTATGTGGTCTTTTCGAGATTTACCGGCCTCGTGAGTGTGTTATTTTTGTGGTTATTTATTGACGTCATTCAATCTACTACTTTGTAGAACTTTCCCTATCAAGCGGCGCAAATAATATCGGCATTATTCCCGCATGGTACTTTTGAATATCCTGTGCGATTTAGGTTCCGGCCCCCTCAGTGACCTCTTTTATATGAGGTAAATCTCACTAAGTTTCTTTTATTTACAAAATATTAGGCAATACAAATCACGAGCTTCCCCTGGGTAAAGGCTCTATTGGCAAAAAATTGCCATACCCGAGCAATTTTTCTGGAGGAAAGACCCAAGATTAAATCCGGCGAAGGCCTCAATTCACTTCTGTTGTGCTCAGTTACACCCCCCAATCCTGGGAAAACAGCCCTTACAGATCAACTCTGAAGGTGGAGTTTCACCCATTTTCCCGTTGAATTCCGGTCAATTTAAATTCGATTCCGCAATCCCATATACATTTGTTTTTATTGTACTTTATTCACTTAGATAAAAGCTTTACCGATCCAGAAGATAGGATCATTTGATGAGTAAAACGTCTTCTTAGCACCCGAAAATCGTGATGCTTTGATTGCTTCCCGCCTCTCCCGGCTGGAGATTCGCCGCGAAAATCAATAATCATGACTGACAGAGGTTTTGGGCTTCAGAACATTCTACGGATTCAATAAGTCCCGTAGACGCTTGTGCGCCCCAAATTCCTCTGCAGGGCCGCCTTCGACAGGTGTTAAGTCATCTATCGTCATACCAAGATGGGGCAGACCCTTCGCGAAAACCGTATTGTAGTGATACGGCTGACCACGTTGTTTGGTCTGCAACAACAAATTGCCGTCTACCAGACGGCCCTTTTCATGGCCCATTAAGTTGCCGGCAACCAAAACATCCGATCCATCCTTCACTCGCACAACCGTCGCCTTGTGAATGGTATCCGGGATATTGATCAGAGTGTTGTCGCGGACAACCATTTCCGAAGTGCCCGGGTCACCACTCACTACAATGCCGTTGAACATGCCGGTGGCGATGATGTTCTGTTCGATCAGGATGTTGTTGAAGGTCCCGCCTTTCAGGAAAATCCCCTGCGACCCTGCAGCATCATCGGTTTGGGCAAGAAACACGTTGCCGCGAATAACCCCGTCCGATGACCCGGTACCCTGGAACTGCATGAAGTCCAGATGCCAGCCAGCGCCGGCAAGCGGGTAAACGTGGCCGCCGCCTGTGTTGTTCTCGATCAGGAAGTCAGTAATCCCGATGAACTTGAACGCGTCGCTTCCAATATAATCGACGTGGTTGTCGGAAATCTCGATCCCCTGGTTGGGATAGATGACAAGGCCGTTTTTGACATCATGGACATAGTTGCCGCTGATCTTGATGTCGGTGTTGCCGTTGGCATAAATCCCGTAGTGGCCGAAGTAATCATTGTCTTCTAGGCCATGAACTTCGGAATTCAGAAATTCCACATGGTGGCTGTTCTCAATCGAAACAACTTTGGAAGCCGCCGCCCCGTTCCCCGGATGGGCAACAGTGATTCCGTCTATATGCAACCCGCGAACAGTGTCGATCTGCAGCGACCGAAAGCGCGCTGCATTTTCGGGATCGATTGACCTGATCTGCACAGGTTCCCGGAAATCGAGGTTCGACAACACGACATCCCCGTAATCGCCAGCTGGCAACCGGATCATCTCGCCGCCCCGGGCCTTAGCCAACTCCTTCAGGAGTTTGTCACCATCGGCAAATGCGGGTGCGGGCGGGATGATTAGCGAACAGAGGCTTCCCGCGAGAAACAACGCCATGCGGAAGCGAAACATCACGTGTCCGTCCTGCGCGAATGCTTGGCGTCATAACGGGTGTATCGCGGCGCTGAGTCAGTACGCCTGTAATTCCGGTCTTTGCGACCAGATTTATCTTCTGCCGAGTCCGCCGTGTTTTGATCATGCCGGTTGTCATCGTCGAGAATCCATGCGCCGGCACCCAGCAGGAAAATGAATAATATATAAACGACCTTCCAGTAATGGACGGTCCAGCCCCCCAGGAAAAAACCCATCATGCAGACCAGATACCCTGTCCTGAAGTGGGAAGACCGGTCACTCAGCCCGGACTTGAAAATAATCGGAAGAAACAGCCCAAAAAACGCCAGTTGCATGAAAATGGCGGCGGGCAGGCCGCTGGTGACTGCAGGATGCAGCCAGAACATGTCCAGACTGCTACTCTTCCATTCGGGCCGGAACCATTCTCCCAAGCCAACACCAAAAAGCGGGTGCATCTGGACAGAAATGGTGCCGAAGTGCCAGATCAGGATACGCGAGTAGGCGGTTGACGTATTGAAGGCGAAAAGCGAAATGAAAATCTCTGGCGTTGATCGGTTGGCCGCGATCTCGATCGCAACGACCATTGACAGAATACCGCTGCTGAGGATGACCCAGCGCTGCCGGACCTTGCGCAGCCCCCGATCCCAGATAATCAGTGCAATCTGTGCGACAACCGCAGTCAGGGGGCCGGAAGACAAGGCCAGAAACGCTGTTCCGGTAACCAGAATGGTCTGAGACCAGCGCCGCACGAAAGATTTCCCGTAGCCCAGAACATAATAGGTCAGGGCGATCAGCCCGCCGCAGAACACTCCGAAGTGGATCGGATGCTGGAAAACGCTCTGCACCCGGTCCAGGCCCCAGCGCGGTTCCTTCCACACATTCCAGCCCGAGAACGTGATCTTGTTCGCCAGTTCCAGCAGGATGTTATGCGTCGTCAGCGTTTCATAAAGGGCAAACGGCATCAGCACCATTATGATCCAGAAAAACATCCGGACGACCGCATAAAAATCATCCGCATTCCGGATGAAGCAGCGCGCCATGAAATACGCGCCCATAGTTTCGATAAAATAGATACCGGACGGCTCAATCGCGAGCGACGGGCCATGCAGAGCAAAGTAACTTATCGCTGTCCACAAGCACAGCCCCAGCAAGGCCAGGTCAGCGACGCGGATACGTCCCGCTTTGCCCTGCATCCACATGATCAGTCCCGGCACGATCCAAAGCGTAAGCAGGAAGCGCGAGGCACTCATCTGTATCGGGCCAAGCTGAAAGAAGAACGGGATCACCAGGGACAGAATGAACAGGCGAAGTAACCACGGCATGCGATGTCCGCGAACAGCACCGGCAGGCTCTGCCGAGTTAGAGAAGGAACTGCTCGTTGTTGCCGTCATCGCTCACACATTTCCTCGTCAACGTATGGATAGTATACCAATCGGGTGTGCGCATACACCTATCTGGAAGGTATGTGTTTTTTTGGTGATATTTACGAAAAAGTCATGGAGTTGCCAAGAACTTCCGGGAAAAGGGCTTTATCGAGAAGGGCGGAGATGCCAGTCTGATCCCGGTTTTTGGCACCATGGATATTTTTGAAATGAGTTTGTTTGGAGACGAGTGGAATGCGGGTGAATTGGAAAAGAACGCCTCGACGGAATTGCGCGCATGCTGCGCTCTGACCGCTGCAGTAGCAAAACAATAGATACTGTGTTTCAACCTTCCCCGACACTGCAAAAGATCGCGCGCGGGCAGCTGTGCGCCGGATGCGGCGGATGTGCGACAATAGCCCCGGATGCTGTCACTATGGAATACTCGCAGGACGGGTTTTTGAGGCCTGTGCAGAAGGCCGGGATATCTGAAGAGGCTGAGGAAAAAGTCGCCGCGGTCTGCCCGGGGCTTGGGCTGACGCAAGACCCCGGCGGGCGCCGGGATCATCCGCTCTGGGGGCCGATGACCGGCCTGTATACAGGATATGCAACAGATCCGGCGTTACGCCAGAACGGATCGTCGGGCGGTGCGTTGTCAGCCATTCTTGTACATCTTCTGGAAAGCGGAACGATCGATCACGTCCTGCAGACCGGAGCGGCCCCCGACCTGCCATTCGGTAACCGCACGGTAACAAGCATCAATGCCGAGCAGGTTTTCCAGGCAGCCGGTTCCCGATATGCGCCCTCGGCGCCGCTGGACGGGCTGGAACGCTGGCTGACAGGGGGCCGCCGCACCGCATTTGTCGGAAAACCCTGCGACGTCGCGGCGCTGCGGTCACTGGCGCGAATTGATCCGCGTGTGCAGGAACGGTTTCCGGTGATGCTGTCATTTTTTTGCGCCGGCGTGCCCAGCATCAACGGTGCCAGAAAGGTCGTCGAAAAGATGGGGGGCGATCCCGATCAGGTCGTGGCATTCCGTTTCCGCGGAGACGGATGGCCCGGATTTGCCAAGGCAACGATGGCGGACGGATCCATCCGGGAGATGAGTTACGCCGACAGCTGGGGCGGTATTCTTTCGGGACATGTTCAGTTTCGCTGTCGTATCTGCCCCGACGGCACAGGTGGTTTTGCCGATATCGTGTGCGCCGACGCGTGGGAAACGGATGAGCGCGGCTATCCCCTGTTCGAAGAGCGCGAAGGGGTGTCGCTGATCGTCAGCCGAACAGAGAACGGAGAACGAATTTTGCAGGACGCCATGGCTGGTGGCGCGATTGAGGCTAAACCATTCGATGCAGAGGGCATTCTGGCAATGCAGCCGGGGCAAAAGGGAAAGCGGCGCTTTACCCTACCCAGATTGCTCGCGCTGAAACTGGCTGGAAAGCCAGCACCCAGATATGATGGGTTTCATTTGCTGCGAAACACCTGGGATGCGGGGCTATTGCTGACAGTGCGTAATTTTTTGGGTACTTTGCGGCGGATCGTAATGAGATAAACAGAACGGGCTCAGAACAGTTTGGCAACCCGGTTGAAGGGGGAAGGCGGCCTTATCAATCAGCTATAGATTTTTTGCTGATCGCGCTGCACCCAGCGCTTGCGCAAGGCGCAGAGCCCCAGAATGGGTAAGATAACCAGCGGAATACTGGCCAGACCAGCAAGGACAAAAAACGCCCCCGCAGCCATCCACCCGTATCCGGTCGCCAGTGCCACAAAAGCAGCGATACTACCCATCATAGTGGCTAGCACGAGAACTCCCATGACAACACTCCTTAGCTGCGGATCGAATCTTTGCACCTTAAAGTAGAGTTAATTTGACGGACGTCTATTAAAAAATCGTTACTGTACTTTACTGAGCGGATTTTTGACCAAAAGCCCGGCCCGGCCAAATCTGCCATGGCAAATAAAAAAGGGTCGCCGTTAGGCAACCCTTTCCTTGTAAGCTTATAAATCGCTGATATCAGACAGCGATCTTGCGGCGTCGGCGCAGAAGGGTCAGCCCCCCCAATGCCCCCAGCAACATCAAGCCGGCTGCAGGAATCGGAACCGGTGACGCGGTAACCAAATTCTGGCGACGATAATAATTCTCGTTTTCCAGATAGCTGAGGTTCCATTTCTTATCGCCCGCATAGGTGCTTGCGGCCGCCAGATACTGGTTTGCCAGACTAAGTACGCCGGAGTTCCCCCATGCAACGAAGGAACCGCCGTTAACACTGTTGTCAGTGTCATAAACGGCATTCCAAAGCGCAACCTGAAATGCTGCCGATGTTTTTGTATCGTCCGTCGCAAGACCGGCGGTGTATACGGCGTCGAACAGTGACTGGATACGGTGTATCGCACCGCTCGCAATCAGGTTGAGGCTTGCAAACGGTGTATCGGTTACACTGTAGTAATTGTACCGCCCATGAGGAGCATTGGCCGCCAGATCCAGGCAAAACGCAACGAAATTCCCAAACACGTTGTTTGGTGCGGGCGTTCTGTCTTTAAGGGCAAATGCGCCGGCTCCGACGTTACGATACGTGGCGACCCCATCCGCATGGACCCCCAGATATTCATAAGAACCTGCTGCAGGTCCCTTCATTTTCACAGTTAATGCAGATGCCGCCCCACTCAGAGTTAATGTGGCTACGGCCGCAACGGCTATAAGTTTTCTAAGTTTCATCTCAAACGTCTCACATCACAAAACTTGTTACCGGCTGAAATGCAGCCACACATGCCCAGAAGGGTCTTCACAATACAATATATCTTTTTTTTCAGTATCTTGGAAGAATTTTGATGGATTTGACACTTTTTTGCCAAAATTCGTTTATTTCGGCATAGATACGCGCCAAATATCGCCCTTCAAGACGCATGATATTCACCGAAAACAACCAAAAGGTAAACGTCTCCGCCGTCTGAGAGCCCCTGTTCCTCAGCGATTCTTCCTTGTTCGGATTACAACGCTTTCGATCACATTGTTTCCCCTTTAGAGACAGTTAACAGTTGAAAAATCGGGGTTGCGCGCCCAAGAGATCCCTTAAATCGGAACGAAACGCGGCAGTCTGCCCATGCTGTGACCCATGAATTCGATCAAACGGGCATCCGCATCGGCTTCGCTTTCGTCCGCGGCGATCGGTGTGGCGTAGCGCACCAGCGCTCCATCCGTGCGGCCCATCGTGACACTGTCAATGACGACACCCATTTTAGCCTGGAAATCATTGGTCTGCCGTTTGCCCCGCTGTTCGAACCAGTAATAGACCAACTGCTGGGACAGACCTTTCTGAATCACCGCGCGATTTACTGTGAAGGTCCCATACTCTTCCAAACCAGACGTGACCTCATGGGGATTCAGGCTGAAGATTTCCCATCCCCCCACCGGTAAGCACACTTCCGGAGAGTGGATACCCGAGCCTTCGGTTTGCTTGTCATAAAAAGCCACGAACATGTTGATATAGCCTGCCTCCCCGGGCCGGGCATAGGTCGCGTTGAGATAATCGGTGGCCCCAAGCACGCGTTCTACATTGGGGTCCAGCTGCGCGGATGACCCTGACCAGTCACCCAACTGACGCGGAAACAGAGAGAATGGATCGCGGTCAACCGGCCGGGCGTCAGGCTCGGGCTGCAAGGCCCAGGCGGCCGATATGGTCAATGTCAGCAGGGCTGCCGAGGCCAGCGCAAAGGACGGCCGGATCGCCAGAATCTGAACAGCAATTCGGCCAAACCCGTGTGTATCAAGATCAATCGCCTCGGAAAGGGGTTTCGGGTCCGACCCCAGACGCTGCAGAAAGATGGCCATGGCGAACAGGATCGCGATGCAGAACAGAAAGATCACCCAGCCTTCGAAGAAATGTAGAAATCCTTCGGCGGCTCCGATCCCGTAACTGTCCACAAGAATGCCGATTACTCCGATCCGCACCGAGTTCATCAATATGGTCAGGGGCACGGCAGCCAGCAGCAGCACCAGTTTGTGCCAGATCGGCCCGCGATAGAGCAGAGCGAAGAGATAGGAGAAGCTGAGGATTGGGAACAGATAGCGCAACCCGGAACAGGCTTCCGCCACCTGTAGTTTATAGACGCCCAAATCAATCACGTTGCCTTCAAGGAAGACGGTCACGCCTGCCAGATCGACCAGCCAGACACCAATCGCCGAAGAGACCCACTGCAAAAATATCGTCAGTTTCCAATACAGGAATTGCGGCAGGGGTAACATGAACACCAGATGTATGACCGGCAACTGATGATACCGGCCCCGTTTCCAGCCAAAGATGGCCAGAACCACACCACCCACCCAGATGATCATCGCATAAGTGACGATGTCAGGGATACGGGTCAGGTTGCCAAAGACCGCCAGCATCAAAGCCAGAAAGACAACAATGATCCCGGGCCAGCGGTCCGTCACATTTGCGTCGGGCGGTGGCATCCCGCGCATTTCGCGCAGAAAAAGATATAGCGAGATGATCGGGATCAGAGGGCCATGGCTGTATTCCGGTGTGGCCCAGGCCTGCCCCAACGACACAAGACCGATCCAGAATATCGGAACAGATCCTGCCAAAAGAAGTAAGAACCACGCCAGCCCTGCGGGGTTTATGGTCGGCAAATCGCGAAAAATCGCAGAATAGGCACGTGTATCAGCCATAAAATCTTACCGTTCTCAAACTAACAAAAGGACACTGGTAAACGGGAACGCATCGGACTTTTCGGAGCGTATCATAAAGTTGCGCTGACAGGAATTCGGCGCGGCAGATATATCAACGAGTCGTGAAGCTTCGCGAAAGCGTAAAGAATACCTCGTTGGAATTTGCACGCGGATCGCTTTCGGTTTCGTAGTCTATGTACTCGTAGCCGACTGAGAAATCCCAATCGGCTGTCAGGTCGCGTACATATGCTGTGCGGAACGTCCCGACCTTGTTGTCTTCTGCGGTGCCGTCACCAATCGACGATACGCTGGCGTAGTCGAGATTGAAGGTCATGAATGAAATCGGATTGATCGTGAACTCATATCCCAGGAACGCGCGGGTGCGACGGGTTTCTTCGCTGCGATCATTAGTCCGGTAGCTGCGATCAAACCCAACTGTCAGCCTGGAACGCGGACGTTCATGAGTATATTGCAGGTTACCGATCGGATTAGTCTCGCCCAGCGGGCCGCGCGTAAGCCCCAAACCTGCCTCAAGCCCGCCCAACGGCAATTCAAGGGCGCGCTCGAAAAGAATGGTGTTACGGCGCCCGTTGATGCTCAAATCCGACCCCAGCTCGACCCCGGCGTTTCCGTTGGGCATCTCGCGAACCAGACCCAGGCTTCCGACCACTCCGCGCTCTCGGGAATCCACCCCGACTTCCTGAGTTTCATCGATGTCAGTGTAGCCGATCGTGGCTTCCAGAAGGGTTGCAGGGTCAATGTCGTATGTTAGCGAGAAGTTCGTGAATTTGCTGGTCCTATCTGTACCTTCAGCGTCTTCTGCCTGGTAATCTGACTGCGCAAAGCTCAACCGGCCTTCCAGCACCGGGGAAAATCTGAAGCGCCCGAATACTTCGTTGGATATTGTCTCGCGTTCAAACAGAGAGGGGTCAGTGGTGTCGTCATAATCGACGTGTAAATAATTTGAGGACAGACCAAAGCCGAATGGATCACTTACCCCGGTTTCGAACTCCAGCCCCGCGTTAGTCGTTTTACGGGTCCCGTCGTCCAAAATGAGATCGTCGTCAGTGCTATCAAAATCTTCGTCAATACGGCGCAGCGGGTCTTCAAAATTCAGGTCAATTTCACTATAGCCTAAATTCAAATCAAGCAGGCTGTTGGCTCCGAAACGGCCATAATTGAACGCTGCCGAGGGAGAGTCGAACTCAAATTCGCTGGACTGTTGAGGTACATCAGAAAACCGGAAGATACCGCTTAACCCCAGCGACAGTCGATCCAGAGGGGTTTCTTTCAGCAGGTCGTAAGTGACAGTATTGTCCCACAGCGTGGTTGTTCCCAGCGATGGTTCGTCCAGCCCGAAATTGTCATTCACCCGCACCGACGAGGAAATCCCAAAGCTTTGCGTCAGCCCGGTAACTTCGGCCTCTTGTGGCGTGGCCACGCGCGGCACCGCATGAATTGCCAAAGCTGCCGCGACGAAGCCAGATACTCTGCTGCTTGCTCTCATTGCGATTTTCCGCCTGTTTTTCTTACCTATTCATTACCGCCGTTACGTCAGGAAATCATGCAAGAAGCGTTTTCCCCCGTTCCAGTCTCGCCAGACGTAACGCCAAAGCCACAATGACCCCGGCTTTGCCAAGGAACAGATGCGATACAGGAGGTAAATGTTCCTTCAAACAGGGCGGGATGCTAGAAGATAACTGGCCGTTCCGGCGCTGATAGCGCAGTATTTTCAGAGTTCATAATGTCATTTTTTCAAGATAACAGATCATGACCGTTTCCGTTTCCGTCATTCTTCCTTCATATGGCCGCCCCGACAGTCTGAAAGTGGCCTGTGAGAGCGTCCTGTCGCAAAGTTACCGGGATCTGGAACTGATCGTGATCGACGATGCGTCCGAGATCGACCTGCGGCCCGTTGTCGAGGCGCTCGGAGATGACCGGGTGCGCTATGTCCGGCACGAGGTTAATGGGGGCCCCGCCAAGGCGCGTAACACTGGTCTCAAAATGGCGCGGGGCCGTTTTATTGCCTTTCAGGACAGTGACGACATGTGGCTGCCTGACAAACTATTCCGACAGATAGAAAAGCTTGAATCCCTGCCCGATGAGGTGGGCGTTGTGACCGGGTCAAAGATCCTGTACGGGCGCGACGAATTCCACAATTACGGCCCCGGCAAGGTCACGTGCGCTCCGCCGCCAGATGGACAGATCAAACTGGATGATGATCAGGTTCGGAGGTTCTTTTTTGGCAACCGGATCAGCCTGCAAAATGCAGTCTTCCGGCGTGGCTGCTTTCCCGACAGGGAGTGGTTTGATCCTTGTGCACGGGCAAATGAGGATTGGGACTTTACGGTTCGTCTGGTGCAGCACACGAAAGTTTATGAAGCTCTCGATCCGGTTGTGCTGAGTTTCATTTCCCCGGACAGTATTTCCCGCAATACCCGTAAGCAAGCAATTGGCACAATCCGGG
This sequence comes from Ruegeria sp. CDSA033, assembly GCF_059612305.1. Taxonomy (NCBI): domain Bacteria; kingdom Pseudomonadati; phylum Pseudomonadota; class Alphaproteobacteria; order Rhodobacterales; family Roseobacteraceae; genus Ruegeria; species Ruegeria sp. CDSA033. The sequence continues at coordinate 32,224 of NZ_JBXWQI010000022.1, read as the reverse complement.
TTCTGAAGAAAAACCAGCGCGTGCTTGCCGCATATCCGGACGCACATACCCGCATTTTACTTTACCTCGCACAGGCACTCATGACGTTGGGGCGAAAACGGGCAGCTAAAAAGATGTTGCGTAAAGCGCTGCGTATACACCCCACAAAAACACTGGCGTTCGTAACAGCACGAATTCCCAGGGTTCTGAGGAAACGGCTTTCGTTTTAGGCCTTTCGACCGGGAACAAGAGATTTAGAGGAACGGCAGGGGCTGCAAAGCGATCCAGCCCTGCCGTCATAAACCGCGCAGAAGAAAACCCCTGCGCCAGTTTGCTAGCTCGGGTTTTATTCGAACAGGCGCCGTTGCGGGACGACGATGACATCTCCAGGAACCAGTACAGTGCTGCCTCCAACGCTGGGTTTTTTCCCGGTGCGGAAATAGTCATAAAAGAGAACCTGTTCGCGTCGGCGCAATTCGATGCGTTTACCAGCGGCAAATCTGGTCAACCCGCCAGCCTGCGCCAGGGCCTGCAGCAGCGTCGTGCCTGGCCTTGCATCAAGTAACCCGGGCGTGTTGACCTCGCCCATGACGTAGATGGCATCCGTATCAGGAGCGGCTTCCGTTCCCACAATTTCGGGCAATGCGGTCGCAGCGACGGCAACATAGACATTGGGCTCAGCCGCAAATTGTGGCGAAAGCCCCGAGGTCAGCGCATCGCGGATCGAACCTACTGACCGTCCGCCGGCCTGAATCGTTCCAACAAATGGAAAGCTGAATGTACCATCGGGCAAAACCAACACTCTTCGGTTGAGGCTTGGATCCTCCAGAACTTCAACCTGAAGCGTATCACCGGGCGAGACCCTATACCCGCTCTGCGCCTGAACAACGGTCACCGAAAGGATCAGGCCGAGAAGACCGATTAATGTTCTTAGCATCTTTTAAGCCCTCGAAAAATTGAGTTTCTTGTTGAGCCTAGCGTGGAAGATGAGTCCATGTAAGCCACCTGGGAAGCGATGCGTTCACGCTGTGGTGAAATTGTGCCGCAATCAGAATCAGTTACCATTTTCGGCTGGTGTGGGCAGGTCAGCGATTGCAGCCTGTATTTTTTGCATCAGATCTTCCGACACCTCCAGTTCAGTGACCTTTTCCAATGTGGCGCGCGCCTCTGTGTTGCGGCTGAGCGCGGCATAGGTGGCCCCCAGATGATACAGCACCGTGGGTTCCCCGGGCAGCTGCCGGGCCGCAAACTCCAGATGTTTCAATGCCGCGTCGAAATCCCCTCTCCGATAGGCGATCCAACCATAAGTATCGCTGAAATGCGGCACCTGACTGTTCCGCAGACGGCGGGCAATGCGATAGGCCTGATCGAGGCTTTCCGCGTCATCCCGGGCCGCAACCAACAGACTGGCGAGATTGTTGGCAATGACGACCGAGTTGCTGTCGGCTTTGTACAGAGCCTCATAAACATCAATAGCGCCCTCGATATCGCCCTGCGCTTCAAGCGCGCCGGCCTGTATCCATTTCAGATCAGCGCTGTCCGGCAAAGCGGAAAGAGCCTGACCCAGAACTTCGTCGGCCTGTGCCGTATCGGTTCCGGACAGTAAAACATAAAGCGCTATCCAGGTGCGCTCACTCTTCGGTCGTTCCTCAAGAATCGCCCGATAGACGGCGACGGCCTGATCCTGTTTTCCCATCCCGGCAAGAACAGAGGCCTGAAGAAAACGCAACACGACATCCCCCGGCGCATCTTCCAGCGCCCGGTCGAGATAAGTCTGAGCCGCCTCCAGATCATCATTACGCACATGGGCCCGCACGATTCCAATCTCGGCCATGTCGCCGACGCTGTCCCCCTCGTCCGACAGATCTTCAAGATAACTCATTAAGGTTTCTTCATAGCCCTGCGCCGCAAGCAGGCCGGCAGTCAGCGCCTGGACCTGGGCAGCAGTGCCGTCCCCCTGCGCCTCCAACCTGTCGATAGATTTCTGCGCACTTCTCCAGTCCCGCCCGAGTATATGAATCTGCCCCAGGCGCGTCAGCAGTTGCACATTACCGGGCTGGCGGCCAAGTGCGTCGGTCAGAACCCCCGCAGCCAGGTTTGCGTTGTCTTCACGCACCAGATATTCGGCATAGCGCAAAGACTCCTCCGGCGCGCTTCCCGACGCCTCGACAGCCAGGGACAGCATTTCCGCCATCAGGTCGCGATTGCCGTCCCGTTGATGGGCATTTGCGAGCAGGGTCATCAGTTCGGCATCCCGGGGACTGTCTCCAAGGGCCGCCCGCAGCAGAACGATCGCATCCCCGGTTTGGTCATCCCCGATTAACCAGCCCGCCCTGAGCTTGACTGCGCCCACATGGCCGGTATCCGCAGCCAGTACCTCGTCGACAAGCGCGCGCGCGCCGATTTCGTCATTGGTTGCCAGCAGCATATGCGCCAACACCACCCTGGCATCGTTCAGATCGGCAGACGGCTCAGAGGCCGCAATAACGGCCTGAAGTTCGGCGATGGCCGCATCGGTTGCACCAGCCTCAAAACGCTGCCCGGCGCGCAACGCCTGAAACAGAGACCGGTGCGCCAGTTCTCCGGCCAGCATTCTGTCAATCTCGGCGATGGCAGCGTCCGGGCCGCTGGTGCCCGCAAGAAACTGCAGCAGTGCCATCCGGTTTTGCGGATCGTCCTCATCCGGGTCGATGCGCCGGCGCAGAAAGGATTCGGTCGCTTCCAGATCATTGCGGGCCATGTACCAGGAGATCAGACTGCTCTGAATCCCGGGATCGTCGGGAAAGCGCTCCACCATCTCTTCCAGCGCCGCTTCGGTTTCGTCGTCCCGGCCCAGCTGGCCCAATACTGCGAGTCTGATATCGTGAAAGCGCCGCGTTTCGGGCGAGACAGCGAGCGCGGCCGCCAGCGCTTCAAGCGCCTCGGGCCAGCGTTGCTGACGGCCCCAATCGTTCACCACGATGAAATGCGGGATCACCAATTCAGGCGCTTCGACAATCAGGGCCTCCGCCTGTTCGACGGCCTGGCCCATGGCGGATTCATCCTCCGCCTCCAGCGCCTCGCGATAGGCAAGGCTGGCCAGAACCGCCCGCACCACCGTATCCTCGGGGGCCTGTTCGGCGGCCTCCCCGACATGGCGTTCGGCTTCTTCCCAGTCTCCGGACAACGCCGCCATCTGCGCCAGCGCGCGGCGGCCCTCGAGATTATCCGGATATTGTTCGACCAGACGCAGATACTGCCCGTAGGCCTCGGGCACGTTACCGGCGTCGCGGCGCATTTTGGCATAGGTCAACCGGGCTTCTTTATGCTTGCCGTTCAGCTTGAAAACATTGCGGAACTCGATGGTCGCCCGAGCGAAGTCACCATTTTCCAGATATTCCAGAGCTGCCTGAAAATGCTTCTCGGCCCGCTCCTCGGCAGAGTCGCAGGCGACCAGAAGAATAAGGGCGACACCCAATGCACCGCCCCTGAAAGCTTTTTGAAGCATTTTAACCGTCATTGCAGGTTGCGTGTTTAAAGATGGGATGTGTCCGCAAACTGTTCAAGCAAAACCTGATGCGATCAACAGCCCGTACAGCGCAGAACGACCCAGATAGTGCGGGCAAGTATGGACAAATCCGTCCCGGGCGACAGCTCCGCCAGATATTGCGCGTCATAGTCTGCGCGGGCGGCAAAGCTGGTCTGATTGCGGTCGGAAACCTGCCAAGGGCCGGTAATACCCGGACGCAACGCGTAATATGCAGTACCCGGATATAGCTTTCTCTGCTCGGTCATCATCGGGCGCGGCCCAACAATGGACATATCACCCAACAGAACATTCAGAAGCTGAGGCAGCTCATCCAGCGACGTGCGGCGCAACCACCAGCCAATCCGCGTGATGCGCGGATCATTCTTGAGTTTCTGATCGCTTTCCCATTCCGCGCGGGCGCTGGGGTTTTTGGCCAAATAGGCCGCCAGCCGCTCATCGGCATCCGCCACCATGGTGCGGATTTTGAACAGGCGAAAGGTTCTGCCCTCCCGTCCTATCCGTTCCTGGGTATAAAACGGGCGTCCACCGTCGCGCTTGACCAGAAGGGCCATGATTGCGATCAGGCAGAGCGAGATCGGTGCGGTTAGCAGGACAAAGAGAATGTCAAATGCGCGTTTTCCCCCCCGGGAGTATACAGATACCGGTTCCCATTGAGACTGAACCGGTGCGACTGTATCAACTGCACTCACACTTTTAACGTAACTCGTCATAATCAATTTTACTCCGGCACAAAACAACGCCACTAAAACTGTGGCCTGCCCATTCTCATTACATGAACCCTACAACTTTAACTGTGAGGTCCGTCACATTTTTGCCCAGATTATTATTGGGGCTCTGCTCAAATACAGGCACGGTTTTAGCCGATTCCCATCATATTTCAAAGACAATTCAAGAATGCCCGACCGCCCAAAACTGACAATGCCCACAAAATGCCTTATTTTGAACGGCAATGTCAGAGATTCTTTGGACGGGCTGTTTTCATCCAGGAACCAAATCTGGATTTTGCCCTGGATTACCCACCCCAGAGACCCAATACTTCTGTGCTATCACTCGGAAAGGTGCAGTGGTGCCCGAAGTGCACCCGGACACAGGTTTCATACCGCGCTCCACTGTTGCGACAGGCGCCGTACCGGGCGTAATCCGGCTCACCGTCTCTTCTACCCGTTCGGAAAATGGTAGGCCCTGTGCCGACTTTGTCTTAAACCTGACAATGCAGTTCATAGAATATACAAAAACCTGCGGATTTGTTTGATGCTATTAAAAGACCTATTGCCCGGAGCCCCCCCATGAGCAAAAGCCCCCCCCGAGTTCTGGCGGTTGCATCAGGTGGTGGGCACTGGGTGCAGCTTTGCCGACTGATGCCCGCATGGGACGGATGTGATGTGACATATGTCACGACAGAGCCCGGCTTCAGGGCCAAAGTAGAAGCCCTGGCGGCTGAAAGGGGCCAGCCGAAGCCCAGTTACCGGGTCATGATTGAGGCCAACCGGTGGCAAAAGCTGAGGCTGATCCGTTCGGTCTTTCAGGTCGCCCTCATTCTCATCAGGGTCCGGCCGGATGTTGTCGTAACGACGGGCGCTGCGCCTGGCTATTTTGCATTACGGCTCGCATCCATGATGGGGACCCGTACCATATGGATCGACAGCATCGCCAATGCCGAAGAGCTGTCTCTTGCAGGACAGAAAGCCGGAAAGCACTGTGATCTCTGGCTGACACAGTGGGAGTATTTGGCTACCCCGGAAGGCCCACGCTATGAAGGATCGGTCATTTGATTTTTCTGACAGTTGGAACCCATGAGCCTTTTGACAGGCTGGTACGCTGCGTTGACGACTGGTGCGGTGCCCGCGGCGTCGGAACCCGCGTTTTCGGACAGATCACGAAGAACGCCCAATACAGTCCCCGCAACTTCGAGACCGTTTCCACGCTGGAACCGGACGACTACAGCGAACGCTTCCGAACGGCCGAATTTGTCATTTCTCATGCCGGTATGGGAACCATCATCATGGCGCAAAGCATGAAGAAGCCAATCGTGCTCCTGCCGCGGCGTGGACATCTGCGGGAAACCCGCAATGACCATCAGTTCGCCACAATAAAGCGCTTCGGTAACCGGGACGGAGTGTTTGCAGCACAGGAAGAAACAGAGTTGACGGAGTTGCTGGATCGAGTTTCTAAAGGGAATGTATTGGCCGGGGGGGAAGTTCCTGCCTTTGCCGATGCGCAGCTCATTGATGTAGTTAAAGATTTCATCCACGCCGGAAGCGGAAGAAGCCAAGGCGATTGATTGGGACGGTATTTAAGATGGATATGGAAAACGCGACTGACGCCAGGCTTTTGGCGTCGCTGAACAACCAAACAGCCAGGATTGGGGTCGTCGGCCTTGGATATGTAGGCCTGCCTCTGGCCGTAACGGCGGCTTTACGCGGCTTTGCAGTGACCGGTTTCGACATCGATCAAAACAAGATTCGCGCGCTGGATGCGGGCAATAGCTATGTTGCCGCAGTAACGCATGAGATGCTGCAAGAGGCTTCAGACGGCAGCCCTGTTTCGTGGACAGCAGACTTTTCGAAACTGTCCGATTGCGATGTAATCGTCATTTGCGTGCCGACCCCCCTTACCCGCCACCGCGAGCCGGATCTGTCCTTCGTCCAGGAAACAGGCAAGATCATTGCAGAAAATATGCGGGATGGAACGCTGATTGTTCTTGAATCGACAACATTCCCGGGGACGACAAAAGATATTCTGACGCCGATTTTAGCCTCGGGCGGGATGGAACCCAATAAGGATTTCTGGGTTGCCTTCAGCCCGGAGCGTGAGGACCCCGGCAACAAGACATATCGCACCCATTCCATACCGAAGATCGTGGGCGGCGATTCCGATATGGCCCGGACTCTGGCAGTGACTTTCTACAGTAAGGTCGTCGACAAGGTGGTCCCTGTTTCTTCGGCCAGTACGGCCGAGGCGGTCAAAATTACCGAGAACATTTTTCGGGCCGTCAACATCGCGCTCGTGAACGAGTTGAAAATGATCTACGACGCAATGGGGATCGATGTCTGGGAGGTAATCGACGGGGCCGCCACCAAACCCTTCGGTTTCATGCCCTTCTATCCGGGCCCCGGCCTTGGCGGCCACTGCATCCCGATCGACCCGTTCTATCTGACATGGAAGGCCCGCGAATACGGGCATGCCACTCGGTTTATCGAACTGGCCGGTGAAATCAACGTAACTATGCCGCATTACGTTGTAGCCAAGCTGCGCGAAGCCCTGGACCATAAATGCGGGAAGGGCCTGTCGAAATCACGGGTTTTGCTGGTCGGCATCAGTTACAAAAAGAATGTCCCGGATATGCGGGAAAGCCCTTCGGTGGTTCTGATGGACATGTTGTTGAAAAACGGCGCAGAGGTCGACTTCCTGGACCCTCATATCGACAGCATTCCCCGCATGCGGGAATTTCCACATCTGCTGGATCGCGAAGCCGTCCAACCTGGCGATATCAGGCGGGATGACTATGATGTCATACTGATCTCGACGGATCATGATGCGATCGACTATGAGGAGCTGATCAGTCTGGGGCTTCCGATCGTCGACACTCGCAACGCTATTGCATCGCGCGGGCTGTCGATGGACCTGGTGACCAAGGCCTGACGGTACCTGTTCCGATACCGTTTCACTTCGAAACCGGTCGGGACATTTGCTTACGGCCATCCTACCCTATTCCCGATCGTCCGCAAAACATGCGCCCTGTGCCGTGACCTGGTACGGGGCACTCCCGATCTGATTGGGTGCAGTGATATGCGTTTGCGGACTCGCAAGCCACGCGCTCAACCTGATCCAGAGTGGTCCTAAAAGGCGCTGGAGATGCTGACCGCAATCAATGTTTCGCGTGCGAAACTTTTCTTTAATCTCCAGGACGCCCGGAGCGGACCCTTACCGAGATTGCAGCCAATCCTGAAGAGCCTCGGCCAGACGGTCTGAAACCGCCTCGCCGACCAGTTCGATGCGGTACTGCCCCGGAGTGAACCGCAGTTCTATACCCTCGCTCACCGAAGTGACGATCTGTTCACCCGAAGTTGCGCTCGGCCCGGGAGAACGTAACCGACGCGGCATGGGTGGTTTCGGATCGGTGGGGTCTTGGGCCCCCTCCAAGGCCAGGGACAGAATTTGCATCTCGGCCTCTGCACTCTCACGAGGGGTCTTGCACAATCGCTCTTTCAGTGAATCTGCAAAGCCCGGGTCCCGTCCCATTTCCCGGACCAGCGCCAAACCCAGCTTTTCGCTGATGGCAGATGGAAACCAAAGTGCTGCATCGAAGGATTCGACCAGCGCGATAAAGGAACCGATCTTAGACCGCTTAGACCGTGCCGCATTGCCAAAGAGACCCTGTAACGCGGCTTTCTGTGTTGGATACACACCTTCCTTCATCGCCTGAACCGCAATGCGCGCCCGTTCGTAGTGAGAGAGGTTCACTCTGATCTCGTTTTCTTCGACCATCGCCAGATAGGCGTCCTGTGCGGTGTCGGGAGTGATCACCATTGCCCGGATATGCTCGAATTCAGAGTCCCCTGTCTCTTTGAAAAGGCGCCGCAACGCCGTCAACCGCCGCCAGCCAGAGATCAGACCATAGCTGCACCCGCCCACTGGAGTGGGCAGTGCAACCACTTCAACGGGCATCTGCTGGCCGCGCGAACGCAGCGAAGCGACAAGCGCCCCCATTTCCTCTTCGTTTTGTTCCAGACGGTCGCGAACCAGATGGTGCCCATCGATTTCCGCCAGTGGCAGCAGTTCTATCATCCGTCTGTCGGCCCGGGCGTTCTGGAGAGCCTGGCTGACTTCCTGCAGCGCCGCCGTGGCAGCAGCTTCGCCAGCCATTTGCGCAATCGGAGCCGGGTTCCGGTCCGGAGACACAGACCTGACCTCGGAAGAAGCCTTCAGATAATCCAGCCGGGCCGGGGTCAGTCGCTTGCGTTTTGCCATCTCTGCTGCTCCTCACATACGCTGGGGTCAGTGCGCGTCACGAGACGCTATTCCGCGGCCTCTTGCGCAGCCAATTCGCCGCGCCTCCAGACACCCAGCAACAACCGTTTGAAAGCCGCATAGGTGGCGTCAAAGGTTTCGCGGCCGCGGGCATAGGTTTCTCGGTTGAAATCGCGATAATCGGCTTCGTAGATTCCATTCACCTGTTCGCTTGCCTGACCGATCAGCGCGGTGAAATCCTGCCTGTGCGGTGACAGCGTCTTGCCTAAATAAGCCTGCATCAGAGCCGATAACTCGCCTTGCTGCGCCCCGTCATAACGTGTGATTACTGCGCGAACAGCATCCCATTCAAATGCCATTTCGGGCCGCCCCAGGGCTCGGGCAGCAACATTTTCACCCTCTTCGATACTGGCAAAGGTGGAATGCAGCATGTCAAAGAACCGGCCCGTCGAGTCAAACTCCAGAAACGAGGCCCCAAGCGGCACTAGCAAAATATCAGCAGCGGCCAGCCCGTTGATGGTCAGGTATCCAAGCGCGGGCGGCGTATCGATGAAGACCAGGTCATAGTCATCGAGCACGCCATCAGCTTCAAGCCGGTCGGTCAGTGCATCCCACAACTTCCAGCCCCGCGCCTGCATTCTCCAGACGGGAATCTGGAACTCGGCCCAGTAGAGGTTCAGCTGTGCCCCAATAAGATCGATGTTTGACCAGTGGGTGCTCTGTATGACATCCCGCGCTGTCATTTCCATGGCTGCACCCAACGCATCGTCCAGCGGTTGAGGCGCGTCGCCCCGGTCCAGACGGCGTTGGTTCTCGATCCGCAGATATTCTCCGTAATGACGGGCCAGCAACGGAAAGGCGGTTTGCCATTCATCCTCAACCTGACCGCCAAAGATAGAAGTCATTGACCCCTGGCTGTCTAGATCAATCACCAGCACCTTGTACCCGTCAAGGGCGGCGGACATCGCCAAATGAGCTGCTGTGGAAGTCTTGCCGACACCACCTTTGAAGTTGGCCACAGCCACCATCTTGGCGGGCTGTCCAGCAGGACGGTAGGACAGGTAGTTTTTGGCCTTCGATCCTTGAGCTCCAAAAAAGGCGCGTAGCCGTAGTACCTCATCCAGTGTGAACCATTTGGCTCCGCCTTCGGTCTCGGACTGGCCCTGTGGCAGATCAGGATTTTGTTTCAACACGCGGCGGAAATGAGCCTGGGCTACAGGGATCAGATAGCGGGTGATTTCCCAGGTGGAAAACAAGCGCAGCGATTTGCTCCCGGTTTCATTCAAACCCCGGCTGGCCAAATCCGCGCGACCGCGGGTGCAGGCTTCGGCAATGTCAGAAAAGTCTTGCGAACCTGTGGGTAAATCCAGATCGGTAAGTGCTGCATCGGGATCTATGTTGAAATAAGGAGGAAGGGGAGTGCCGACCTTTGCCATGATGAAAACCGCTCGATGTGCTGTGTTTTTCTCATGATAGCCAAAAAGGCAGCACATGGAACAAAAAGAAGCACAAAGACGGTTTTTCTCAGCAAAATAAGGGAATCGTGATGCGGATTTAGCGCAATTCCGGAAGGCTTGGGTTTTTTTTGATCTGTTAGATTCGTGTTATTTATTGTTACCTGATATCGATTTTCCAATATTTTCCTTTTAAAAAAATAGGTTGCGTTACTTTTGACGGGTATTACCGACTCTGAAACCACGATGAAACGACTCTGAAACCCCGGTTGGGTGACTCTGAACCCCCGTTGTGCGAGCCTGTGGATAACTCTAGGGTGGGTGTCACTGAAACCACGAAAAAATGAGTTCGGTATTAGGTGTCAGCAAGACCCCGAAAACGAGGGCGGCAGGAAGACAAGGTCATGGGCAGGTCAGTTACAGATACGTCGGGGAGGCTTCTTCCGGACCGCAGACAGCAGGGTGACTTTTTCGTCTGCGATGTGTTCGATGCGATCCCCAAAGATGACCTAGCCAGTATGGAGCATCCGCTGTTCTCGCTGGCGACCCGGCCGGATCGCCGTATCCTGAATTACGTGCACAATGGAGTGGAAATCACCGTGACGCCGTCGGTGAAAGGGCTGGCGACGATTCATGACAAAGATATCCTGATCTTTTGTATCAGCCAGCTGATGGCGGCGATCAATGCGGGTCGTCAGGTCAGCCGTACGTTGCAGCTCAAGGCGCATGACCTGCTGGCGGCGACCAATCGGGAAACCAGCGGCGACTCCTACCGACGGCTGCGTGAAGCCTTTGAGCGGCTGGCGGGCACCCGTATCACCACCAATATTGTCACCGGCGAAGAAGAGACCACCACCGGGTTCGGCTTGATCGAAAGCTGGGAGATTGTGCGCAAGACGCGCGGGGGACGTATGGTCAACGTGGCGGTGACGCTGTCCGATTGGCTGTACCGGGCGGTGCTGTCGAAAAGCGTCCTCACGCTTTCCCGCGACTACTTTCGGCTGCGTAAGCCGCTAGAGCGGCGGATCTATGAATTGACGCGCAAACACTGCGGACGCCAGCCCGGCTGGACGGTGTCGGTGGATACTCTGCTCAAGAAATCCGGTTCAGCTTCGCCGCGCCGGGTGTTCCGCAAGATGCTGCGCGACATGATCGAAGCCGATCACCTGCCCGATTACGAAATGCGGGAAGAGCCAGGGGATCTGATCCGGTTCACCCCGCGCAGCGGTTTGATTGAACCGGACCGCCCTCCTCCGATCCTGAGACCGGAGACACTGGAGGAGGCACGGCGCTTGATGCCAGGAGCCGATGTTTATGCGCTTGAGGCGGATTGGCGTGGGGTCTGGGCGCGCTCGGGCGCGCCGCGGCTGAGAAAGCCGGACGCGGCTTTCCTCGGCTGGGTGCGCAAACGGATTGGAGGATGAGTGTTCAGCTTTCGCGCGATGCCGTGTCCTACTGCGCCAACAGGCAATATACCGAGACCGGATGTCCACTTGTTCTCTGATGCAGGGTCGACCCTGCATAGGTTCTGATCGTGTGGCTGTGTGTGGTGCCTGGGCTTTCTTGCTTTTTACAAGCGTTTTCGGTTTGTGACCCTTATTATCTCCCGATTTTGCACATTAGGTAGATGGAGGGTGAACTTTACAATCACATCCGATAAGTATCCCTTATCACATATGATTGAATTCTGACCTGAATTGGCGCAGGATACACTTCATGAAGCCCCCTGCCCCCTATCTTCCCGGCCCCACCCCGTCCCTGTCGCACGCAGATCAGGAGGCGCTGACGGATCTCTATATCCGCGGCACGCCGAACAATACGCTTAGGGCGTATGAGCGCGATCTGCTCTACATCACCGCCTGGAAGGCTGCGCGCTTCGGGTCGGCGCTAGACTGGCCCGAAACGGAAGCGGCGGCGCTGGCTTTCATTCTCGACCACGCCCGCGACCTGAGCGACGCACCAGAAGACGACATCGCGCGTGTAACCACCGAAGCTCTGATCGCACAAGGGCTACGCAGATCGCTGGCCTGCCCTGCCTCGTCCACCTTGGACCGGCGCATTGCCTCCTGGCTGGTCTTCCACCGGATGAAGAACCTCGCCGCGCCCTTTGATGCGCCGCAAGTGAAACAAGCCCGTGCCAAGGCCCGCCGCGCCGCCGCCCGGCCCCCTGCCCCAAAGTCGCAGCATCCGATTACTCGTGACATCCTCGAACAGCTGCTGGCCACCTGTCGCGGTTCCCGCCGCGATTGCCGCGACCGCGCCATCCTGATGCTGGGTTGGGCCAGCGGTGGTCGGCGCCGGTCGGAACTGACCGGGCTGATGCGCGAGGATGTATCGCTCAAGGAATTTGAGGAAAAAGATCGTGTTTGGATCTCATTGCTGGAAACCAAGACGACCCAGAAGGGCGAAACGCCGCGATTGGTGCTGAAATCCCGCGCAGCGCAGGCTTTGGTGCATTGGATCGATGTGGGTAGGATCAACGACGGCCCTTTGTTCCGCCCTGTTTCCAAAGCCGACCGGGTTCTGAAACGACGCCTCAGCCCGGATGCGATCTATCAGATTGTTCGGCACCGCCTGAAACTGGCCGGGCTGCCAGAAGATTTTGCCTCGCCGCACGGGTTGCGTTCGGGGTTCCTGACGCAAGCCGCGCTAGATGGCGCCCCAATCCAGGCGGCCATGCGATTGTCCCTGCACCGCTCCATGGTCCAGGCGCAGAAGTACTATGACGATGTGGACATTGCAGAGAACCCGGCAACGGACCTGTTGGGGTGAGGTCTGCAGAATAGAATGCCGGGCAGAAGGCCCGGCGTTCCCTTCCCACAAAGCTACAAACCAGAACCTTACCCGTGGGTAAGATCACCGTCCTCCAGCAATTCGTCGATCAAGGTTGCAATAGCTTGTTCAAGCTTTGCACGGTCCACGCGTGTGAAATCCAGGTCATAACGCAACTCGATCCGGCCGCTGGAAGCCGAACATTTGGTTACCCCTGCCCGGCCCGAAACCTGAAAAGTAGTTTTTGCACGGCGGGTTTTCCCGCTCGCTGATGGCGCCGGTTTCTCGGCCGTGCTGCGCTCGGTCTCGATAAAGGTTCGCAATATCGCAACTTCACGTGGGCCGTCCCGATCCGGTTCAGTCAATACGGCGGTGCTGACCTGGCGGATCAACCCCGGGTTGGCGTCCAGCTTGCGCTTCAGTTCGACCCCCAGATTGCGCGGAATTTCGTTGGGATGCATCAGCACCTTGTCCAACATCATGAGCAAGCTGGCAAAGGACCGGATGTAACTGCGCTTGGTATAACTTGCAGACTTGAACAGGATCGCAACAGCCTTATCCACGTCGGGGCATTCGTTGGCAGGATCTTCGGCATAGGCTCGCGCCAATGCGCCCATCTCGGCGAAAGAGATATCTTTGCGGATCAGGTTCTCATCAACCATGCGCCGATAGCTGTCATTTATGTCGCTTGCATTTGAGATACCGGCAGGGATTTTGGCGTAGATGTCCTCACCCGTTTCCTCGTGCAGCGCTCGATAGGCCGACAACCGGCGCATACCCTGGATCAGATCAAAGCGTCCATCCGTCCGGCGTTCAAGACGGATTGGGTTCGACAATCCAATGTCGCGGATAGAATCCTTCAATTCGTCCAGTTCCGCGTCTGGGCCAACCTTGCGATCCCGGGTGAGCTTTCCGGTGACGACATCCGACAGGACGACGTGTTCCGTCACCAACCCTTCGGACCGCAGCCGTACCAATTCATGCGCCAAACGGTCGTTTTCAGAGCGAATGGTTTCTTCGGTCGATTGTTGATTACGCAGGGCATCCGCATTCTCGGATATTGCCGCGGCCATTGGCCCGCGCCGCTTCTCCAGAACTTTGTCCGGAACCTTGCCAACCGGAATATCCTCCATGGCTGGCATATCGATGTCAAACATTCTGCGTTTGCGGCTCATGTGTCATCCTCCAGCTTATCCCAGGCCGCCAGCATCGTGCCTCGGAACTCTTCATAGACATTATCGAAAGTCGAGCGTGCGCGACGCCAAGTTTCCCGCGTCATCTCGCGATAATCCATCTCGTAGACCGAACTCAGGAAACGACCGGATTGTTCGACAGCACGCGTCATCTCGACCGGATGCTCTGCGACGTGGTCACCGAACACTTTCCTGAAAGCATCAAACATGGCGAGGTGCAGGGCGTTGCCGGGCTCATAGCGGGTCAACAGGAACCGAAGTTCGCAGAAAGTTTTGGGAAGGCCAATCTTACCCGTGGGTAAGGTTTTGTCGAACCCATAAGCCAGATCCTCCAGCGCCTCGGCTAGCTGACCGATGAAAGAGGTAGTCGAGTCATATTCCCAATATCCGGGGCCAGACGGGATATAGAGCATGTCCGCCGCGAACACTGCGTTCATCGACTGGTAGCCAATCGCCGGGGGACAGTCGAACAGGATCAGGTCATAGGCATCATCTGGGATCTGATCCAAATATCGCGACACCGCTGCAAAAAAGGACCACTCGGGGTTCAGATGCCGGTACTGAGCCGAAGCGAACTCTACGAAGGCCGCGTTGGCGCAGGAAGGGATCGCATCGATGCTGGACCAGGATGTCTGCTTGATGAAATCCGCGATGCGCAGATCGCCCAGACCCATGCCGGTGACCGATGGCGGCAGCTCGCGGCGGGGCAGGGCGGTGCCGGACTCGGCAGCAACGGGGCGATTGTTCATGCGTTCGGTTTCGCGGATCAGGTCCCGCGCCATGATGCCCCAAACGGTAAAATCTTCAGTCACGTCTGTCAGACCCATGGAATGACTCAACGTGGCCTGCGGGTCAAAATCCACGACCAGCACGCGATAACCATCGAGCGCCGCTGCATGCGCAAGGTGGAGCGCAACGGTGGATTTTCCGGCACCACCCTTAAAGTTGGCTACCGCTGCCCGAATGGCGCGTTTATCGGCAGGGCGGGGCGGCATCAGGGACTTCCGATTTACCTTGAGCCGTCGACGCAGTTCATTCACCTCTTCCAGGCTGAACCAGCGCTGACGACCATCGGGTTCTACCTCGCCACTGGGCAGAGTAGGGTCCGCCGCAAGCTTGCCGCGAAAGGTCGACTGGTTGACGCGAAAGATCAGCTCGGAGACTTCCCAACTTGAAAAGCGGCGTAAGGTTTTCTCCATTTCCGGGCTGAACGTTTGCTGGCGGATCCATCCCTGTAATTTGAGGGACTGGTTCCGCAGAGTATTTAGGTCTTCGTGCGTGTACATGCCTCGAGTCTCGTTTCTTAGGACGCTATTTTTAGATAATTGTATATTTACGCTTAAATTGCACTTTGTGCAAAAGAAAATATGATACCCGTATGATCTTACCCACGGGTAAGAAAGCAGGGAAAAACAGCGCCGGAATCGATTCGGAGCAACGGAACAAAAGCACCCCCCCTAACATTGACCCTCGCCCAATACTTAGGGGGGCATGAGGCTGGAAATACCCCTATATAGGGGGGCAAAAGAGATCAATAGGGGGCCATTATGGATGTCCCCCATCACCAATACTTCACCAGTTTTCTTTTGAATTTTGATACGGGCCTGACCGCAAAACGATCTCGTCGCAGACTCCGCTTGACACAATCGATCATTTGGACGTTAATTGTGCCACGATAGCGAAAAGCGTTGGGTGAACAGCGTAAGACTGGCGGCATAGCTCCGCACGAGGCAGGCAGAGCGGTGAGAATGGAAATGCAGGTTGCGAAACCGGTTGGACGAAATGCGCCGGCTTTCAAGTATGATATTCTGTCTGCATTGGCCGTATACGCCTTGTCAGGCGACAAGCACAGACAGCGCAGCATTCTGCGCGTCGTTGCCCTAATCACCACTCGGTATAACTGGCGCAACAATGAGCTGTCGATCGGACGGGAAGAAATAGCCCGGCTCTGGTCTGTGAATGAGCGCACGGTCAAACGCGAGATGGCAAAGCTTCGCGCGATGGGATGGATCGCCGTCAAACGCCCGGCCGTGCGGGGGCGCGTTGCAGTCTATGAGCTGGATCTGAAGCAGCTGATGATCGACACGTCGGATATCTGGCCCACAATCGGATCCGATTTCCTGTCGCGGATGTCGGTTGAACCGGAAGCGACAACCAATGTCGTCCCTTTCAAAGCCAAGGATTTTTCGCCTGATGCGGATAGTGACGTCTGGAGTCGGGTTCAGGCAGTCCTGCATGGGCGCGATCCGGAGTTGTGGAGCAGTTGGTTCCAACATCTGACTGAAGCTGATAGGGCAGGGGGGACAGTGACCCTGGTCGCGCCATCACGTTTCATGGCTGATTACATTGATCAGAACTGGTCGGGACGATTGCTGGCAGCATATAGCCGCGTAGACCCGGCGATCAGAGTCCTCCGTATTGAGGCAGGCAGTTAGAGTCGCTTCCTTGGGTTATTCTATGAGGTCTCTGCTGTTTCTGAGGAACAGCAATGTAGCAACCGCGATAGCCGAACCATGCCCTGTTTTTTTTCTATAACGCCCAAATATGTACATTCGATTCAGTTGGGCCTTGGGTAGGTTCAAGACGTGTTTTGCAGGTTGGTGCGCGCTACCTTGATTGACTGTATGTGAGTGATGACGGTCGCCAAGAGGAAACCTTGATGCACCCGATGCGTCTTCACAGGGCTGAATATCAGACACGTCGCTGATCCGTTCCGAACGATGAAATTTGCTTCCAACAAAATTTCAGCGGGTTCCGAGACTAATATCCATATCCATATCCATACCCATACGCGCCCTCTGTATAATGGGCCTTGTTCAGAACGACACCCATCACATTCGTTAACTCCGACAATTGGCGCTCGGCCACATCAATCTGGTCGATCGTGGTGCGTTCGGCTTCGATCAGCAACAGGGCGCAATCCACATTCCCCAGGAAGCCGAAATTGTCATCCACCTCCATCAGCGGGGGCATGTCGAACAGCATAAGGTCCGGTTCGAACCCGGCCTGGAGTGAATCCAGCACCTCTCTGGCTTTCGTGCTTTGCAGGACTTCGGCGGCATTTCGAACAGTGCTGCCGTTTAACCCCAGTGCCACGTTTTCGCCAAGCCGCTGAGCATGCTTGGAAAACGGGACGTCCCCCCGCAGCACATCGGCCATCGTGTGCTGGCAGTGCTGGTCAAGAATTTTACGCAACCCACTGCGACGCAGGTCAAGATCCAGAACGATCGTGCGCAGATCGGACTGCCGTCCGAAGCTAAAGGCGAGGTTGGCTGCTGCGGTACTCTTGCCGCAAGCACTGTGTGGTGAAACCAGCGCGACCCTTTTCCACTCCCGGCTTCTGGCCTGTTGCAGAATACGGGTGCGCAGCATGTCGAACGGCCCCGCTGCGGGTCCGTCGGCGCTGGCGACAAGTCGGTTGCGGCTAAGGGCAGACTCGGGCACGTCGATCTGCGTCAGATCTTTCCAACGTTCCCTCAGGCTCTCATCCGTCGGCTTGACAGGTTTTACTACCGGTTCGGCAGCAGGCCGGGGGTTACCGGCTTTCTGCCGCTGCGACCGTGCCTTTTCTATGGCAACCTGCAGTTTCTCCATCGACCGCTATCCTTCCCGATCAAAGCTATTCAGGCGGCGGTTCACCAGCGCGTCCCGATTTTTTCCATAACCCTCTCGGCCACCAGATCCAGAGGCTGATAATAGGTGTGTATCGCATATACCCCCGCCGACACGCTAACGAGTATGATTGTCAGCCGCGCCAGTTTGAACCCCCGTCGCCGCCAAATTTCCCCCGGTGTTGAGATGTATGGAATGGTCGCCAGAGGCGTGATGTCCAGGCGCGCGACCAGATCCTCCGGCCGCCGGACAGATCGGTTCAGCATTTCCAGCAGCACAACCAGACAGAGTCCCGCGAGAATACCCAGAAAGCATCCGCCGGCAGCGATCACAGTTCGGTTGGGCTTGGACGGCCGGTTCGGCACAGCTGGTGGTTCGATTACGGATACGCGCTGGCCCTGTGCCGTCACTTCGATCCGTTCGCCGGTACTGGCCCGGGAAAGCCGGTCAACGGCCAGATTGTACTGTTGTTGCAGGTTGTCCCGGTCCTGGGTCAGTTCTTCGATCTGGATCGATGTGGCGGGTGTCCGGTTGATCGTGTCGGTCACTTTTTCCAGCCGGGCCTGTGTCGCGGATTGTTGTCCTCTGAGCACATCAATACGGGTTGCGATCTCGGCCAGCTGTATATCAAGCAGGGCGTTGCCCGTGGTATCCTCGTCGTCCTCAGGACGGGGCTGTACCGTCTTTTCCATCTCGGCAATGCGCGCTTTGAGCACCTTCACACGCGGGTTCTGTTCGGAATAGATGATCAGCGCTTCGCCGAGCTGGCGGCGGAGCTCTTCAAGTTCCCGGCTTTCCGGAGACTGCTGCGTCCTTTCGAACCCGTTCACGCGCCCGGTGGATTCGAAAATCAGGATCAGGTTCTGGCGCTGATCCTCAAGGCCCGCGATTTCGCGTTCGAGCATCGCCTGACGTTCCTGCAGCAGCGTTTGCTGGCTGAGCTTGTAATCGAGGCTTTCCGGCAGTGCATCGGAGTTTTCGGTCTTGAAGGCTAGCAGGCGGGCATTGCGCCTGGCCAATTCCTCACTCAGGCGCGCCACTTCCTGTTCAAAAAATTCAAGCGTTTGCGCTGCGCGCGCGGTGCGGGACCGGACGTCTTCCTGCTGGATCAGATTCAGGTATTCATTGAGCACCCCTGCCGCGACCGCGCCTGATCGCGCCTCGAAACTGATTTGCATCAGCGGCACCGGCGCCCTGTGGTTGCTTGCACGCACTGTGGTGCGCGCCCGCATCGCCGAGACGATCCGGTCCGGCAACATTTCAGAGATATCCGGGAATACCCTTTGCCGGTTGGCGATATCGATCAGGTTGGCCCGGGTCAGCAGCCTTTGTTCAAGAAGCTCAAGTTGCTGTTGCGCCGGGGTGCGCACCGTCGATGCGGCCAGATCGTCTGGAATTCGGGGCGCTTCGACGATCAGTTTCATCTCTGACACATAGGCTGGCGGCAGAGAGAAAGCGACGATGATCGACGCCGCGCTGATCACGGTTGCGACAAGCATGAAATACGGCAGCCGCCGCGAAAAGATCGACCAGTAAAACCGTAAGTCCACGTTCAGTTATCCCGTTTTCCGTCGAACTGAGCCCGATTGTAATCCAACACTGTCACCCCGCCTTTTCCTTTGGCAGGATTCGCTCTTCCTGATTTAGCGTCAGAACCTGAAGTTTTTTTTTCTCGCCGCCATCCGGCGTAGAAAGCGCTCCGAAGAACACGTCATCGTCCAGAACGTTTTGCACAATTCTCTCTGACACAGTCATGCTATCGTCGCTCCAGGCATATAGCAGGCCAAATTCGCAAAGCTGGTTGACGAGGCGCGGAATGCCCGCAGTAGTCTCATACACGATGGCACAAGCCCCGGGCGTGAATTCCTCACCAGTGCCGCCAGCGACCTGCAACCGGTGTGCGATGTAGTCGGTAACGGTTTTCCGGTCCATGCCAGGTAGGTGAAAGCTGGCTGCCACCCTCTGGGCCAGTTGGCGCATGTTTGGATCCAGAACCATGTCCCGCAACTCGGGCTGCCCGACCAGAATCAACTGCACCAGTTCGTCTTTGTTAGAGTTGATATTGGTCAGCATCCGCAGTTCTTCGAGGCCTTCGCGGGACAGGTTCTGTGCCTCGTCGAAAATCAGCGCCACCCGTCGACCGGCGGCGTATTCTGCAATCAGGAAATCCAGCAGAGTCTGGAAAAGCTGCACATAGGGAACCCGCGGATTGACCGGGACATCCAGCGCATTCAGAACCCATTGCAGCATTTCGCCACGCCCGCGATGCGCGTTCGAGATCAGGCCAGTGGTGATATTATCATCCATCTGGCTAAGAAGTTTCTGGATCAGGGTCGTTTTACCTGATCCGATCTCGCCGGTGATCAGAGTGATGGGAGCCCGGGACAGGATACCAAACTCCAGCACCATGAAGGCGCGTTTGTGAACCTTTGACCAGAACAAGAAGCCTGGATCCGGCAGCAGCGTGAACGGCCGCTCGGTTAGCCCGAAATGCTCGACATAGAGATCATTGCTCATGCGAACGACAACTTTCAAAAAACATCAACACTCGACACAACAAAACAAACCCGGAAACGGCTATGGAACAAAGCAACCGAGCTCATAATACGATTCAATCAGATCACGATTGTAGCGGTCACAACTCTCCCCGCCTACCCCTTGGGGCGAAACTCTTGCAGCGACCGTCACACCAACTGGTCAGTCTTTTGATCAATGTAAGGGTTCATCACCCTTTTTCCAGACTTCCCGACAGGAACGATTGATCAATCAAAGGCATCAAAATTGACGTTTCGTATGGAACTGTATCCATATTCAGAACAAATCTGATGGTGACCTGACTTTCGAATCGTTATCGTACATATGCAATTACCGACGGATCAATCGTAAGGTCCGTTACTTCTTTCCCAGGCAAGTGCAGGCTCTCTGACTGGACTCTTTCTGAATTAGCCATTTCACTCTACCACGGACAAACCGGGATTCTGATTTCTTATTCGCGGGGAAATGGCAAATACGGATGTATCATAGGGTTGGGGCAGATCAGTTCACGCCTTTCTGGATTGCGCGGCGTCGGGTACCCTTTCATCAAATTCTTTTCGAGATTGCTTTATGCTGATTTCCGTCATCATTCCGCACTACAACCAACCCGAGCATTTGCGCACCTGCCTGGACGTGCTCCATCGGCAAAAGAACCATGGTTCGGATGTAGAGATCCTCGTCGTGGACAACGGGTCAGCGCAGAGCCCGCAGGATATCTGCAACGCCTACCCGGAAGTACGGCTTTTGTTTCAGGGGATACTTGGCCCCGGGCCCGGCCGTAACCTTGGCGCAGAACAGGCGCGCGGAGATATTCTGGCGTTCATCGACGCGGATTGTCATGCCCATGAAAACTGGCTTTTTGTGATCGAGGCGGCGTTCCGGAATCCTGACACGCAAATCATTGGCGGCGATGTCCAGGTGCAATATGCCATCCCCGGGCACCCCACCTTTCTGGAGCCGTATGAGCGCGTCTACGGTTATCGTAATCGCAAATATATTGCTGAAGGATATTCCGGCACCGGCAATCTCGCCATGCGTGCGGAGGTGTTCGAAAAGGTTGGCCCCTTCGCGGGTCTGGAGGTTGCGGAAGATCGGGATTGGGGCTTTCGGGCAAAATCCCTCGGCTATACCACAATTTATATTGGAGACATGATTGTCCATCACCCCGCCCACAAGTCCTTTGTGGAACTGGCCCGAAAATGGGACAGGCATATCAGTCACGACTACTCGGACTATTACATGAAACCTTTCGGCAGGTTGCGCTGGCTGGCCCGGGCCATCGCCGTTGCCGGCTCGCCAGCAGGAGAAATCGGAACGGTGCTGACGTCCAAACGCCTGCGGGGAACCCGGGAACGGGGTCTGGCTTTGGTGTGCCTGGTTAGAATTAGGCTCTATCGCGCACGCAGAATGCTACAGATGGCTTTCACGCCACGCTCCATGCACGCCGAAGGTGACTGGAGCCGGTAACGATCACCGGCTATCAGAGCGTCCTGGCGGATGTGCTTTTCTGGTTTTTGATATAGCTGAAAATCCGGTCCATCTGACTCTGGGCCTGGCTTTTGACGCCCGGCAAATGCTCGGCCAGGGTCTTTGCCGCATTGACCCTGTGTTCCCAGGCCTCCCAGAGACCATCAACACATTGCTCAAGCGTTTCGCTGCGCGGGTCGACCACATGCCGACCCTGCCCACAGGTTTCAAAGACACCCAGAGTTTTCTTGCTGTATGCGATGGCGGCTGTCGGCACTCCGGATGATAGCCCCGCGATTGTCGAATGCATGCGGGTGCCGCAGAAGAAGTCGAGCTGGGAGATTACCCATTTCATCTCCATGGCATCGTAACGTTCATCCAGAACAAGCAGCCGCTCCTCGTTGTTCAGCGCCCGGGCGGCATTCCAGCAGGCTTCGGGATCGGTATCGTGATTGTTCTTGGCGGCCAGGACGTGTGGGATCAGCACGATATTCGCTTCGGTCTGTTCGAGATACCGGGACAGAGTCTGGTGAATGATATCGCGATAATCGCTTATGAAACCGAACTGCCGGGAACCTTCCTCCCCCCGGTTGTGGATCAGGCCGCTGACATTGATGCCAATAAGCGGGCGCGGTCTTTCCGGCTTCATCCACTCCACCAGCTTGTCTGGCATGGTTTCGGGTTTGCTGCGCGGCAGGGCAAAGGCAACGTCGACCCCGGTGTCATGCCGCGCGGGATCGAAATCGGAACCCAGCAGGTCCTTCAGCGTTTCAAAGCTCCGCTCGTCGCGCGCCCAGGCCATGCCACATGCGCGCACGATGTCACTGGCGATGTGCCGCGCCGGGGGCGCGCTGAACGGGCCGTAGGTCTGAGGCAGAAGGATCAATGGTGTGTTCTGGTGCAGGGCGAGTTGTTTGGTCTGCGTTATGGCGTCAAACCTTTTTTGGCCGTAGATGTCTGCGAAACTGTCGCCCCCGCTGATGTCGAGAACGGCGTCGGCCTGTGCGATTGCCTGCACGCCAGGATTTCCCAGCCCGCCAAGTGCCGCGCTCATGCGCATGTTGAACAGGCTGTCCCGACGGTAATAGCGGCGGGACAGATTGGCACCGATGCGAGTGAAGTGGAAAGGCTTTCCATCAAAGTGAAGGGTGGCGACACGCGATCCGGCGCCATAGTCGAAAACCGTCACCTGTGCGTTCGGATGACGGGTTGCAATCGCGTGCATCACTGAAAGAAACAGGGCTGAAACACCAAGGTTTGCCGTATCCGGAGAGGCCCCAAAAAGGCAAAGCCTGATGGGCCTGGATGAAGTGTTAGCTGCAAAATCCTGCATTTTGATCAATATCCCTGTAGCCAAGTACGTCGCCGTGCCCAGACATCGTGCCAGACGTTAAAAGAATCCGCAGACCTCTGATCCCGCCGGATGATCCTCTTGAGGCTGAACCCCAAGAGCCGAACTATGACCAGCGTCCTGAAAACCAGCCGAAAAACAAGGGCGTGGAACGAATTCGAATGAATTTTGGAAAAGGCGACTTTCGCGCGCAAAAGGCGCTCCATCTTGTCGGCGCGGACCCTTTCGGATCGCCCCCCATAGTGAATGATTTCGGCATTCGGGGTCACAATGGGTCTGGCCCCTGCCTGACGGGCCCGACAACAAAGATCCGCGTCTTCGCCATACATGATAAAGGTAGTGTCGAAGCCATTCAGCTTTTCCCACAGATCCCTGCGGATCAACAGAAAGCTACCGGAAACGGTTTCAACCTCTCGAATATCGGCCCTGTCCCATCCACCATAGCCGTCATAGTTAAACAGCCCGTTGTCAGGAAACATCTTCAGCAAACCCAAGGCCCACATAAGCTGTCCCCAGATTGTCATCTGCCGCCAGCACGACGTCGTGTTCAGGCTGAGATCGGGATAAAACTGACGACCACCCCAGATTCCGTTATCGGGATATACCGTTGCAAAGTCGACCAGCCGGTCAACAGCCCCCCCCAGCGTGACTGTGTCAGGGTTCAGAAGCAACAGGAAGTCACCTTTCGCGTCAGCGGCTGCCAGATTGTTGGCCTTTCCAAAGCCAAGATTCTGTTCTGACGCAATCAATCTTATATTCGGAAATTCGGCACGGATCGCGGCGGCTGATCCGTCTTTGGATGCATTATCGACCACGATTAATTCATACGGGACGTCTCGGGTCTCTTTTACGACCGAACGAAGCGCCTCCAGTGTTTCATCCTTGGTATTGAAACTAATGACCAGGATAGAAACCTTGACCGTTTCACTCATACTCTCACCTGCTATACCGTTCATATTTCGCGCGGTTTTATCGTTATTGTGTGTCATACCGGCAACCGTGCGTATCAATACGCCTCACCTGCAACTGTAACCTGATCGTCATCAAAAATCCTCTGCAGCGCTTCCGCATATGCTTCAGAAACGCTTCCGGCATTGAAACGGCGAAAGAAGCCTTCGGCCTGATATCTTGCCAGCTCGGTTTTCATATGCTGCTCATTTCCGGTCAGCCGAAGCAGACCCGATTCAATGCTCTGAACCGATTTGGGGTCGCAACGAACCCCGATATCCATGTCGTCAAAGAACCCGTCCACCCCCCGTTCTTCGGAGTAGAGAATTGGCAATCCCGCTGTCAGCGCTTCGATGTAAACCATGCCGAAAGTTTCGCGTAGTGTGGGCAGAACAAACCCCGAATACGTGTTCAGCCGTGCCTGAATTTCAGTATGAGGTATGGCCCCGAGCAGCCGAACCTGATCCTCCAGATTATGTTTTTCGATCTGCTTTTGAATGGCCCGGCTATGATGCTCATCGCCCCCACCGATGATATCGAGTTGCACCAGAGTTCCGGCAGCCCTTAGTCCCGATATCGCGGAGAGGAGGTTGGGGATTCCTTTGAGGCGCCACCCGGCCAGGTGAAACGCGGTAACCAACCGACCGTTCCCCGGTTGTGGCGAAAGCAATTCGGTACTCTGGCTGATGGTGGGCAAAAGCTGCCTGGGCGCCCGGTCCGCCCCAAGGGTCCGGTCCACATAGCGTTCGATCCAGGGCGTCACAGGAAGCAACAGCGCGGCCCCCCCGACCAGTTGTCGATAGGTTTCGCGCTTTTGCAGTTTCAGACGGAGGTACTTTTGATCCGTGTTCCCACGAATTGTGCAAATGTAAGGGATTTGTCCCAATGCTCTCGACACGCGTTGCGCCACCAGGCCTTCAATCGAAAGCTTGTGCGCATGCAACAAATGGACCTCTTCATTTGTTTCGCGAAGATCATTGACGATCCAATCCGCCACTCCGGACAGAAACGTTTCCAGAAATATACTCAGGGGCGGTGCCTTGTAACAAATTGTGGCGACACCGTTCTGACGACCAATCAGTTGCAAGCCGCCAAGACCGGATTTTCGGTTAATCGAGTAAACGAGATGACGAAAACCATTTGTGTTTTCCAGCAGATTTCTGATCGCCAGGGTTTTCCTCTCATTGTACAGATCGGGATAGTCGGCGGTGATATGCAGGATGGTCTTCACTACTCCTTCCCTCGTGTCCGAACGTTTCCGGGTATACGAACAAGGCGGGTTTTCAGTTTGGCAATATAACTGGTCACTTTAAAAAATCCTGAGTTTGAAAACCGCGCCCAGTATCTAGGTCATCAAAGTTCCGTCAAGATGGAAGCAATGCGCTGATCTTCGTTCAGGATCAATCCAAAGAGTGTCAGGTGTATCTTCCTGAAGGCGTCCGGTTTCCTGATCCGGGTTTTGAGCAGACTTTCAGAGCGGGCGTGACCGATGAAATGTTTCCAAACGGGATTTAAATAATGGGTTTCTTCCAGAATATACGTCAAATTATTAAACAATCGGGGCAATAGATCAGCGGTCGAATCGTCCCCGGGCATCCCATACATCAGAGCACCGGTACCAGTTGTGGCGCCCTCATCGGAGTCGCCACGCTGCCTGCAAAAAACTAACCCTGAAAACCCGCAGAACAGGTGTGTTTACCCGTAGCAATGCCATAAACGCGTCAAGATACATTGGCAGAGGCTTGTGACGCAGAACTTTGATGGCCGATCGCGAAACCCCAGACCCGAACTGCCTTGTCTGACCGTTATACTGATCTTGGCATACGCATCACAGAGACCATAGAATAACTCTGTCCGGGGAAAGCGGCACTGCAGCCATTATTAGGTTTGTGCAATAAAGCCAGACTACGGTAAGAATTCATATTATTGGTATTAGGACATAAAGAGTGGATACATCCAAAGCACGCCGCAGCGCAAAGCCGTACCATATTAGGTCACTTGATGATCTTGGTGATATGGGCGCAGTTCAGCCCAAGGCACCCTCGCTACTTTCGCTAGATGTTTTTGATACAGTTTTAACCCGGGCGTGCGGTCGTCCACATGATCTGTTCATCTGGCTGGGTCGCCGTCTGGCGACTAAAGGAATGATAAACTGTTCTCCTGAGTTATTCGCGCAGGTCCGGGCGAATGCCGAGCAGGCCGTATGGCGGCGCGAAGGCGGTTTGGATTCCAAAGCCGGGCTCCGGGATTTTTATGTCGAAGTCGCACGTCGACTTCATCTGGATGAACAGCTGGTCCCGCAATTGGCAGAGGCCGAACTTTCGCTGGAAGCTGAGATGTTGCGCGCTGTCCCTGCGGCCCAGCGATTGCTTGACCGTTGCCAGGCACAGGGACTTCCTGTGGTGTACACTTCGGACACGTATTTTCCTGCCACCTTTATTGAAGACAGACTAAATTCGGCCGGGCTCTGGTTTTCCGACAGCCGTTGCCTGGTGTCATCTGAACACGCTGAATCAAAAGCTTCCGGCCGACTTTTTGAGCGCCTTACGTCAGAAAACAATTCACCGGGCCAAATTCTGCATATGGGCGATCACCCCCACTCGGATGTCGCTGTTCCGTTGAGGAGGGGGATTGAGACGCGCTGGTGTACCAGCGGGCGTTTGAACAAGTATGAAGAAATACTCGCCGACGCCGCTACGACCACTGCGGGCTTTGCATCTTCTTTGGCTGGCGCAAGCCGGATGACCCGTTTGGCAACGACGGCAACAGATGACAGAGAGGCCGCAATCCGCGATGTAGCGGCTGGTGTTGCAGCCCCGGCCTTGCTGGGGTACGTGCTCTGGATCCTGAAAAGAGCTCAGGAACTTTCGCTGGAACGCCTCGTGTTTCTTGCCCGAGACGGTCAGATTTTAGCTGAACTGGCCCGCACTTTGGTGTCGCGGTTACAGCTGCCAATTGAAATCGGCTATCTGTATGTCAGCCGGAAATCTACCAATCTGGCGGCGACATTCAGTGCCGACGAGGAAGAGACAGGCTGGATTTTCCGGGATGTCCCAAGTTTATCTATAGCTAAATTCCTTGCCAGATTTGATCTTCAGTGGGATGACGTCGCGCAGTTTCTGGATGAACCCGAAGATGTGGATGTAACGCATTCTGCCTCGCAAATTTCAGAAGCCTTACGCGCCCAACTAACTGAAGGGCCACTGCGCGAGTTGATTTTGGAGCGTGCATCCCGGCGGCGCGAAATCGTAACCGATTACTTCAGGCAGGAAGGCCTTCTGGATGATGTTTCTCAAGGGATAATTGATTTCGGAGGTGTGGGCAGCCAGGTTCGCGCTGTACATGCCCTGATAAAAAATGCCGGTGGCCGGGCGCCGCGTATCTTTCTGATTGGGCTGGATAACCCGAAGGACGCGGGCTTGCCCATGCCAGCTCAAGAGCCCGAGTGGGTCGCTGATACGGATTGCTATCTCTATGATCACCGCCGAAATCAGGGCATCAAGCGATCCCGGGGATTTGGAACCTGTGTCCAGATGTTCTGTGCAGCTGACCATGGCACTGTAACCGGTTATCGCCGAGAAGATGGTGCTGTGGTGCCCGATCTCTCCGTCCGCGTTAACAAGCCTATGATTGAATGGGGGCTGAACCTTTACAACACAACGCTGTCTACGTTTTCCGAGCATCTGGTGCTGGATAGTGATCTGGTTGACCCCTATGCGGATGTGCGTGATGTGACCTGCGATTTGATTACAGCGCTCTGGACACAGCCGGATCAGAATGAGGCGGCGGCTTGGGGCAGCTTCCCATTCGAGGGAGCCCAGGCTTCTGACGAAACATCCAAATCCCTAGTGCATCGCTACACGGTGCTGTCAATTTGTAATGAAATGATTGCAGGAAAGTTTCCAAACCTGGGATGGCAACATTGGTACGAAGGTTCGCTGGCGATAAGCGGGCCAGCAATCAGAAAGGGTCTGAAGCTTGCAGAATCTGCTTATCGTAACTCAGAAAAAAAATCTGGCGCTGTACATACCGCTCTGGTGGCCGGAATCCGTAAGTTATCTGGCCGATGAGTAGTCGACTGACCCGCGTGCTCGAAAACCTGATGCCTCACGGTGTCCGGCGTGCTCTGTTGCGCCAGCGCCTGAAAAAGCGGCATGGCCTGCGCTCATTGGGTCCGGAGTTCGATTATTGGATTGCTGACAACAACACGTTCGAGACCGGTTGCCGACTGGGCGGTCCGGCATATGTTTCCGGTTCCAGTTTCGGGGCCTTCAGCTATGTCGAGGTTGGATGCCGGGTCAGCCTGACGGATATCGGGCGCTTTTGCTCAATCGGGCCATTTTCGACGATAGGTCTGGCTGATCACCCAGATCATTTTGTCTCGACGCATCCGTATTTCTATCGCTCCTTGCCCCATATAGGCTACGATCTGGTGACTGAGGACGCGCATCAGGACATCACCAAAACAACGCTTGGACATGATGTGTGGATTGGACACGGCGTTATTGTGAAGGGGGGCGTGAACATTGGGCACGGGGCTATTATTGGTGCCGGTTCGGTTGTTACCCGCGATGTTCCGCCATACGCAGTAGTTGCGGGTGTCCCGGCCCGGATACTGAGATATCGGTTCGATGAGCCAACGATCGATGCTCTGCTTGCGTCACGATGGTGGGATCGCGACCTCGAGTGGCTAAAGAACAATGCAGATAAGTTAAGAGATGTAAAAGCGTTCTTGGCTGCTTTGGAGCAATAAAATCAGGGTGCCAGTGTGGACCGCCTTATTTGGCGCCTCCACTTTCCTGCCGCGACCCGAAGTTTTCTCTCGGCCATTGCGGGAAGGATGACGCTGGCACAGGCCAGCTTGGTGGTTGTGGGCACATCCGCGACGAAAACGGAACGGTAATACTCCAGCATAAGTTTAAGCCGTGGCGAAAGAACGGACTTGCGGTCACTGTTTCCACGGAACCATTTCTCGACATCGGCAAGTGTCGGATTGGCCTCATGCCGCGACCCCTCGGAATGTTTGCGTCGCAGCAAAAGCCTTTCATCCAGCCTGCTGAAACGACCCAACATGGCAAGCTCAATCATCAGGACATAATCGGAGGCCACAAAGGGACCAATCAGACGAGTCCGTCTGAGATGCTCACTTCGGATCACTCCAAAGGTCGCATTGGCCAGGCTTATATATCGCAACGTGTGTACGACGCGTGCGGCCGCGAATTTACTGCTTGGCCGCAGCGTGTCACCGTTGGCGTATGGATCAGGAATAATGGCTTCTCCATCTGAGTCGATGGTGGTTGCGGTCGTGTAAGCCAGAACAGTGTCTTTCCCGGCCTTGTCGAGAGCATCAACACATTTTTCAAGGAACGTTGGCAGGCAGGCATCATCATGTGCTGCCCATTTGAACAGCTTGCCCCGGGCCAGTTCGAATGTTCGGTTGTAGTTGGCCGCCGCGCCCTGATTGGTCGCCTGCCGCTCATAGCGAATTCTGATGTCTTTGGCGGCGTATTCTTCGCAAATCCCCTGTGTTTTGTCCGTCGAAGCATTATCGGAAATTATGATTTCGAAATCTTCGAATGTCTGCGCAAGCAAGCTGTCCAGAGCAACCCGCAAATACTTTTCGCCATTGTAAACAGGGATTCCGATACTCAATCTTGGACTAGGCCGTGTTCCGGTCACAGTAATATTCCATGCAATAAATGAGACCCTGATTTAATCGAAACCAGAGTGCTCAAAACATGTAATCACCCTTTTGATTTGTAAAGGGTGTAGCAGCAATGTGCCTACCCGGTGGGCTTGGGGCAGGCACCATGCGTTGCCGCCGCCCGCGCCTGACGCGTGTGGTGCGATCCCTTCAGTAGAGTTGTTTGGCTTAGGTTCAGGGATTCGGGCGCTTCATCAAACGCACTTTACAAAGCTGAGATTGTGGATCAGGTAAATGGCATGGATTTGAAGTCAGATTTTGCAGTAGTAACCAAATCGAGCATTCTGTGTGGCTGAACACAAGAACATCGTTATTTCGAAAAAGCTGGTCGCTATCAACTCGGCAAGTTCGGTCCTTGCCAAGGCACTCAATGTTACCGTCCTTCTGTGGATGTATCAATATCTTCTGCACCGCATAACGGCCGAAGAATTTGCGATCCTTCCGATCGTTACATCCCTGATGGTGTTTGCACCGCTTTTCTTTTCTTTTTTTACCGGAGGCATAAGTCGCTATGTGGTTGAAGCATATGCAAAAGGGGATTTTGCGCGCATACCTGTCCTGATTAGTTCCATATTTCCTCCGCTTGTTGTTGTCGGCGCTATTTTTCTGCTTGGTGGGGCAGCGTTCGCCCTGAATATAGAAAAGTTTCTGAACATCGCACCCGGCATGGTGAGTTCAGCGCAGTCAATGTTGCTTTTATTGGTGGCAAGCTTCACGTTGCAAATGTTAGCTTTGCCCTTCCTTTCCGGTTTTCATGTTCGACAGCGGTTTATTGAATTAAATCTTTTCGGCATCGCCCGTGATTTAATCCGTATGGGGCTTCTTCTGTTTTTCCTATTGTATTTTGGGCCTCAGGTTATCTGGGTCGTAATAGCTACTGTAATTTCTGATGTGATTTACTCCATCGCGTTAGTCATTCGCGCAAGATTTCTGGTCCCGGAACTACGTCTTCAGCGCGGTAAGTTTCGCTGGAACCAGGCCAAAGAGCTGACGAGTTTTGGTCTTTGGACCACAATTGGTCGTTTGGGCGGAATAATGTACACAAACGCAGCGACCATATTGCTGAATATTTATGGCACGGCTGTAGATGTGACCTG
Organism: Ruegeria sp. CDSA033; assembly: GCF_059612305.1. Taxonomy (NCBI): domain Bacteria; kingdom Pseudomonadati; phylum Pseudomonadota; class Alphaproteobacteria; order Rhodobacterales; family Roseobacteraceae; genus Ruegeria; species Ruegeria sp. CDSA033. The sequence goes on along the minus strand of NZ_JBXWQI010000022.1, from coordinate 1,612 downwards.
CTACCATATTGGGGCGACGTTTTACCGGCAAATCGACAGTACGGTAGGGCTTGCCGCTCAAACGCTGCAGCCGGCCCTGACGGCAATGTATGCCTTGGATGACAAGCGGAGGCTGGCTGAGACTGTACTTCGTGGCGGGCGATATGCGTCATGGATAACGCTTTTGGTTGCGACACCTCTGGTGATCTACTCGGACAGCTTCGTTCACCTTTATCTGGGTGAAGAGTATTCGCAGGCTTCCATGGTTATTATCCTGTTTATGATTATCTATCCCTTTACGTCGCCAATGGCCTTACTTCCCTTGACAGCAATAGCAACAAAACAGGTAAAGGCTTTCTTTTCGGCCGCATTCATCTTTCAGTTTTTCGGGTTGATCCTGATGATTTATTTCCTGAGCTCTACCGAATTGGGCGCAGTTGGAGCAACCTTGTCGCTGACAATTATCACCATTCTTGCTCAGATCCTATTCTTTTGGATTCTTTGCCTGAAGATTATTGACAGATCTTTTGCCGATTTGTTCCGGTGTGTTTTGGTTCCCGGTTACTCCCCGGCGGTAGCCGCCAGTATTGTCTGGATTGCCCTGGACCTAAACAAACAGCCGGAAAGCTGGCATATGTTGATAGCCTATTCCGTTTCCGGTGCATTGGTTTACGTTGCGGTTTTATTTGGGTTTTGTTTGAATAAAGGTGAGCGTGCAGATTTGAAGAAAATTTTGGTAAAATCATAAATTGCGCCAGAAAAATATGGCATCTTTATTCGATAGTATCATGTTACCGTAACTCGGTTGACCATAGTTTAAGCCCACCGAAGTTTGTTGCACTAAAGCAGGTAGACTATGGGAATGAAACGCTGGGATGAATTCCTGGTAAAGCTGCTCGCGCCACCACATCTTGGGCCAGACCGAGCATGGTCTCATTGTAGTTACCGACTTTCACAAAGGTAGTGCACAAGTTGAACATGCCGTTCTCTGGCTGTCACAGGCGGCATGTAACCCGGTGCCCCCCCTCTTATGGCCCTACCCGCGCAGACAGGTGCATCGCGCCATTGTATACTGCTACGACTAAACAGGATAATGCTGCACGATGGACAACGGTGGACTCTGAACCTGAATTGCGACTGTCGGATTGCAGCGACTTCCCAGATTAAGGCCTCAAACCCTTGTCTTTGTTTCCATATATATAACAGTAATCACTTTGGGGTGTGGCCTTCGACAATTTTGGTGACCCTCTCAGGATAGTATGATAGGATTCTTCATGAGAAATGATGGTGTTTTTCGCAAAGAGTAATGCGTCGAAGTTTCCCGCTCTTTGTGTTTGGTTGTCGGTGTTTGGTTTTTTGAGGGCTACGTTGAAATCCCGTTTTAGAATGTAAAATACACTGGGGCTTTCCTGTGTATTTTTTGTTATTTTTTAGGGTTTTAAGTCATTTTTATCTGAGCATTTTGTGTTGGAGCATGGTGGTGAGTTATAGCCGAGATTGTTCGGCGGGGGGCCGTATTGAGCATTTCTGACGATTTTTCTTCTGGTTCAATTGACCCGGCCTGGAACATTGCTGGTCCGCAGGGGACTTCTGTGGGGCTTGGGGTGGCTGGTTCAGATGCTTATCTGGAACT